>JBJXEH010000138.1:0-9714 GCA_046153995.1 Micropepsaceae bacterium
GCCTGCTCGACCTCGGCGAACTGCATCGGCAACGCCTACGAGATGATCCAGTGGGGCAAGCAGGACGTTATGTTCGCGGGCGGCGGTGAGGAACTCGAATGGACCCTCTCGTGCCTGTTCGACGCCATGGGCGCGATGTCGTCCAAGTACAACGCCACCCCTGATAAGGCGAGCCGCGCCTACGACAAGAACCGCGACGGCTTCGTAATCTCCGGCGGCGGCGGCATCCTGATCCTCGAAGAGCTGGAGCACGCGAAAGCCCGCGGCGCAAAAATCTATTGCGAGATCAAAGGCTATGGCGCGACAGCAGACGGCGCCGACATGGTGGCCCCGTCGGGCGAAGGCGCGGTGCGCTGCATGCGTATGGCCATCGAAACCGCAAAGGCCCCGATCGACTACATCAACCCGCACGCAACCTCGACCCCCGTGGGCGACATCCCGGAAATCAAAGCGATCACCGAAGTCTTCGGCAAAAACATGCCGCCGATCAGCGCGACGAAATCGCTGACGGGCCACAGCCAAGGCGCCGCCGGCGTGCACGAGGCGATCTACTCGATCCTGATGATGCAAAACAAATTCATCTGCGAAAGCGCGAACATCGAAGAGATCGACCCCGAAGTCGCCGGCGCGAACATCGTGCGCAAACGCATCGACAACGCGAAGATCGACACGGTGCTGTCGAACTCGTTCGGCTTCGGCGGCACGAACGCCTGCCTCGTCTTCCAACGGTACGCGTAAACCCTATGACCACAAAACTCATGGCCGGTAAGCGCGGCCTGATCATGGGGGTCGCCAACGACCACTCGATCGCGTGGGGTATCGCCAAAACGCTGCACGAACACGGCGCCGAAATGGCGTTCACCTACCAAACCGAGGCATTCGGTAAGCGTGTCAAACCGCTGGTCGATAGCATCGGCTCAAAACTTATCGTCCAAGCCGACGTACAAGACGATCAATCGCTGGAACGCGCCTTCGGCGAGATCGAGCGCCAATGGGGCAGCCTCGACTTCCTCGTCCACGCCATCGCCTATTCCGACAAGAACGAGCTCAAAGGCCGCTACGTCGACACGACCCGCGCGAACTTCCGCCAGTCGATGGAGATCAGCTGCTACTCGTTCACCGACGTCGCCCGCCGCGCGGCAGCCCTCATGAAGAACGGCGGCGCCATGATCACGCTGACCTACGCAGGCTCGACCCGCGTGATGCCCAGCTACAACGTCATGGGCGTCGCCAAAGCCGCGCTGGAAGCCTCAGTCCGCTACCTGGCAGCCGACCTTGGCCGTGACAACATCCGCGTCAACGCCCTCTCGCCAGGCCCCATGCGCACGCTGGCCGGCTCCGTCGTCGGCGACAGCCGCAACGTCTTCAAGTGGTACAAAAACTATTCGCCCTTAAAGAAGACGGTCGAACTCCCCCACGTCGGTGGCGCCGCCCTCTATTTCCTAAGCGACCTCTCCGCCGGCGTAACCGGCGAAATCCACCACATCGACGCCGGCTTCAGCGTCATGGGCATGCCGTCAGCCCCCGACGTGAAAGCGCTGATGGGCGGTGCTGAAAACGACTAACGCCGCTGTCTCCCCCGAGCAAAGCTCGGGGGAGTACGTGCGCCGCGAAGCGGCTGCACGAGGGGGGCGGCTCAGACTCTGTAAGCCAACCCAAAAGCAGCGCAGCCCCCCTCGGGTGCAGCAACTTCGTTGCGCACCCACTCCCCCAAAGTTCCACTTTGGGGGAGACAACGAACCAAGGCCGCGCCCGTACGGCGGCAAAAAAAAAGCCCGGGAACACGTCCCGGGCTTCGCTGTTGTTTCTCGCTCAACCGAGGCCTAACCCTCAGCCGCCCGGTCGCCGCCGTCGTCGGCGATTTCTTTGCCGGTCGTTTGATCCACGATCCGCATCGAGAGGCGCACCTTACCGCGGTCGTCGAAGCCCAAGAGCTTCACGAACACCTTGTCGCCTTCCTTGACGACGTCGGTGGTCTTGGCGACCTTCTTGCGCCCGAGCTGCGAGATGTGCACGAGCCCGTCGCGCGCGCCGAAGAAGTTCACGAACGCGCCGAAGTCCATGGTCTTCACGACCTTGCCTTCGTAGATCTCGCCGACCTCGGGCTCAGCCACGATCGACTTGATCCACTTGAGCGCGGCGCGGATGGATTCGCCGTTCGCAGACGCGACCTTCACAACGCCGTCGTCGGCGATGTCGATTTTCGCACCTGTCTTCTCGACGATCTCGCGGATCACCTTGCCGCCCTGCCCGATCACTTCGCGGATCTTGTCGGTCGGAATGTTGATCACCTCGATGCGCGGCGCATGCTCGCCAAGCTCGGAGCGCGCGCCGGTCAAGGCCTTCGCCATCTCGCCAAGAATATGCAAGCGGCCGTCCTTCGCCTGATTGAGCGCGACGCGCATGATCTCTTCGGTGATGCCCGTGATCTTGATGTCCATCTGCAGCGACGTCACGCCCGAAGACGTACCCGCCACCTTGAAGTCCATGTCGCCGAGGTGGTCTTCGTCGCCCAAAATGTCGGAGAGCACCGCAAACCGCGCACCCTCTTTGATGAGGCCCATCGCGATGCCCGCGCACGGCGCCTTCAAAGGCACGCCCGCGTCCATCATGGAGAGCGACGAACCGCACACCGTCGCCATCGACGACGAGCCATTCGATTCCGTGATCTCGGACACGATACGAACCGTGTAGGGGAACTTGTCCTTCTCCGGCATCAACGGACGCAGCGCCCGCCAGGCAAGCTTGCCGTGGCCGATCTCGCGGCGCTTCGGACCGCCCATACGGCCGGTCTCGCCGACCGAGTACGGAGGGAAGTTGTAGTGCAGCATGAAGTGCTGCTTGTACGTCCCCTCAAGCGAGTCGACGTATTGCTCGTCCTCGCCGGTGCCCAGCGTCGTCACAACCAACGCCTGCGTCTCGCCACGCGTAAACAACGCCGAACCGTGCGTGCGCGGTAGAACGCCGACTTCGCTCACGATCGGACGCACGGTCTTGCCGTCGCGGCCGTCGATGCGCTTGCCGGTGTCCAGGATGTCGTTGCGCACAATGGCGCCTTCGAGTTCCTTGAAAAGGCCCGCAACCAGCAGCGGATCCGCCTTGCCTTCGCCCGCGAACTCTTCCAGCACGCGTTTCTTGACCGCACCGATCTTCTCGTAGCGAACCTGCTTTTGGCGCTGGCCGTAAGCCGCGCGCACGTCGGCCTCAGCCATCGCCTTAATCTTGCCCAGCAACGCCGAATTGTCCGGCACGTTGTGATCGCGCGGTTCCTTCGCGGCGCGTTTGGCGAGACGGATGATCGCCTGAATGACCGGTTGCATCGACCGGTGGCCGAACATCACGGCGCCCAGCATCACGTCTTCGGGAAGTTCTTTGGCTTCCGATTCCACCATCAGCACCGCATCATCGGTGCCGGCAACCACGAGCTCCAGCGTCGATTCCGCCATCTTCTCGATCAACGGATTGAGCACGTATTCGCCGTTGATGTAACCGACGCGCGCAGCGCCAATCGGCCCCTGAAACGGCACGCCCGAAAGCGTCAGCGCCGCCGACACGGCGACCATCGCCAGAATATCCGGATCGTTCTCCAGGTCATGCGAGAGAACGGTCGCAATCACCTGCGTCTCGTTGCGGTAGCCTTCGACGAACAGCGGACGGATCGGCCGATCAATCAGACGCGAAATCAAGGTCTCGCGTTCCGTGGGCCGTCCTTCGCGTTTGAAATAGCCGCCGGGAATGCGGCCCGCGGCGAACGTCTTTTCTTGGTAGTCGCAAGTCAGCGGCAGAAAATCGATGCCGGGCCGTGCGCTCTTCGCCGAAACGACGGTGGCCATCACCGTAGTGTCGCCGAGGCTCGCGAAAACCGCGCCGTCGGCCTGGCGCGCGATGCGCCCCGTTTCGAGCGTAAGCTTACGCCCGCCCCAGTCGATTTCCTCGCGTTGTATATCGAACATGTATGTCAGTCCTTACCTATTGCCACCGCCGGATTGCGGTGAGCCTTCGCTGCTCTTGTGCTTGCAGGGAAACTTGTTGAAATGCGCACAAGCCACCGCGGCCGCGCGCATGCATTGCGCGCGTTCCCGCGTGACGTGGTGCGATGAGTGAGGCTCAGCCTCATGCGTCCGTTACCGGCGCAGGCCAAGCTTGGAAATGATCGCGTCGTAACGCTTCTTGTCCTTGTCCTTGAGGTAGTCGAGCAACCGGCGGCGCGTCGACACCATCTTGAGCAGGCCGCGGCGCGAATGGTTGTCCTTCACGTGCGCCTTGAAATGATCGGTCAGCGTGTTGATGCGCTCCGAAAGAATGGCGACCTGGACCTCCGGCGAACCGGTGTCGCCGGGCTTCGTGGCGTTCTGCTTGACGATTTCGTTCTTACGTTCTTGCGGCAACGACATCGGGTTTCCTTCAGTGTGAAAAGTTGAACACCCGCGTAGGCCTCAACTCGCCCCGTTCGAACATGGCGATCGCAACCGGATCGCCGCTTCGACTGCGGCAGTACACGGGAATGCCGGGGGCATCGCCGTCCACTACAGCCTCTGCACGGAGAGAGACTCGGCCTCGCGCGAGAATCGCCTGACCCAACCTGAGGCTGGAGGCTTCCTGATCCGTCACGGCCAGTCCCGGGATGTCGTCCAGGGCGGTCGCAAGCGGCATAAGCAAGCGCTTGGCGGAGGGGTCTGTACCAGATTTTTCCAGGCTTTCCAGCGAAATCGCGGCTGTCAGGTCAAACGGCCCAACCGACAGCCGGGTTAAGGCGATCACATGCCCAAGGCACCCCAACGCCCGGCCCAAATCCCGCGCGAACGCGCGAACGTAGGTCCCTTTGCCGCAGGCCATCTCGAACACGGCGCTGTCCGCCTGGGCGTCCACCAGCTCCAGCCTATGAATGTGCGTGAGGCGCGCCTTCAGCTCCACAACCTCGCCCTCTCGCGCCAAGTCGTAGGCCCGTTCGCCATCCACCTTGATCGCCGAGAACGCGGGCGGCACCTGCATGATCTGCCCGACAAACGCCGGCAGCGCCCGCACGATCTCTTCACTCGTTGGGCGCGACGGGCTTTCGCGCGTCACCGGCCCCTCGCTGTCGTCGGTGGAGGTTTCAGCCCCCCACTTGACCGTAAAGCGATACGACTTTCGCGCATCGACGAGATAGGGAACCGTCTTCGTCGCCTCGCCAAAGGCCAGCGGCAACACGCCGGTCGCCAGCGGATCGAGTGTCCCTGCATGCCCCGCCTTCGAAGCGTTCAGCAGCCGGCGCACGATCGCCAGCGCCTTTGTCGAAGTCATTCCAATCGGCTTGTCGAGCACGAGCCAACCGTGGACCGGATCGCCCTTACGCTTCGCCATCGCCCGGCTTCAAATCGCGCTTCACCCGTTCGGACCTCAGAAGTTCCTCGATGTGATGCGCCTCGTCGAACGAATTGTCCTTGATGAACGTAAGCGTCGGCGCATAGCGCAACTGGATTTCCTGCGCCACCTGCGAGCGCAAATAGGGCGCCGAACGATTGAGTCCCCTCAACACGTCATCCACGGCCTTGCCGCTCAACGGCATCGCGAACACCGTCGCGTTCTTCAGGTCCGGACTGATGCGCACTTCCGATACCGTCACCGACACACCTGCAAGGACATGGTCGTGCAGGTCGCCACGCATCAGCAGACGCGCCAAGATATGGCGAATCTCTTCGCCGACGCGCAGCTGCCGCTGGCTGGGTCCGTGCTGTTCGGGTTTCGTAGATTTGCGCTTCATGGCAGCGGGCTTCTAATGCGCTTGCGGTCCAAGTCCAAGCCCCGACGTCGCCTCATACCCAAACGCCGCAACCCAAGGCTCCAGCACCGGCAACACCGGCTCCAAGAATCGCCGGTAATTCCGCCACTTTCCCAGCGACGACGTGTAGAGCGGCCGCACGACCTGCGAAGCACTCGGCGTCGCGATCACCCGCCGCTTCGCCGTCTCGCCGTAACCGCGCACAGCGTCGTCCCAGGGCAGCCCAAGGAACGAGAGCAACGCGCCCACCGACCCATCGAAATCGCCGATCACGCTCTCGTACCGGACCTCGTGCACCTCGATCGGCAGCTTCGCGCGGCATACCTGCACGAGTCGCATCACCGCGTCGTAGTACGCCGCAGCCGTATCCAAGCGCAGCAATTGGAACATCGCCGCGTTCATGCCGAACCGCTGCTGGTAGCAACTAAGCACACAGTCGCGCGGGTCGCGCAGGGCAAGTACGATTTTCGCTTGCGGGAACAAGCGGCAGATCAGCGGCAACAACGTCGCGTTCAGCGGTAACTTGTCGACAAATACGTCGCGCGGCGCAGCACCAGCTAGCCCCGCAACGACACCCGCCCAATAGCCCGCACACAGACGCTCGATCTCGTCATCGGCAAGCTGCGCCAGCCGCCCGAATTCGGCATCCGCACCCGCAAGCGCAAACCCCGCCTCCATCAAATTGTCGCGCTCTTCGAGCGTCGTGATCTGCGGATGCGACGCCAGAACCTGATCGATGAGCGTGGTTCCCGACCTCGGAAAGCCGATCAAAAACACAGGCGATCGTGCCGGCTTCGGCGTGGCCCGCCACGAACCCACATCGAGCGACTCAACGAACGATGTCATTCGCTTGATCGCTTGCGGCGCGAGGTAGCTTCGATCGCTTGCAAACCCAGCAGCCGTTTGTGCAAGCAACTGATTGGCGCGCGAGAACGCGGCAAACGCGTCATCGAAGCGGCCGAGCTTGTCGTACGCCTCGCCCAAATGCCCCTGCGCGACGACGTGGTTCGTTGCCGACAACGCCGACGCGCCAACCAACGCCTCCAAACCCGAGGCAGCGGCAGATGCATCGTCCGATCGCAGTTGCACCTTTGCGCGCGTCAGCTGCGCGGACACATTCTGCGGCGCCACAGACAACACCTGCGCCGCAAGCTTGAGCGCATCGTCAAGCCGGTGCTCCTCCTCCGCGATCCGCGCAAGCCCCGCTATCGCCTCCGCATAGTTCGGCTGAACCACAATGGCCCGCTCATACGCGCGCTGCGCCTCGTTGCGCAGGCCCAAGTCGAGCAACACATTGCCGAGACTGTTATGCGCAATCGCGTGACGCCGGTCGATCCGCAGCGCCTCCTCCAACACATCGCGCGCATCGCCAAAACGGCCAGCAGTCCGGTAAGCGGCGCCGAGATTGGTCAACACATGAATATGCTCCGGCATCAACCGCCGCGCACGCTCGTAAAGCCCAATGGCACCCGCGACGTCGTTCTGCGCCATTCGCGCGAGACCGAGCAGCATGAGCGCGTTCGGCTCCTCGCCGTAACGCGCAATCACTTGCTCGCAGAGCGACACAGCTTCAGATACCGCGCCGCGTTCCATCGCCGCCGTCGCGCGCTGCAAAAGCTGGATCGCCCCGCCGCTCACGTGTCACTCCATCACAAACTCGGCACGCGGCCGGATCAACCGCCCACTCGCCCGTTGCTCGAACACATGCGCAAGCCACCCGACCGAACGTCCGATGGCGAACAGCCCCAGCGCCGCGCCTTGCGGCAGATCGAAGCTCCGCTCAAGCGCTACGAGCGCAAAGTCCACGTTCGGCTCCACCCCGCCCATCGAACGCCCAGCCTGAAGCACCTCCGCGGCAACCGGATCGAGCTTGATCTGCTCGAGCAACTCAGCCGCTCGTGGATCGCCCTCGCGATAGAGGAAGTGCCCAAACCCCGGAAGCAACTCGCCATGCTGAAGCCGCGTCGCCACCGCCTCCGCGGCGTCTGCCGGACGCTCGACGCCACCCAAGAACGCACGCGTCCTCTCCGTTGCTGCGCCATGCAGCGGCCCGCTCAACGCAGCAATCCCCGCCAGCACGCAATGCGTATGCCGCGCGCCCGTTGATGCGACCACGCGCACCGTGAACGTAGATGCGTTCAACTCGTGATCCGCCAAAAGCACAAGCGCACGCCGGATCGCCTCCGCCGCCTTCGGCTTCCCCCAAGCCTGCGCAACCGCACGATGGATGGGGCTTGCGAGCGCCACGTTCACCGGCGTCACCGCCGACGCCACCGCAAGCACCAACCGCGCGGCCGCACCAAATGCATGCGCCCCGGCCTTGCCCACGTTCGGCGCCTCGCTGGATGTCAACAGCGGCAGCAGCATGCTTGCGCGATCGGTCGCGCGTGCGGGCGCGTAGCGCGACGCGATCTCGACCCACCCGGCAATCTTGCCCGGGTCGAACACGACGCCAGCAAATGGATCGTCCTCCGTTTGCCACAAAAGCCGCGCCGCATCTTCAAGCGTCGCCTTGCGCGAAAACGCGATCGCGTCTTCGGACCGGTAGTAAAGCCGGTCGTCCTCGAAATGCGTCAGCCGCGTCTTCAGCACCGGGAGCCCGAAATCGAGCGCCGTCGCCGCCGCCATGCGCGGCCGGCGCATCTTCGTCTTGCGGGCGACCAGTGCCTGCACGTCGGCCGCCACATACAGGCTCGCCTTCGCGACCGTTGGATGCCCCGTCGAACGAACGAGCCCGCGGCTGACATAGGCGTAGAGCGTATTCCGGCTGACCCCCAACACCTTCGTCGCCGCCGCCGCGTCGATTAACGCATCGGGGCGTTTGGGGACCGGCCGCTTGCCTGCAACGCTGTTCATATTGATATATTGATTCAAGATTGACGGTGTTGGCGCCAACATCCACCTTTCGGCGAGAATTGCAAGTGAAGGAGATGTCCCATGCGTCCGGGCCTCGATAACGTCATCGCCGCCGAAACCGTCTTGAGCCACGTCGATGGCGAAGCGGGCCGCCTCATCATCCGCGGCCACGACCTTGAGGATTTGGCGGGCCACATAGCCTACGAGGACGCGACAGCATTGCTATGGGACGGCTTCGCGCCAACCGCGGACCTTCGTGCTGAACTGGGTAGCGCCCGGGTTCGCGCATTCGACATGTTCAAACCGCTCGCGGACCAGGCAAGCCGCCTCACCACAGTCGAAGCGATGCGCCTCTTGTTGGCGGCTCTCCCCGACGGCGAACGAAACAACGAGCCCATCGAAGCGCTCGCCGCCGCAGGCGTCGCCGCGGCGATGGCAGCCCGCTTCACCACGGGCCACACCGCTCTCACGCCCGATCCCGCTCTGTCACATGCCGCAGACGTGCTCAGAATGCTGCGCGGCGCACCGGGCGACGCGGACGAAGTCCGCGCCTTCGAAACATATCTCGTGACCGTCATCGACCACGGCCTGAACGCCTCGACGTTCGCCGCGCGTGTTGTCGCCTCGACCGCGGCGGGTCTTCCGTCAGCCGTCGTCGCCGCACTCTGTGCGCTGAAAGGCCCGCTGCACGGCGGCGCGCCCGGCCCGGTACTCGACATGTTCGACGCCATCGCGACGCCCGCGTGCGCCGATGCGTGGATCGCGGACGCGCTGAAGCGTGGCGAGCGGCTGATGGGCTTCGGCCACCGCGTCTACCGCGTCCGCGACCCGCGCGCGAGTGTTCTCAAAGCGGCCGTCGCCAAACTGAAAGGCCGCGCGAACCGCATCGCCTTCGCCGAAGCCGTGGAAGCCGCAGCCTTACGCGCGCTCAAAAACTTCAAGAGCGAACGCCGCCTCGACACGAACGTGGAGTTCTACACGGCCCTACTACTGGAAGCGCTCGCCATCCCGCGCGAAGCCTTCACCCCCGTCTTCGCCCTCGCCCGCACAGCCGGCTGGATCGCCCACATCCGCGAACAAGAAACTGGCGGCCGCCT
>JBJXEH010000139.1:0-9196 GCA_046153995.1 Micropepsaceae bacterium
CCAACGCGGAACACCGGGCAATGGTTCTGCATCGCCCGCTGCATGCGAAGCCGCAACGCCGACGTTGGCGTACCCCCGCTCGCAGTGCGGAATCGGTCCAGCCGCGCCAGCGCGTTATCGCCGGCCCCCTTCGGCAGATCAGCCTGCCGCTCGCCCGGCTTGATATCGGCCGCGCACTTCACGCCGGCAGCCTTCCCGAACACGACGAGATCGATCAGCGAGTTGGAGCCCAAACGATTGGCGCCATGCACCGACACGCAAGCCGCCTCGCCGATCGCCATCAGCCCCGGCACTACCGCGTCTGGATTACCGTCGCGCGGCGCAACGACTTCGCCGTGATAGTTCGTGGGGATGCCGCCCATGTTGTAATGCACGGTCGGTAGCACCGGGATCGGCTGCTTCGTGACATCGACGCCGGCAAAGATCCGCGCCGATTCCGAAATGCCCGGCAACCGCTCATGAATGATCTTCGGATCCAAGTGGCTGAGATGCAGATGAATATGATCCTTGTGCTCGCCGACACCGCGCCCCTCGCGTATCTCGACCGTCATCGCGCGGCTGACGACATCGCGCGACGCCAAATCCTTCACGCTGGGCGCATAGCGTTCCATAAACCGCTCGCCGTTCGCGTTAGTGAGGTACCCGCCCTCCCCGCGCACACCTTCGGTGATCAGAACGCCCGCGCCATAGATGCCGGTCGGGTGGAACTGCACAAATTCCATATCCTGGACCGGCAAACCCGCGCGCAGCACCATCGCGTTTCCGTCGCCGGTACACGTATGCGCGCCGGTGCAAGTGTAATAGGCCCGCCCATATCCGCCCGTCGCCAGGATCACTTTCTGCGCGCGAAAACGATGGATCGACCCGTCGTCAAGGCACCACGCCATCAACCCGCGGCAGCGCCCGTCTTCCATGATGAGATCGAGCGCGAAATACTCGATGAAGAACGCAGCGTCATAACGCAGGCTCTGCCCGTAAAGCGTATGCAGCATCGCATGCCCGGTACGGTCGGCAGCGGCGCAGGTTCGTTGGATCGATCCTTTGCCGTAATCCTTCGTCATGCCGCCGAACGCGCGCTGATAGATCTTGCCTTCTTCGGTACGGCTGAACGGCACGCCGAAATGCTCAAGCTCGTACACGGCCTCAGGCGCGTTGCGGCAGAGGTATTCGATCGCGTCTTGGTCGCCGAGCCAGTCCGACCCCTTCACGGTGTCGTACATGTGCCAGCGCCAATCGTCCGGCTCCATGTTACCCAGCGCCGCCGAGATGCCACCTTGCGCCGCCACCGTGTGACTGCGCGTCGGAAACACCTTCGTGATGTTTGCGACCTTCAACCCATGCTTCGCCGCCTCGAGCGTCGCGCGCAGGCCCGCGCCGCCCGCGCCGACAACGACGACGTCATACGTGTGATCGGTGATCGGATAAGAATCCATAGATTAAAACCTAATAGCGATCCGCAGCACGGCAACCACGCAAACCATCGCGATCGCAAACGCTGCAAAATTGACCAGAAAAAGCGAGGCAATCTTGGCGCCCTTGGCCGTGATGTAGTCCTCAATCACGACCTGCAAACCAAGCGCCATATGATAAAGCCCGGCCACGACGAAGAGCAGCATCAGCGCCGCGTTGATCGGATGCCCAAGCACCGCCACGACATCGGCATGCGGCGCGCCCGCATACCGCGCGACAATCCACACAAACCAAATCGTCAACGGCACGAGAGCCGCCGCGGTCAACCGTTGATGCCAAAAATGCTCGACCCCGCTCTTCGCAGACCCAAGGCCGCGCACGCGGCCAAGCGGCGTTTGAATGCTCATCAAAACGCCCCCATCGAAGCATAGGCCGCGATCCACACGGCCAACGTCACAACCACCGTCGCGCCATACACAATCAACCCCGACAGGCTCGCCGTCTCGACCTTGAACCCATAGCCCATATCCCAAGCAAGGTGCCGCACACCGTTCAGCGCGTGATAAACGAGCGCCAACGAAAACCCGAACAGCACAAACCGCCCGAACCAGTGAAACGCCGCCGTCTCGAACACGGCATAAGCATCGGGCCCAAGCGACGCCGCAACCAGCCACCACGCCAACACCAAAGTCCCGATCCCAAGCCCAACGCCCGTGATCCGATGCAGGATCGACGTCCCCATCGTCACCGGCCACTTGTAAATCTGAATATGCGGCGAAAGCGGCCTTTTCGACCGGGCCTCGGACATGAAGAAATCCCTGAGTGCTTTGTTGCGCGGGAGAATAGGGTTGCAGGCCCAAACTTTCACAAGGGACATAGGGCCGCAAGCAAACCCCACAACCGAGCCCTTCCCCCCTTGAGGGGGAAGGTGGATCGCCGCGGAACGCGGCGAGACGAATGGGGGGCAGTGAGTGCGTGATGACTGCCCCCCATCAGTCTCGCACTTAGGGCTCGCCAGCTTCCCCCTCAAGGGGGGAAGCGCTATCAAATTGCATGGTTGGGAGGCCGATGTGTTTCAGGCAGTGATTTTCGACTTCGGCGGCGTGATCACCGAAAGTCCGTTCGAGGCCTTCAACAAGCTCGAAGCCGCGCGCGGCCTGCCGAAGGACTTCATCCGCAAGATCAACGCCACGAACCCGCACGACAACGCCTGGGCCAAATTCGAACGCGCCGAGATCACGCCAGACGCCTTTGACGCTGCGTTCGCCGACGAAGCCCGCGCACAAGGCTTCGAACTCGGCGGCCGCGACGTCATCGCTTGCCTAGCCGGCGCCGTCCGCCCGTCGATGCTGGAAGCGCTGCGCCGCATCGCCGCCCGCTTCAAAACCGGCTGCATCACGAACAACGTCAAGTCGGACGACCCGCACGCCGGCATGTGGAACAACCGCAACGTTGACGAGGCGATGAGCCTGTTCCAGCACGTCATCGAATCCTCGAAGGCCGGCATCCGCAAACCCGACCCGCGCATCTACCGCATGATGACCGACGCACTCGCGGTGGAGCCCGCGAAATGCATCTATCTCGACGACCTAGGGATCAATCTAAAACCCGCCCGCGACATGGGCATGACCACGATCAAAGTCGAAGCCGCGCCCTTAGCGATCGCCGCCCTCGAAGGCCACCTCGGGCTAACTCTTTCTTAACCCTAACGTGTTATTAAGAAACGGCTCGCGCGTTAATCCTTTGCAAAGACCATGCGGTCGTCGGCAAAGGCCTTGAACTCCAGGGCATTGCCCGACGGGTCGGCGACGAACAGCGTTAATTGCTCACCGGGAAGCCCCTGAAACCGGGTCTGCGGCTCGATCAAAAATCGCGCGCCCGCGGCCTTCAGTTTTTCGGCGATTTCCCTGAACTTTGAAGGGGTTACGATGACACCGAAGTGTCTAACAGGAACTTCTTTTCCATCAACCTCGTTTGCCCCTTCCAATGCAGGTTGGGAGGGGCTCAAATGGGTGACGATCTGGTGCCCGAAGAAGTCGAAATCGACCCATTCGTCACTGGATCGACCTTCCGGACAACCGAGCACACCGCCGTAAAAGGCGCGCGCCCCGTGCAGGTCGTGAACGGGAAAGGCCAAGTGGAAACGCGGTCGATCCGTCATGAGCTGATCTTGGGCTGATGGGTGAAGTGTCTGTGGGGACTGTAACGGGTTCGAGGGGCTTGAGTGAAGTGAAGCGAAGCTCGCGCGACGAAACATTGAAGATCGGCGGCCGGTCCGTGCCCGTAAAGGTACGGCTGAATCCGCGCGCGCGCCGGCTGATCGTCAAGGTTCACCCGTCGACGGGCGAAGTCGCAATCGTCGCCCCCAGCGAACGCTCCGTGCACAAGGCCTTGGACTTCGCACGCCAAGAAGGCGAATGGATCGCCGGCCGCCTCGCGAAGGTGCCCGAGGCCGTCTACCTCGAACCCGGCGACACCGTGCTCTTCAAGGGCACGCTACACGTCCTGCGCCTAAGCTCCGAGCGCGGCGGCGTTTGGGTGGACAACGAAGCCGCCCGCCCGACGATACGCATCTCGGGCAAGCGCGAACACGCGCCGCGCCGCGTCGAAGATTGGCTCAAACGCCAAGCCCGCACGCACATTCAGCGCCGCGTCACTGCGCTCACATCCGAACTCGGCGTCAACGTCAAACGCATCACGATCCGCGACGCCTCAAGCCGCTGGGGTTCTTGCTCCACAACCGGCGCGATCTCAATGTCCTGGCGCCTGATCATGGCCCCGAACAGCGTGCTGAACTACGTCGTCGCGCACGAAGTCGCGCACTTGCGCGAAATGAACCACGGCACCCGCTTCTGGCGGATCGTCGATCGTTTGGTCGGTGAAAACGACGCCGAAACAGCGCAAACCTGGCTGCGCGAAAACGGCACGGAACTCCACCGCTACACCGCGCAAAAGCCAAAGCGCCGCCGCGCGGCCTAGTTCGCCGTCTTGTCGTCGAACAAGCCAGCCAGCAGATCGTCGAACGCGGACCCTTCGTCTTCCGCTGGTTCATCGACGACGTCGCTGCCTGGCAACGGCATCACCGGTTGGCCTGCCGTCGCGCCCTCCATGAACGCTTTCCAGATCATCGCAGGCAGCGTGCCGCCCCGGTTCTCTTTGTCCATCGGCAGGTTCGCATCGTTGCCGGTCCATACGCCCGCAACGACCTGCCGCGTGTAACCGACAAACCAAGCGTCTTTGAAGTCCTGCGATGTCCCCGTCTTCCCAGCGGAAGGACGGCCGGACAGAGCAGCAGCTTTGCCGGTACCCTCGCGGATCGACTTGATGAGCATCCGGTTCATCGCGCCGGCCGCCTCGGCACTGATCGCGTTGCCAAGCCCCGATCCCGACCGTTCGTAGAGGACATCACCCTCAATCGTGACGATGCGCGCAACCCCGTGCGCAACAGCCTTCCGCCCGCCGGTTGCGAACGGAACGTAAGCGTTCACAAGCTCCGACAGCGCAACCTCCGACGTGCCCAGCGCCAACGAAGGCACCGGCGCCAAATCCGAAACGATCCCCATGCGCCGCGCCGCGCGCGCAACAGTCTCAGGCCCAACCTCAAGACAGAGCTTCACGGCGACGGTATTGACCGATTTTGAGAGCGCCTCGGCCATCGTCATCTCGCCCTCGTGCGTCTGCGAGAAGTTGGCCGGCGTCCACCCGCGATATGTCACTTCGGCATCGACCACCTTAGTCGCCGGTGTCCGCCCCGCTTCCAGCGCGGCCAGGAACACGAACGGCTTGAACGCCGAACCCGGTTGACGCTTCGCCTGCGTGGCGCGGTTGAATTCAGAACTCACGTAGGACCGCCCGCCGACCATAGCTTTCACGGCGCCGTCGGTCGTCATCGCGATCAACGCGCCTTGCACGTTCGGCCGCGCCTTCGCACGTAGCGTCTTCAGCACGGCATCTTCGCCCAAGCGCTGCAGCTCAAGGTCCAGCGTCGTCTGCACGGTAAGGTCGATCTTCGGCCGCCCGACAAGCCCCGGCAACCGCTCCATCACCCAATCGACGAAGTACTGGTTGCCCTGCGTCTCCGCGCTGGTCGCAAGCTTCGGCCGCGTGCGCAAAGCATCCTCGCGCTGCGCCGGCGTAATCGCCTTGGTTTGAACCATCGCCAGCAGCACGATACCCGCACGCTCTTGCGCGAGCTCGATCCCGTTCACCGGCGAGTACCGCGTCGGTGCTTTCAGAAGGCCCGCCAAGATCGCCGCTTCGACCAGCGATAGCCGCGACGCCGGTTTGTTGAAATACCGCCGCGCCGCCGCATCCAGCCCGTAAGCCCCGGCACCGAAGTAAACGCGGTTCAAATAGATCGTTAGTATCTCGTCCTTCGAGTACGACATCTCGAGATAGACGGCGAGCAACGCCTCCTGAATCTTGCGTCCCAAAGTCCGTTCGGGCTTCAGAAATAAGTTCTTCGCGAGCTGTTGCGTGATGGTGGAGCCGCCCTGAACCACGCGCCCCGCGTTCATGTTCACCCAAGCGGCGCGACCAAGCCCCCAAAAATCCAGGCCGAAATGCGAATAGAACCGGCGGTCTTCGCTGGCCAGCACCGCTAGCGGCACGAACGAGGGCAAGTCCTTCAGTGTCACCGGTAAGCCGGAGTCGATCCCGCGGCGTGCGATAACCCGTCCGTTGACGTCGATAAGCGTGACGGCGTGAGTCCGCTCCTGCCGCCAAAGCCCTTCGGTCGAAGGCAGATCGGCTGCGAAATACGCCAGGACCGCCGCGATCCCGACACCGCTCCAGATAACGCCGAGCGAAACGAAGTAAAGAATGCGCCAGCGGCGCGGCGGTCCGCCGCCTTCAAGCTGCCCCTCTGCGCGCGCACGGCGGCCGGAAGAGCGCGGGGCCGAACGCCGTTTGCCTCCCTTGCTCATGAACCGCCAATGCCTTTTCTGCCGAAGTGATCCCTTTACTTGAAGAGCGATTAATGCCCGCTAAACCCTTGACCAGCCCTATGCAATTCGAGGCCAAGCCTGGTAATATTTTGCGGCAAGATCGGTGCAGTTCCATGCGTTTAACGTTGTCCTTTGTCCGCAGCGCCGCCTTCGGCTTCGCGCTGGCTTTGGCGGCCGCCGGTACCGCCCATGCAAAGCTCGACCTTTTCGGTGACATACCGATCGTCGAAGCCATTAAGGAAGGCTCTCTCGACGCGACGAAGACGGCGATCATCGACGGCGCGTCGGTGCACGCCCGCGCCGCTGATGGCACACCCGTCATCGTGCTGGCCGTCAACGAACGAAGCCTCGAGATCGTAAAACTCCTGATCGAGAACGGCGCACGGCCCGACGACCGCTCAAAGAAGGACGAAGCATCGCCGCTGACGATCGCTGCCGCGAATGGCGACTTGGAAATCGTGACCTACTTGCTCGACCACAAGGCGGACGTGGACTTACCCGGCGCATTGCGAGAGACGGCACTGATCAAGGCAACGCGCGCGCACCACAACGACATCATCAAGCTGCTGCTCGAACGCCGCGCCAACGCCGACGACACCGACTCTTCCGGCACAACCGCGATCGAGATCGCGCAACGCGCCGGTTGGAAGGACACCGAAGCTCTGTTCAAAACCAAGAAGGCGACCACAAAATAGCGGCCCTTGGACAACCGTCGGATAAGCGAGGCACAAAGCCGCGTAGCGAGACGTCGTTTCTTCCGATCTCTCTGTTTTCGGCCGAAGGCGCGGGCGTCAGCTCGAACCTTAGAATGCGCACGCTGTTGGTCGTTCGCACGCTGGGCTTGATCGGCCAGCTCGTCGCGATTCTGATCGTCTTCTTCGGCTTGCGCTACCAAATGCCGATCGGGCAGTGCCTGATGGTGATCGCCGCAACGTTGGGATTAAACGCCGTCCTCTTCTTCCGCCACAGCAGCGTGCGCGTGATGAGCGAGCGGGAAGCCGCCGCCCAGCTGGCATTCGACATTCTGCAACTGACCTCGATGCTGGCGCTGACGGGCGGCATCGAAAACCCGTTCACGCTGCTCTACCTCGCTCCCATCGTGATCTCCGCCGGCAATTTAAGCCTCGGCGCTACACTCTCGCTCGCCCTTCTCGCATTCGGCAGCATCTCGTTCGTCTCCGTGTTCCATTGGCCGCTACCATGGGATCCGAAGGCGCCATTGGAATTACCGGCGCTCTATGTTGCGGGCAGCTGGATCTCGCTAACGCTCGGCATCGGCTTTTGCCTGATCTACGCCTGGCGCACCGCCGACGAGAGCCGCCGCATGCAAGCCGCTCTGGTCGCGACGCAGGAAGCATTGACACGCGAGCAGCGCCTCTCCGACCTCGGCGCCCTTGCCGCCGCCACAGCGCACGAACTCGGCACGCCGCTCGGTACAATCGCCGTCGTCGCCCGCGAGCTTGAGCGCGGTATGCCCAAGAACAGCGAGTGGCTTGAGGACGTGCGTCTGCTGCGCGGCCAAGCCGAACGCTGCCGCGAAATCCTCTCGAAACTCTCGCAGCAAGACACCGACGAAGACACGATCGCCAAACGCTTGCCCCTGCCCGCCCTCATCGACGAAATCGCCGAACCGCACCGCGGCTTTGGCATCGACATCAACATAACGACCACGGGCGCCGGTACGCTCACAGTACGCCGCACCCCGGAGATCGTGCACGGCCTCGGCAACTTCATCGAGAACGCGGTCGACTTCGCCGAGAACCGGGTTGACATCGAGGCCACCTGGGACGGCGACGACGTACACATGACGATCAGCGACGACGGCGCGGGCTTCGACCCCGTCATCCTGACCAAGTTGGGCGAGCCGTATGTGACCTCGCGCGCCGGCGTCGATCCCGAACGCGAGACGACCGGCAACGCCCACGCCGACGGCCACGCAGGCATGGGCCTCGGCTTCTTCATCGCCAAAACGCTGATCGAGCGCATCGGCGGAACCGTTAACTTCGGCAACCGCCCGAAGGCCGGCGCCATGGTTCGCGTGGACTTCCCGCGCAAGAGCTTGGAGAACCCTGCAACTTCAAGAGGATAACGGCCAACGCCGCGCTAGCCTCAAACCGCGCGTCCCCCTATATTCCCGCCAACCAAGCTTTGAGGGAATTCTCCGTGGCCTTATCCGCCGAAGGACTGCCGGACAAAACGCTTCTGATCGTCGATGACGACGCGCCATTTCGCCAACGCCTCGCCCGCGCGATGGAAGCCCGCGGCTTCCTCGTCACCGCAGCCGAAACCGCCGAAGAAGCAATCTCGCTCGCCCGCAAGACGCCGCCGGCCTTCGCGGTCGTCGACCTGCGTCTTGGTCAATCCGGCAACGGCCTCGATGTGATCGAAGTGCTGCACCAAGCTCGCCCCGACGCCCGCGTCGTTATGCTAACGGGCTACGGCAACATCGCGACCGCCGTCACGGCGGTAAAGCACGGCGCGATCGACTACCTCTCGAAGCCAGCCGACGCCGACGATGTGGCGAACGCGCTGCTCGCCCGCCCGAACGCAAAGCCCGCACCACCGGAAAACCCGATGTCGGCAGACCGCGTGCGCTGGGAACACATTCAGCGCGTCTACGAACTCTGCGGTCAAAACGTTTCGGAAACGGCGCGCCGGCTGAACATGCATCGACGCACGCTGCAGCGCATTCTGGCAAAGCGCTCGCCGAAGTAGACTATCGCGTCATCCGCGTGATCGTGCCCGTGGTGCTTTCCCCGGGCACGAGATCGATCAACAAAACCCGCCCGCCATAGGACGCGACGACGTCCGCGCCGACGACCTTGTCGATAGTGTAATCC
>JBJXEH010000140.1:0-11804 GCA_046153995.1 Micropepsaceae bacterium
TTCACGACCCACAACGGTCCCGTCTACTACAGCATCGAAGGCGGCGTGTTTCGCCAGGGCTTTCGCGTGCTCGCCCATCACTGCAACGGACACGGCATCGCGCACGGCGGCTGGCTCAGCGCCTTCACCGACGGCGTGCTGGGTGCGGCCGTGTGGCGCGAGACGAAAGCGCCGGCCGTTACGCTGCGCCTAAACGTCGACTTCCTCGACATGGTCCGCCCCGGCGAATGGGTCGAAGGCACGGGCCTTGTCACCCGCGCGACCCGGACGCTGGCGTTCGCGCGCGCCGAACTGGTCAGTGGCGGTCGCAAGGTATTAACGGCCGAAGGCGTCTTTAAACTTATGAAGATACGGCCTGGTCAGCCTAAGAAATAGGCAGCCGCGTCGCGAAGCGCCTTGCGGCGGGCCGCCCGAAGCCTTATTGCACCCACCCTTCTTGTCGGGGCGTAGCGCAGTCTGGTAGCGCATCTGGTTTGGGACCAGAGGGTCGCAAGTTCGAATCTTGCCGCCCCGACCAATTTTTTCGAACGACAACAGCCAGACTGCAGCCGCGTTCGATGGCGAGCAACTTTGGCTAGTCGCGCAGAACGACGCTGAGCAGTGAACTGTGAACCGACAGCCTGCCGTTGTACTCGATGAAGCCGAGTTTGCGGAATTTGTTCATGAAAAAGCTGACGCGCGGGCGCGTAGTTCCGATCATCTCGGCCAGCGTTTCCTGGCTGATTTTCGTGATCACAGGTTCGGGCTTGCCTTCTTTTCCGAAATTGGCGAGCAGCAAAAGAATCCGCGCCAGGCGCTTCTCGCTGGAATTGAACAGATGATCGACCAGGTCCTCCTCGGCGCGGCTGTTGCGCGTCAGAAGATGGGTCGTAAACAGTTCCGCGAATTTGGGTTGTGCGTGCAACGTGTGCTCCATCGAAGGCTTCGCCAGTCGCATCACCGTGCATTCGGTCATCGCAACGGCCGCCGCCAGTCGCACCGTTTGACCGATCAGACAGCCTTCGCCGAAAAAATCGCCGCCGCCCAAAATGGCGACGACTGCTTCTTTCCCTTGCGTGGATGTCGTGACGATTTTGGCTTTGCCGCTGCTGATATGGAACACGGCATCCGCGTCATCGCCCTGCTTAAAAACCGCATCGCCTTTGCGATAGTTCGCTATTGTTCGCCCGCCGTTGACCGTGGCAAGAAATTCACGCGGATCGAATTCGATCTTCTTCTTCTTCTTTTACTCGGCCAACCCACCCTCCCGAGTGCCCTGAGCACGATTTGTACCAAAACGTACTTTTGGACGAAAGAGGTTGCTGCGCGCGCGTTGCTTCGGATGGCGAGGCATGAAAGCGGGCAACAGTGTTCAATTTTGAACAGTATCGCGCCGCAGAATACGCTATCGGCAGACTATTACCTGGCGTTGCGCCTGCCTTAGTATAGGGTATCCGCATCGGCCGCTTGAAAGCGGCTGGCTGGGTGATGTTCTGCGCTCTTACCTCTAAGGGAAGAGCGATGCAAAAGGGCGCGTCTCGCGACGGCATTTCAAATCGAATTTTGTTGCGCTTAGCGCCGAAAGACTTCGGCTTGCTCAGGCCCGATCTTTCGCCCATCGAACTCCCGCTTCGCACGTCGCTGGAGGCGCCCAACACACCGATCGAGCACGTCTATTTTATCGAGAGCGGCTTTGCGTCGGTCGTCGCGGACGGGCGCGGCGAAAGCATCGAAGTCGGCCTCGTCGGCCGGGAAGGAATGACGGGCCTCGCGGTTGTTATGGGCGCGACCAGTTCGCCGAATGCGACGTTCATCCAGTGCGAAGGGCATGGTTTGCGCATGCTTGCAAGTGCTTTGACCCGCGCAACGGAACGCAGCCCAACTTTGCAGCGCGTGGTGCTGCAATACGCTCACACCTTTGCCGTTCAGTCGGCTCAGACCGCATTGTCAAACGGACGCAGCAAATTGCGCGAGCGCCTGGCGCGCTGGCTTCTCATGGCGCACGATCGCATCGACGGAAACAAGTTGGTTTTGACTCACGAGTTCTTGGGAATCATGCTCGGCGTGCGGCGCGCAGGCGTTACGGTGGCGTTGAAAGCTCTCGAAGAAAGTCGCCTGACACGGGCCGAACACGGTTGTATCTTCGTGATCGACCGCAAAGGCTTAGAGCGGGTAGCGCGCAGATCGTACGGCATTCCGGAAGCCGAATTCCGCCGCTTGTTCGATTAATCGAGTTTAGCGACAGTGCGCCGGGCGGCCGCCAGTTGTGCAAGACGAGCGTTACATCGTCCGCGGTTCACCAAGCGCGACGCAGTGCACACAAAAAATCCAACAGTGTCTAATAGTGAACATACATCGCGGTGGTCTGCCGACTATCTGGGAATCGAGGTTCGTGCCGGAGAGCGGCGCTACGCGCCGGCCCTCGATCGAGGTTGTGGGGCTAGCTTTGAAGAAAAAAACGATCATTTGGCTCGATGGCGTGTCCTTCGTCAGCCCCGAGGATTTCTGGGTTCTGGAGGAAGCGGTCAAACAAGCGTTTTGGATCGTGGCCCCGGACGGCGTGATTTACGACTCAAACATGAGGTTGGTTCTGGCGGAGGGTGTGGTGGACGCCGCTCGCGGGGGCGAGCGGGACTTGTATGAATTGACCCTCGCTGCGTGCCGTTATTGGTTTCGCAGTGTCGAGCCAAAACGTGCTGCGCACCTTCGCCTCGTCCATAGCCGTGAGCGTCCGCCCGCCGAAGACGCGATGCTCGAATCTCGTCGAATCCATAGTGTCAGTAAGGAATAAGCTTGGGCCCAATGCCGCGGGTTCGAATCCCGCCGCTCAGGCAAAACAACTCATGCAATGCACTGTCACAAGCGGCACGCCGCGACGCGCTCGCTCGCTGTGGAAGCGCGTGTGACGCCGGTCACACAAGCGTAGACAGAGGGCTGACTTGGCCCAACGCCGGGCTTCAATTGGCGAACTGCCAGTGAATCCTATTCCTACCTAATTGGCGTCCGCGGAGCGCGAGAGCATGCGTAGAGATATTGCCTTCCAGAGCGCCGGTTTGACTTGCCGCGGCTGGTTCTATCCAGGCGAAGGCAAAGGTCCGCGTCCAACCGTGGTCATGTCGCACGGTGTCACCGCAGTCAAAGAGCAACATCTGGCGCACTATGCGGAGCGTTTCGCTGGCGAGGGCTTCTCGACGCTTGTGTTCGACTATCGATACCTGGGCGCCAGTGACGGCGAGCCTCGCGGCCGCGTCATTCCGCACTTGCAGCACGAGGACATCCGCGCGGCGCTTACCCATGTCGGCCAATACCCGGAGGTTGACGAGCAGCGTATAGCGCTGTGGGGTACGTCGTTTTCGGGCGGTCACGCGCTCTTCGTCGGCGCGCTCGACCCGCGGGTGAAAGCGGTCTTGGTGCAGGTTCCAGGCATCAATATTACGCACTCGCTGATCGCGCTCATTTCGCGCCCGGTCTTCGACGGACTGCTGGGGTCGCTCGTGGATGACCAAGCCGCCCGCAATGCGGGCGGGCAGGGCGCCGCCATCCCGGTCGTCGCGAAGGCGGGCGAGCCGGCGTTCCTGGCCGCAGCCGACGCTTATGAATGGTTCACAAGCGCGGCGAAGATCGCCCCCAACTGGCAGAACAGCATGAGCCTCGAATCGATCGCCCGCGCTGCCGAGTATGTGCCCGATGCGTTGATCGAGCTGATTTCGCCGCGGCCCCTGCTGATGCAGGTGGCGACCAAGGACAGCCTCATCCCGGTCAACCTAGCCCGCCAGGCGTTCCACCGGGCTGGCGAGCCGAAAACGCTGGAACTCTACGACTGCGGCCATTTCGACCCCTACGCGAACGAACCCTGGGCTAGCCAATTCCTGGCCGGTCAGGTGCGCTGGCTGAAAGAGAACCTGTGACGCCTTGATCTGTGCCGGGTCGAACGGCTAAGGCGTGGTCCCATGCTCGCACGTATCTACAAGCCCGCCCGCAACGCCATGCAATCGGGCCAGGCCAACACGAAAGAATGGGTCCTCGAATTCGAACCCGAGGAGGCCCTGCGCATCGACCCGCTGATGGGCTGGACTGGTTCCGGCGACATGAACGGCCAGGTGCGCTTGACGTTCGACACCCGCGACGAAGCGGTCGCCTACGCCGAGCGTTACCGAATTCCCCACCGCGTTTTCGACCCGAAAGAGGCCAAAAGGTCGGTTCGCGCCTATGCCGACAATTTCAAGTATACTCGCAAGGGCCAGTGGACGCATTGATCCCTGGGACCGCGGGCGGCCTCGCCCGCTCTTGTTGAAACAAGGCCCCGTAGCTCAGCGGAATAGAGCAACTGCCTTCTAAGCAGTGGGTCGCACGTTCGATTCGTGCCGGGGTCACCAGCCTTCGCCGCGCAGCGTGCGAAGGCTGCCGCGCCGTAGCCCACTTCGGGCGAAGGCGGGCTGAACGCGAGCTTCCGCCTTCGCCAAGGCTTCGGCGGACAGGACGGCTCGGCAAGCCACCAGCCTTCGCTTGCGGGCAAACCGGGGCGTTCAATCGTTCGAAACCAACCGCCATTATGCTCGGGCTCGGAAGGGAAATCCGAGGGCCACATGACGCCGACGCAATTCTACGGCCGGACGCCACTGCCGAGCGATGTGCGCGCGCCGGTGTGGGCCATCGCGCCGCTTTGGATGGCGGTGATTTTCTCGCCGTTCGTTGCGTTCTGGGTGAACGGGAAGGTCGACGACTCGAACTGGATGCCGGCGTTCGTCACGGCGGGCGTTTCGCTGCTGATCATTGCTGTGCTGCACATCCGCGCTACGGCGAACTACCTTCAGTTGCCCGTGACAGTTCGCGCGGAGCACCGGCATGGGAAGGTGTATCCGGCGCTCCGTCAGCCGATGCCCCGCGTGTACCGCGCGTTCGAACTCGGCGCCAAAGATGCTCGGCTGCGCATCGCGAAAGACGGTATTCACGTCACGAGCGCGGCCTGGCTGCGGGCCGATTTCAAACGCGCGCTCGATCATATGCGAAAAGTTCAGGCGCGCGGCATGAACCCGGATGCCGTGGAAGCGTTCGTGCCTTGGCGCGACATTCAGGAATGGGCAGTCCAAGACGACAGCGACGGACCGAACTATTACAGCCTGCGCTTCGCAAAAGGCGGTTACCTGAATTTGCGAAGGCCGTCCGCGCCCGGGGACGAGTACGAACTGCTCGATGCCGTGCGCAGCGCCGGCCAAATCGCGGTCCGGATATTCTGCGACGTGCCGCGCGCGTAGCCGGCTAGAACAACCCCTCGACCTCGCCCGCGTCGTTCAGGCGGATCGTGTTCGCCGATGGGGTCTTGGGCAGACCCGGCATTGTCATGATGTCCCCGGCGAATACGACCAGGAACTCCGCACCCGCCGACAAACGCACTTCGCGCAACGCCACCACGTGCCCGCTCGGCGCGCCTTTGAGCAGCGGGTCGGTCGAGAACGAGTACTGCGTCTTGGCCATGCAGATCGGCAGATGCCCGAAGCCCGCGGTCTGCAGCTCGCGAAAGCGCTGGCGGATCGCGGTGTCGGCGATGACTTCGCTCGCGCCATAGAGCTTCGTCGCGATCGTTTCGACCTTCTCCCAAAGTGGCATGTCGTCGGGATAGAGCGGGTGGAACTTCGCGCCGTTCTTCTCCGTCAGCGCCACGACCGCGCGCGCAAGCTCGGCGGTGCCGTGACCCCCGTCGCGCCAGTGCGTGCAGAGCACGGCCTCGACGCCCGACGCACGCGCGGCCACGAGGATCGCCTCGATCTCGGCGTCCGTGTCGCAGTCGAAGCGGTTGATGGCGACGATCGCGGGCACGCCGAACGACTGGACGTTCTTGATATGCCGCGAGAGGTTCGTGCACCCCTTGGTCACCGCCGCGACGTTCTCCGTAGCCAGCGCCTCCTTCGCGACGCCGCCGTGCATCTTGAGCGCACGCACGGTCGCCACGATCACCGCGGCGGCAGGCGCGATCCCCATCTTGCGGCACTTGATGTCGAAGAATTTCTCAGCGCCCAAATCCGCGCCGAACCCCGCCTCGGTCACCACATAGTCGGCGAGCTTCAACGCGGTCCCGGTCGCGAGTACCGAGTTGCAGCCATGGGCGATGTTGCCGAACGGCCCGCCGTGCACGAACACGGGGTTGTTCTCAAGCGTCTGCACCAAGTTAGGCATCAGCGCGTCTTTGAGCAGCACGGTCATCGCGCCATGTGCGTTCAAATCGCGCGCGGTCACGTCCTTACGCTCGCGCGTGTGCGCGACCACGATGTTGCCGAGCCTGCGCTCCAAATCTTTCAAATCGCGTGCAAGGCAGAAGATCGCCATCACTTCGGAGGCGACCGTGATGTCGAAGCCGTCTTGGCGCGGAAATCCGTTCGCGACCCCGCCCAGCGAAATCACCATCTCGCGCAGCGCGCGGTCGTTCATGTCCACGACGCGGTGCCAGAACACGCGGCGCGGATCGATGCCCAGCGCATTGCCCCAATAGATGTGATTGTCGATCAAGGCCGAGAGCAGATTGTTCGCCGTCGTGATCGCATGGAAATCGCCCGTGAAGTGGAGGTTGATGTCCTCCATCGGCACGACCTGCGCGTGCCCGCCGCCGGCCGCGCCGCCCTTCATCCCGAAGCACGGGCCTAGCGACGGCTCGCGAATGCAACCAATGGCGCGCGCGCCCACGTGCGCAAGCCCATCGACAAGTCCCACGGTCGTCGTTGTCTTTCCCTCACCGGCAGCGGTCGGCGTGATCGCGGTGACGAGGATAAGCTTCCCGTTGGGCCGGCTCTTCAGTCCCTCGATAAAATCGAACGATACCTTTGCTTTCGTGCGCCCGTAGAGCAGCAACTCATCCGCCGGGATGCCAAGCTTGCCCCCGATCTCAACAATCGGCTTCATCCGCGCGCCTCGTGCGATATCAATGTCGCTCCGTCCCATCGAATCCCCTCTGGCGCTTGGTCAAGAATAAACAATACGCGCGCCGCCGTGGTGGCGGTACTCTCATATGCATGCTCTGGGTTCGCCAGGGGGCGCGTTAGGCCCATTCAAGCCCGGCCCGGATGTATTTGATTTTGGACATAACTGGGACCTTACTTATAGAGGTAGGTGTGTCGCGTCCGGTGAAAGACCGCGGCGGTACGATTCGAGGAACGGGACGGGGGATCGCAAATGTCAGCCGGCACGCAGCAAACGAAAATTCCGCCGCGGGCGGTGGCTGCCGTTGTTATCGGCAACTGGCTCGAGTTTTATGATTTCATCGTCTTCACGTTCTTCGCCGTGATGATCTCCAAGGCGTTCTTCCCGACGGAGCTGATGGCCGCGGGCTTGAGCCAGAGCGAAGCGGAGTTCATGGGGCTGCTCGCGGCCCTCGCCACGTTCTGGGCGGGGTTCTTCACCCGGCCGCTCGGCGCGTTGATCATCGGCGCTTACGGCGACCGCGCGGGCCGCAAGGCTGCGATGACGCTGACGATCATGCTCATGGCGCTCGGCACCGGCATCGTCGCGTTGACGCCGACCTACGCGCAGATCGGCATCTGGGCGCCGGTCATTTTGATCATCGGCCGCCTCATTCAAGGCTTCTCCTGCGGCGGGGAAGTTGGTGCCGCGACAAGCTACCTTTTGGAATCCGCGCCGGCGAACCGCCGCGCCAGTCAGACCGCCTGGCAAGGAACCAGTCAGCAATTTGCAGGCGTCGCTGGTTCCGGCCTCGGTCTCATCCTGGCGGCGACATTGACGGAGCAGCAGCTCTACGACTGGGGCTGGCGCGTCGCGTTCCTCGTCGGTCTGCTGATCGCACCGGTCGGCCTCTACATCCGCGCGATGCTGCCGGAGACGATCGAAAAGCATGAAGCGCACGAAAGCAGTGCGGCTGTGCTGTCGACCCTGTTCACGAAGCATTGGTGGCCAATTCTGCTCGGTGTTCTGTGCATCGTCGGACCCACGATTTCGACCTACGTTTCGGGCTACATGACGACTTATGCAATGAAGACCCTGGGTCACCCCGCGGACCTCTCGATGTTGCTCACGATGGTGGGCTACATCGCCGGCATCGCAGGCGTGCCGCTCGGCGCGTGGCTTGCCGACCGGATCGGCTTCCGCACGTCGGTCATCATTCCGCGCGTCATCTTCCTGCTCGTTGTCATGCAAGCTTACGTGCTGATAACGGCAAAGGGATCGACCGTCGAAACGCTGCTGCTTGTCAATGCCGGCTTAAATTTCCTGCTCGCGCTCTCATATGGCGGCCTCTACGTGCTGCTCACCGAGGCGTTTCCGAAGTCCGTGCGTTCTGCCGGTCTCTCGATAGCCTATGCCATCTCGGTGACGGTGTTCGGCGGCTCGACGCAGCTGGTGCTCGCTTGGCTGATCGAGACGCTGAAGGATCCGCTGGTGCCGGCCTGGTATCAGATCGGCGCGAACGTCGTGTCCCTGATAGCGATCATGCTGATCGGTATGCGCCGCGTGCAGCAAGGCGCACCTCAGTCAGCGTAAACGCTCTTGAGCAAAATCGCCTGCGGGTTGCGCGTAATTTCGCGACGCCCGCTGTGGGATTCTTACCATCCGGAAAATAATCCGTGTGCGTCACGGTAAATGGAAACTTCTAGGAAGCCCGGAACTGTCGTCTAATCCGTTTGTTTCGCCAACGTCGTGGGGGAGGCGAGCAAAGTGGAAGAAGGAGCGTGGAGTTGCTTTGCGCGGCTGCCACCCGGCCTTGCCGACCAAAGCATCACGCTCACGCTCAACTGGCTGAAGCCGAAGCCGCTGCCGGATGAGTTTGAGTTGAAGCCTGACGAAGTCGATGGGCTGCCCCGGCGGCGCAACCTGCGCATGCGCGCACTGTCGATCGGGATGGTGGGGCTGCTGGCTTTGAGTCTGTTGACGACGACGGCCATCGACGTGACGGATCGCGTGGCCCTCTTCAGTCAGCCGCAGGCGAGTGTCTTTGGGCTCTGGGCCGCAGCCTCCGTCGGCCTGATCGCCTTCACGCTGTTCGCGCAAACGAGCGCCGCCGAAGCACGCTACCGCCGCGCAACCCCGCGGCGTGTCGCCTATGAGGAGGCCGTCCGCCGCTTCGACGCGATCGATGTGTGGCGTCGCGCGCGAACGGAGACGGTGTTCTGGGTGAGTAAGCTGGACGAGGCGGGGTTCGAGCGCGAGGTCGCCGAGCTGCTCGCGGGCCATTTCAAAACGGGCCAGGTGATGGTGACGCGCGCGGAGAACGACTACGGCGTGGACGTGCTGATCTGCGCCGGGCGGCAACGCATCGTCGCGCAGTGCAAACAGTGGAAGGGCCAGCGCATCGGCGCCGCCGACGTGCGTGCGCTGGCGGGTGCTAAGGCCTATTTCGGTGCAGACCGGGCGCTGCTGGTCACGCTGAGCGGCCCGACCGAGGAAAAGGAACAGTGCGCGGATATCGCAGATGCGCAGAACCTGGAACTCTGGGACGGCTCGCACATCGCCGCCGCAGCGCGTTCGATGCAGGACGATTAGTAACGTAGCGTCTGGTCGAACAGGTTCATTGTCCACGCGATCCAGATGAGCGAGAGGCAGGCCAGCGCCACGACGCTTTCTTTTACGCGTCCCCAGAAGCCGCGCATCGGGTTCACCCAAGCTTGGATCGCGTTGACGACGACGAAGAACGATCCCAAAACGCCGCCGAAGCCGATCAACTGAAGCACTTTCAGCGTTGGGTCCGCGCTGCCGTCGAGGCGCCAGATTTCACCTATACCGGGTGCGAGCGCGACCGCGAAGCCGATGAAGAGGGTGAGTAAGGCGAGCGACGTCATCATCACGAAGAGCCGCAGGATGTGCTCGATCGCGTTCCAATGCAGGTTGATGCCGTAGTGCCGCCGGACCCCTGCCGCTGCCGGCCAAAACACAAGGTTGAGCACAAGCACGGCCATCGAACCGAGCAGCAGCGGCGTGATCAACGACGAGCTGTCTTGCAACGCTGCTTTTTGGAAATACGCGACGCCCGACGAACTGGGCAGCATCATCATCCGCCCTTTGGCATCGCGCTTGAAGATGAGGCGCGTGCGGCTATCGGTTGCGCGGTACTCGCCATTTCCCAACGGTTCCCACCGCCGCACTTGGCCGTTTAAACCCGTGAACGTATCGACAGAGATGGTGCCGTCGCCGTTGGCGGTCACGCTCGCTTGGCCGAGGACGCTGAAGATCTTGAAGATCGAGGCGTCGCTGCGCCGTGTCGTGACGTAGGTGCCTACGATCTCCGCCGGGTCTTCCTTTGCGACCGTTGCCTTGTCGGGATCGTCGGTGAAGTAGCGTTCGCGGAACTTGCGCCACAGGGGTCCGCGCGGGGGCACGTCGCCGCGGCCGGCGCTGTTGTAGGACACGAAGAAGCCGAAACTTTGGCCCGGGATCAGATGCATATCGCTGTGGAACGCGATTGTGTCGCCGCCGTGCCCGACGGTGCGTAGCGACCCGCGCGCGGCTTCATAGAAGCCCAGACCCATGCCGTTTTGCCGTTCGTCGGGCGCTGTCACCGTGTTGTGCATCAACGCCACGGTTTCGGGTTTCAAGATGCGCGCATCGCCGATGGCGCCGCCGTTCAGGAACGCGATCATGAACTTCGTCATGTCGATTGCACTGCTGGATTGGCTGCCGCACGCGTAGCCGTTCACGATCTCGAGCGCCAACGGTTCGCCCGAGGCCAGCCGGTAGCCCGACGACATGTCGGCTTCCAGGTTCTTGGGTAGCGGTTGGCGCAACGTCGAATGCGTCATGCCGAGCGGTTTGAAGATGTTGTCTTCCACGTAGGCGTCGAACTGCTTGCCTGACACGCGCTCGACGATGTAGCCGGCCAGCGCCGTGCCGTAGTTCGAATACGACGGCGTCGTGCCCGGCTCAAAAATCTGTACCGGCAGATTCTCGCGGACGTATTTGCCCATATCGGGCTTGCCCGCGTTCTGGGCGCCGAGGTTTTTTAGGATTTCTTGAAAGCCCGCGCGGTGCGTCATAAGATTGCGCATCGTGACCGGCTTGCCGAACGGCTTCGGTATCTGGAAATCGAGATAGGTGTTCACGTCGGCGTCGAGGTCGATCTTGCCTTGCTCGACCAGCTGCATCACGGACGTCCACGTTGCGAGCTTCGTGATCGAGCCCACGCGGAACAGCGTCGTCTCGGCCGACACCGGCTTCTTGGTCTTCACGTCGGCGTAGCCATAGCCCTTCGCGAACACGACCTTGCCGTCTTTCACGATCGAGATCGTGGCGCCGGCGATGTCGTTTGTCTCGATCTGAAGCGGCACGAGACCGTCGAGAAATGCCTCGATGTCCTTGGGGTCGAGCGCGGGTTGTTGTGGCGCCGTCGCCGCGGCAGGGGCCGCAGGCTTGCTATCCGCAAGCGCTATTGCCGGGCCTAGACAGGCCGCAAAACACACCACGGCCGCCCGGACAACCGCCGGCAGGCGCCACACGCCGTTCATACTGTCCCCCAAAAGAGCCGGCTTTGTCCGCCGGTCTTCCCCACCCCGTATTCAACACCTGGTTGTGCCGCCGATCAATGCACGCAACTGGGCCTAACTGGCTGATATCGCTAGGTTTCAGGTGGTTTTGAGTGGCCATGTGACTTTCCCATCACGCGCGACCGCCGTCACACGCGCAAGAGGGGCCGGGCGACTAGAGTGCGTTGCATGCGCATCCTTCTCATCAACGTCCCCCATCCCGCCATCGGCAGCCGCATCCCGAAGGAGCAGTTGCCGCCGCTCGGCCTCCTCAGCATCGGCGGACCACTGATCGACGCCGGCCACGATGTCAGTCTCATCGACGGCGAGTTCGGCCCGATGAGGCTTGAGGTGATCGCGGAACAGGCG
>JBJXEH010000141.1:0-2938 GCA_046153995.1 Micropepsaceae bacterium
GCTTGGAAGTCGCCGCAGTTCGAGCAGCTTGAGATTTCGCGGTAGGCGTTTTGCCCGGGCAGCCAAACTTCGATGTCGTGCGTCTTGCGCGCTGCGAAACCCATGTCGCCGGTCGCAAGCACCATCGTGCGGTAGGCAAGTCCCAGGCGCTTCAACACCTCTTCCGCGCATGCCGTCATCTGGTCGTGCTCCGCATTCGACTGTTCGGCCGTCGTGATCGAGACGAGTTCGACCTTCGAGAATTGATGCATACGGATCATGCCGCGCGTGTCTTTGCCGGCGGCGCCCGCTTCGGAGCGGAAGCACGGCGTCCAAGCGGTGAAGCGCAGCGGCAGCACGCTTTCGTCCAGGATTTGTTCGCGCACTTGGTTCGTGAGCGAAACCTCCGCCGTCGGGATCAACCAGTAGCCGTTCGTCGTGCCGAACTGTTCGTCGCGGAACTTCGGCAGTTGCGCGGTGCCGAACATCGCCTGGTCGCGGACGAGATAGGGCGGCACGACCTCCTGGTAGCCGAACGTGCCCGTGTGCAGGTCGAGCATGAAGTTCGCCAGCGCGCGTTCTAGCCTTGCGAGTTGGCCCTTAAGCAGCACGAAGCGCGCGCCCGACATTTTGGCAGCATTTTCGAAGTCCATCATCTTCAGCGCTTCGCCGAGGTCGAAGTGCTGCTTCGCGGCGAAGTTCATCGCGCGCGGGGTGCCGTTGCGGCGGACTTCTTTGTTGGCCGTTTCGTCCGGGCCGTCGGGGACTTCGGCCGCGGGCAGGTTCGGGATCGTCGATAGGAGCTCGTTCAGCGCCTCTTCGCTCTCGCGGACGCGCAGTTCGGTCGCAGGGACCTCTTCTTTGAGGCGCGCGACATCGGCCATCAGGCGCTGCGCCTCAGCTTCGTTCTTCGCGGCTTTCGCTTGACCGATTTTCTTCGACGCGTCGTTGCGCAGGCTTTGCATTTCTTGCAGCCGACCTGTGGCCATGCGCCAGTCTTGGTCTAGGCCTAAGATTTCCTTCGACAGAGCGTTCAAGCCGCGGCGCCTTAGGCCTTCGTCGAAGGCGGCGGGGTTTTCGCGGATGAATTTGATGTCGTGCATTTGTCCAAGTGCTCAAAAGTATTCGTCATCGCCAAGCCGTCGCGCTGTTGCGCGACAGAAAGAAATTTCACCACAAAGCCACGAAGCTCACGAAGCGACTTTGTGCCCTTCGTGGCTTTGTGGTGAACCCTTCTTGCTGCCGCGTCCGCTCCACTGGGTGGCCGGGTCAAGCCCGGCCATGACGACTCTAGGAATGGAGCGGGTGTTTAGCCGCTCGCGAACGCACCCACAACGGGGCTAAACGGCGCTTTCGGCTCTTTTGGCGTCTTCGGTGCGGCGCTTTTCGATGAGCCAGACGCTCCAGATCGAGGCTTCGTAGAGGAGGCAGAGCGGGACGGCGAGCGCCACTTGGCTGATAACGTCGGGCGGGGTCAGCACGGCGGCCACGACAAACGCGAAGACGATGGCGTAGCGGCGGTTGGTTTTGAGGAACTGCGACGAGACGATTCCCACGCGCCCGAGCAGTGTCAGCAAAACGGGCAGTTGGAAGCTCAAACCAAACGCAAAGATCAGCGACATGATGAGGTCGAGATAGTCGGCGACCTTCGCTTCCAGCTGGATCGGCAGCGAGCCCGCGCCGCCCGGGGTTTCGAAGCCGAGGAAGAACGTGATCGCGACCGGCATCAGCCCGTAGTAGACGAGTGCTGCGCCCAGCGTGAACAAGACCGGTGTCGCAACGAGGAAGGGCCAGAACGCGCTGCGTTCGTTGCGATAGAGTCCCGGCGCCACGAACATATAGATCTGCGTCGCGATTATCGGGAAAGAGATGCAGAGCGCGCCGAAGCCCGCAACCTTGATGTAAGTGAAAAACGTCTCGTAGAGCGCGGTGAAGATCATGCGCCGGCCGGGTTGGCCTTCAAACGCCTGAGCGAGCGGGTGCGTCAGAAACGCGTAGATGTGTTCGGCGAAGAAGTAGCAAAACACGAACGCGCCGATGAAGCCTGCGAGCGACCACATCAGGCGTTGGCGCAGTTCGATCAGGTGATCGAGCAACGGCGCGCGCGAGGCTTCGATGTGGGCCTCGTCTTCATCGGGTGCTGGGGGCGTCATGGCGCTGGCGGCACCACGGGTTCGGGCGCGGGCTTGTCGACGGCGGGCTTCGGTTTCTCAGCGGTTGGGCGGCCAGCCATCAAATCGTCTTCGAGGTCGCTAAAGTCGGGCGGGCGCGTCATGTCGTTAAATTCGCGCTTCATGTCGTCGACTTGGGACTCTCGCATCAGGTCGTCGATGTGGGTTTGGAACTCGCGCGCCAGAGCGCGGGCTTTGCCCATCCAATGGCCGAGCGTGCGGAACGCTTGCGGCAGCTCCTTCGGGCCGATGACGATGAGCGCCACGACGCCGATGAGCAAAAGCTCGCCCCAGCTGAGGTCCATGAACCGCGCGCCTTAATTCTTGACGCTGTCCTTGTTGTCCGCCGGCGTCTTTGTCTGATCGAGCGGCTTCTCGTCGTCGGCGAGGCCTTTGCGGAAGCTCTTGATGCCGCGCGCGACGTCGCCCATCAGGTCAGAGATGCGGCCGCGGCCGCCGAACAAGATCAATACAAGGGCACCGACAACCAGCCAGTGCCAAATCGACATGCTACCCATGGGGCAAACTTCCTTCTGTCGCAGCGATTGTCCCAAATGCGGCGTGTCCGCGCAATCGAGGAGATAGCGCGGTTCACGTTGATGTTAAGAGGCAGCTTATTCGGCGGAATTGCCGTCTTTCGGGTCGGACATGTCGGGCTCGAACAGGTCGCCGGTGTCATCCACGTCCAAGGGGTCCTCGTCCATGGCCAGCGAGTCGTTCGGCGATGGCACGGCGAAGCTTGGCGGAATGCGGCCTTCCATGAGGCCCGCCGCACGCAATTCTTCGAG
>JBJXEH010000142.1:0-3852 GCA_046153995.1 Micropepsaceae bacterium
CTCAGGCAGGGAACAAGATGGATGTTCAGCATTGGCGTCAGCTCGATATGTTGTAGGCGGCGAGAGCGGCCATGTTGACGATGTCGTTCATCGTGGCGCCCAGAGGCGCGATCTGAATGGGCTTTTCTAGGCCGACGAGGAGCGGGCCGATGACCGTGGCGCCGCCGATCACCTCGGTCATCGTCGTCGAGATCGAGGCGGAGTGAATGGCCGGCATGATTAGCACGTTTGCTGGGCCTTTGAGGCGGCAGAATGGGTAGAGCGCCATGCGTTCCGGATCGAGCGCGACGTCGGCGTTCATTTCCCCGTCGTATTCGAAGTCGAGGCTGCGTTTGTCGAGCAGATCGACGGCTTCGCGCACGCGCTGCGAGCGTTCGCCCCAGGGCTGGCCGAATGTCGAATAGGCGAGGAGCGCCACGCGCGGTTCGTGGCCGAATCTTCGCGCGACGGCGGCAGTTTGAATCGTGATGTCGACGAGTTCTTCGGGCGTCGGCATTTCGTGCACGTTTGTGTCGCCGACGAAGACCGTGCGGCCACGATCCAAGATGATCGACACGCCGACGAGGCGTTCCCCGGGTTTTGGGTCGAGTACGTGGCGGATGTCGGCGAGCGCGACCGAGTAGTGGCGCGTTACGCCGGTCACCATCGCGTCGGCGTGGCCCGCTGCAACGACGGACGCACCGTAGATGTTCCGGTCGTAGGTCACCTGGCGCACGCAATCGCGGTAGAGCACGCCACGGCGTTGCCAACGTTTGAACAGCGCTTCCGAGTATTCTTGCGTGCGCGGGCTTTGGCGCGGGAACTGGATTTCGAGATCGCCAGTGTCTTCGAGAGCTGCGTGACGCACGGTCTCGCTAATCCGCTCCGGATCGCCGATCAGGATCGCTTTGCCGAGGCCTGAGCTTTGATAGGTGAGCGCCGCGCGGATGACGGCTTCTTCTTCGCCCTCCGCAAACACCATACGTTTGGGCTGCATGCGCACGCGTGCCGTCACGCGCTGCACGATGGAGGCGACGGGGTCGAGGCGCGAGGCGAGTTGGTTCTTGTATGCTTCGATGTCGGCGATCGGTTTGCGGGCTACGCCTGAGGCCATTGCGGCTTTCGCAACGGCGACGGGGATCGTCGAGATGAGGCGCGGGTCGAACGGCACCGGGATTATGTAGTCGGGGCCGAACTTGGGGCGCGTCGTGTGGTAGGCGGCTGCGACTTCATCCGGCACGTCTTGGCGTGCGAGTTCGGCAAGCGCGTTGGCGGCTGCGATCTTCATCTCGTCGTTGATCGTGCGCGCGCGAACGTCGAGCGCGCCGCGGAAGATGTAGGGGAAGCCGAGGACGTTGTTCACTTGGTTCGGATAGTCGGAGCGGCCGGTCGCGACGATCGCATCTGGGCGCACGGCGATCACGTCTTCCGGCGTGATCTCGGGGTCGGGGTTCGCGCACGCGAAGACGATGGGCTTGGCCGCCATCGACTTCACCATGTCTTGAGTCACCGAGTCTTTGACGGAGAGGCCTAGCATCACGTCGCAGCCCACCATGGCTTCCGCGAGCGTGCGGGCCTTGCTGGTGACTGCGTGGGCCGACTTCCACTGGTTCATGCCTTCGGTGCGGCCTTTGTAGATCACGCCTTTCGTGTCGCAGAGGATCGCGTTTTCGTTCGGCATTCCCATCGCCTTGATGAGCTCGAGACAGGCGATCGCGGCAGCGCCTGCGCCGTTCACGACCATCTTCGCCGTCTTGATGTCGCGCCCGGTGAGGCGTAGCGCATTGACGAGGGCAGCCGCCGTGATGATCGCTGTGCCGTGCTGGTCGTCGTGGAAGACGGGGATGTCCATCAATTCGCGCAGGCGCTGTTCGATGATGAAGCAGTCGGGCGCCTTGATGTCTTCGAGGTTGATGCCGCCGAATGTGGGCCCGAGATAGCGCACGCAGTTTACGAACTGATCCACGTCGGCGGTGTCGACTTCGAGGTCGATCGAGTCGACGTCGGCGAAGCGCTTGAAAAGGACGGCCTTGCCTTCCATCACCGGCTTCGACGCGAGCGGGCCCAGATCGCCCAAACCTAAGATTGCGGTGCCGTTCGATATCACCGCGACGAGGTTTCCTTTGGCGGTGTAGTCGTAAACTGTGGACGGATCTTCTGCGATCGCGAGCACGGGAACGGCCACGCCCGGGGAATACGCCAAGCTCAAATGGCGCTGAGTTTCCATCGGCTTCGAGGGCACGATTTCAAGCTTGCCAGGCTTGGGTTGGCTGTGAAAAAGAAGGGCTTCTTGATCCGAAAATGGACGTTTCTTCGACATGGACCTGCCGTGTTGTTCGCGCGGGACGCAGCGGTCCGGTGCGGTATTGATTTCGCTGGTGACTGAATACCCGCGCGATGGCTTGGGGCACAAGGGTTTCCCGGACCTTTCCGCGGCCAGGTGCCAACGATGAGCCAAGTTTCAGCCGCCCAAGCCGAGCGCGAGGACGAACGCGCGACGCCGATGATGGTGCAGTATCTCGCGATCAAACGGGAACATGCGGATTATCTGCTGTTTTACCGGATGGGCGACTTCTACGAGCTGTTCTTCGACGATGCGGTGAAGGCGTCGGCGGCGCTCGACATCGCGCTCACCAAACGCGGCAAGCACAACGACGCCGACATCCCGATGTGCGGCGTGCCGGTGCATTCGGCAGAGAGCTATTTGCTGACCTTGATCCGTAAGGGTTTCAAAGTCGCCGTCTGCGAGCAGACGGAGGATCCCGCGGAGGCGAAGAAGCGCGGGTCCAAGTCCGTCGTGGCGCGCGCGGTCGTGCGGGTGGTGACGCCTGGGACACTGACGGAAGACCAGCTGCTGTCGGCGCGGCGGCATAACTATCTTGCGGCCCTGGCGCGGGCTGCAGGTTCTTACGCCTTGGCATGGGCCGATATTTCCGACGGGTCGTTTCATGTGACGGCGGTCGAGCCAGCGATGCTGTTGCAGACTCTGGCGCGGATCGAACCGGCCGAGCTCTTGGTGCCAGATGCGTTGGCGACGGAGGAGCAGATCGCGCCGCTCGTGCGCGAGATGGGCGCTCGGGCGACGTTGCTCCCCGCGCTCAAGTTCGACTCGTCCGTCGGCGAGCGGTTGTTGAAGTCGCAGCTGAATGTTGCGGCGCTCGACGCATTCGGAAGTTTTTCGCGGGCCGAGATTGCGGCGGCCGGTGCGTTGTTGGGCTATTTGGAGCTGACGCAAAAGGGCAAGCTGCCCGCGCTCTCGCCGCCGCGTCAGCAGGTGCAGACTCATGTGATGGCAATGGATGCGGCGACGCGGCGCAATCTTGAACTTGTGCAGACGCTTTCCGGCGAGTTTCAGGGGAGCTTGCTCTCCACTATTGACCGGACATTGACGGCTGCGGGTGGCCGGGAGCTTTCCGAGCGGCTTCTTTCGCCGCTGACCGACGTCGGTGCGATAGAGGCGCGGCTCGACGGTGTCGAGCATTTTGCGCGCAACTCGGCCTCGCGGGAGACGACGCGGGGCGTGCTCAGGCGCGTGCCGGACATGGCGCGCGCTCTGTCGCGGATCAGCGTCGATCGGGCCGGTCCGCGCGATCTGGGCGCGGTGCGCGATGCGTTGGCTCTCTCCGACGTTTTGGCTGAGGCGGTGGCGCGGAACGACGGCCCGCTGTCGGCCTTGCCCCAATCTCTGGCACGGGAACTGAAGCGGCTTGAGGAAACGGGCTCCGCGGTTGGTGCGCTGTCGGCCAAGCTTGACCGCGTGCTGGGGCCTGATCTGCCGATGCTTGCGCGGGATGGCGGGTTCGTCGCGCCGGGGGCGCATGAGAGGCTCGATCTGGCGCGAACTCTGCGTGATGACGCGCGGCGCGTGATCGT
>JBJXEH010000143.1:0-21857 GCA_046153995.1 Micropepsaceae bacterium
GCAACGACTTCTCTATCGTGCTCGGCAACGTAGTGTTCGGGTACTCTGACGGCTACTACGACAACAATCGCCGCTGGCACGGCTGGCGTAACGACGGCGAGCGCGATTGGTACCGCCAGAACCACACACGGACGTACTATCAAATGCGCCGTGACGGGGACGACGATCGCAATCGCCGCGACTGGCGCGAAGGCCGTCGCAACGACTGGCGCGATGACAACGATCGCAACTAGCTCGTTGAAGTGCATTGTTGGAGCCCTGGCGACCGAAAGGTCGCCGGGGCTTTTGAATCAGATTTTACGTAGGGGCACACCGTGCATCGATGCGCCGGAGCAGGTCCAGGAACTCGTCGGGAATAGGCTGCTCGGCGATGTTGTTGAAGAGCGTTGTTAGCTGGGTTTCAGCGAGCAGGCGACCATAGCGGCGCCGTTCTCTCGTGGAGCGCGCCGGCGGGGTGTCGCCGGTCGAGGTCCTGGACTTAACGCCAATTTCGTTCACTAGAGGGCCCCTACGCGCGTCCCTTCCTGAGAGACATATCGCTACCGCCAGCTTTTAGAACGCGCAACAACGCGGTTCGGTTCCCAGTGGGCCACGAACGCCCTGGGTGCAGGGCCCCGCGATTTTGCTGCAGCTCATGCAGTTTGGCTATCGGCGACCGTCGGCGTGGCGCCCGTGCCACCGCGATCGCCAAGCAACAGCCGGCGCCACCATACGCGTCGCGCAACCGCGGTTTCTCCCAGGACCTGTTCGGCCGCGAACAGTTTCTCCATCCCAGTCTTCTTGCCATCGAGACTCGTTTCGTTTTCGGCGAGCAGGAGGATGGCAATAGGTTCGAGGCCGGGTACGTGACGGGCGACGGCCGAGAACAAGATAAGCACGGGTACCGCGACAACCGCCGCGAATGGTCCCGAGAGCCACCCAAACATCGCGACGGTTAGAAAAACGCCGAGCGAACTTACCGCCACCCGTCGCGATACAAGCCAGGGTGTGACTAAGGTGGACTCAATGAAGTTCACGAGGACCAACACGATCGGCGGGACGAGGGCTTCCTCCAGCGACGGTGCGGACACCAGCTGGGTCAGCGCGCACAACGCTATCGCTACCGTCGGGCCGACATAGGGGATATAGCACGCAATCCCGAAGGCTACGCCCCAGACCGCGGCATAGGGAACACCCAGCACCGTAAACGCCAGCGCAACTGCAACCGCCACGCCGGCGTTGATCATTGTCATAATGAACAGATAGTGGGACACCTGCGAGAGAGACTCGTTCATGATCCGCGCCACTCTCAGCCGCTGCTCGCGTTCGGCCGGCATTAGAATAAGCCGCTTGCGGTATGGTTCACGCACCGCGATCAGAAACAGCGCCAACACGAACGCGTAAACGGTCTGCGCAATGACCTTCGGCGCCAGTTCCATGACGGCGCCGCCCGACGATTGTGCGGGTGCCGCGGCCGGGACGGCACTGTCCCCGCCAGGGATCTGGCTCATCTCGTCGAGCTTGTCGGTGGCGGCCTGAACGCTGCCGAGCCATTCCTTCAACGGTCGTGTCTTGCGCTCTATGGTTCGCGCGATCTGTGGCGCGTCCGTGATCAACTCGGATACGCCGGGAGTGACGGCAACCGCCGTGCCGATGATGATTGCGCCAATGCTTACCACAACGACGACGGAAGCCGCGATTGTAGGCAAGCCCAGCCGTTCAAGAGCCGCAACAATGGGAGTCAGCGCCAGCGCAAGTACGACCCCCGTCGCAGTCGGCATCAGAAAGTCCTGCATGGCCCATGCGGCGGTACCGCAAGCCACGACGGCAAGTATGATCAGGGAGACTTTGGCGGAACGGGGAAAGCCCGGCGGCAGTATCACGGGGTCGGAGATTGCGGCAGCGGCGGCTTTGCGTACGTGTATCTTTGAGTTCATTGCCGATCCGTTCCCCGTCAGACATCTCAACGCAGCGGCCTTGATTTGGTTCCCTCAAAAGTTTTTCCCGACCGGATGAACTCTCTCAGTCGTTGCGCGTTGTGCTCACGGTGTAGGAGTAACGATCAAAATGACAAACGAAGAGAGCGTTGAAGAGAAGAAGGTCAACCCTAGCGTCAGCTATAACCATCCAAACGATGTGTTGAGCGACAAGGCGTTGTCGAAGGAGCAAAAGATCGCGATCCTGCGCGAGTGGCACTACGACGCCGTGCGCCTGCAAGAGTCGGCCGGCGAAAACATGACGGGCGGCGAACCCGACCGGCTAAGGTCGGTTTCGAATGCCTTGCTTGAACTCGGCGTTTCCCCTGCGGCGGACCTTGATCCGCATGCTCCCGTAAAGCCAACGGTGTTGCAGCGGATCTTCCAGCGCGTCAGTTCGTTGGTCCCGCGCTAAGGCATTAACCTACTTTTCTCGTCTTTCGCGGCCCCATTCCACGGGAGGTTGTAACGGCGACATGTCTTTGTGCCGCTATGGTGCCGCTGCCACCGGCGGTGCACATGTCTCCTCTTGTTCTTCGCGCAATCAGCGACTGGGCGGCACTTAGGCCGCGGCCTTCGGACTCTTCAGGACGTATACCCGAGTGGATGCGGCGCGCCGCCATTGTGGCCGCCTGCTTATGCGTTGCGATCGCCGTCAGAGCTTTGTTGGGTCAAGAACCGGGCGCGACGCCGTTTGCCACATTCTATCCCGCCGTCGCGGTCGCGGCGCTGCTTGGCGGCTTCTGGAGCGGATTGGCGACTTCGATCCTAGGCTGGGTTGCCGCTTGGTACTTTTTCTTCGATCCGCCCGGTTCCTTGGCACTGAGTGAGCCGCAGCTCATTTCTGCCGGGCTCTTCGCCTTGTCGTCGACGATATTGATCTCGGGGTCAGTTTGGCTACGCGAGACAATTAGGGCGCTTGAACAGAGTGAGACGCGCTATCGCGCGTTGATCGACGCTTCGACGGATGTCGTTGCATTGACGGACGGCAACGGAGCCTGGCACGAGCGCAATCTTGCATGGGAGTCTACGACAGGCGGGCAGTGGCCGGATTATAGCGGCGAGCGATGGCTTTCGTCCGTACATGAGGATGACAGGCAGGAACTGAAGGCTCTGCTACGCATGGCGGAGGGCGAGCTCGTAAACGCGCAGGTTCGGATTTGGAGCTGCCAAGAAAAAGAGTGGCGCTGGTTTCGTATGCGCACGGTCGCCATTTTGGGGCGCAGAGGGCAAACGGATGATCGGATCATTTCCTTCGCCGATATCCATGATCGCAAGCTCTTGCGCGAACAGCAGGAGTTGGTGACGGGCGAGCTTCGTCATCGGTTGAAGAATCTGCTGGCTGTGATTCAAGCGTTGCTGAACAATTCGCTGCCGCGCAACAACCCCGTAGCAGCGGCGCTGGCCGACAAGTTCATGGCGCGCTTGCGCGCGTTAGAAAGTGCCGGCGATCTGGTCATAGCCGCGAACTGGCACGACGTAGATTTGGGTGCGGTCGTCAGAGGCGCGCTCGCGCCTTTCATTGACGCGAACAAGGCCAAGTTCGCAATCCAGGGCACGCCTCTGCTTGTCCACGAGCAAACGGCGGGTGGGATCGGACTGGCGTGCCATGAGTTGGCGACGAACGCTCTTAAGTATGGGGCGCTGTCCGGAGACGGCGGACGCGTGACAATTGACTGGACCCTGGAGCCGGCGGGTGCGGACGAGCGCGTCGTGTGGACGTGGACAGAGAGCCACGGGCCTGCCGTAACGCCACCCGAAGAGCAGGGCTTTGGCGTCAGGGTTGTTCGGGCAGCTGTTGCGCGGGAGCGCGACAATGCCGTCGACCTTGAGTTCCACCCGGAAGGTGTTCGATGCCGGATGACATTTGTGCGCGCGTGTAAACCCGGAGCGCCGCTAGCAGAAAAAGAGGGGCGGACACTGTCCGCCCCTCGCTGAAACGACGCGGCTTGTTTCATTCCGCCGGCGTGTTCGAGACAGTCGTACGCGTGGTGCGCGTCTCGACCGTGCGGTCCATTGGAGCGCCGGTGAGTGGAGCGCGCGCCGCCATCCGTTCGCGATCCATACCCTTGTACTTCAGCATGATCGCTTCGACGGTCGCAACGTCCGCATCGGGAACGCGGACCGACACGAGCGTGCCGCCGCCCTTGATACGATCGACGTAGATCTGCGCATCGTCGTTGTCGACACCCGCACCGACCAACGCGCCGATCAAACCGCCGCCGGACGCGCCGACTGCTGCGCCGACGGCCGTGGTGATCAGCCAGCCTACGCCGAGCAGGGGACCGAGACCCGGGATGACGATTGCGCCTAGTCCTGCCAGAAGGCCAGCGCCGCCGCCCAGCACGCCGCCGATGACCGCGCCATCGCCGGCGCCGGACTCGGCCATGTTGTTGTCGACCGTACGATCGCCGGCACTACGCTGTGCGCTTTGGCCGTCGACCTTGTTGGTGACGATGCTGATTTCTTCGTTGGGTATTCCGGCAGCCTTGATGTCGCGTACCGCGTCGGACGCGTCATTGCGGTTGTCGAACAGTCCATTCACTGTGGTTGTCATGTCGTTCTCCAAATTTGTTGTTTGCGACCTTCGCGCGATGCGAAGTTCACCAGTCTTGATCGACCTTGTAGTAGGAATAGGATTTGTCGCGGATGTCGCCGTCGTGCTTCGTCAAATCGCCGATGTCGTACGCTGGCGCCGATTGCAAGATGGCTTTCGTCATCGGAATGACATAGCCGCCTTTGTCCTCGTCGTAGTTGAGAAGGGACCACGGCACGGGATGGTATTTTTCTCCGATACCGAGGAAGCCGCCGAAGCCAACGACCGCGAACATGATTTTGCTCGACGTTTTGTCGAGGATGATGTCCTCGATCGTTCCGATCGATGAGCCTTCGTTGTTGTAGACTGACGTTCCCGTCACTCTTGAAGCGCGTATCGCGCGCGTGTGACCACTTTCTGTAGGCATGCGTATGTCTCCTTTTGACGGTCGAACTTTGATAGAACGTGCGCCGCGCGGACGAGTTCCGAACTCCTGTGGGAAAGTTTTCCTGCGCTATCGGATCTTTCGCTTCATCGCGTCGGTCATGCCCAAAGCGGCGGCGCACGCAACCGCCATTAGCGGGTGTTCCTTCGCCAACTGCGTGAGCGCGGAGACCAGCGCGTCTTGAGATTGAGCGGGCGCCGCTGCGTGAAGAGGCGCTGGGGCAGGGACGCGCCTGTTGACGATAGCCAAGTAAATCGCTGCGCCAGCGCCGACGGTGAGAAAGAGAATGATTGCCGTCAGCGCCGCTGCCGCAGGCGCGTCGGCCATCGGCAGCAATAGTAAGTAGACGGCCACGCCGCAGAAGGCGACGCCCGTCCCGATCACCGCGATGGCGATGACGACCAGAATTACGCGGGCGATCATGGCGACGCTAGATGTTGGTCGCGCATGATCGCCCGGGGAGTTCAGCGACGAAGCAACGAGCCGATGAGGGCGCCGGCGCCCATCGACAGTGCGATGGCTGCGAGGGGCTGCGTACGGATCGCACCACGAACCGACTCGGCGCCGGCTTCACTCCAACTCCCGACCTGTTCTGCAGCATCGCTGGCGGCGTCGCCGGCGGCTTCGGTTGCGCTCGCAAATCCGGTTGAAGCTTCTTGGCCGAGGCTGTTCAGCAGTTCGCGGACATTGTTTTGCAGCGAGTCGAAGTCGCCTTTGAGTGCGCTGACGCGGGCGTCCAGATCGTTGCCATTCTTGGCTTTCTTGCGTGAAGTCGATTTTGCGTAAGCCATGTTGGGAGATCTCCGTTTTTCGTGCCCGTCGGCGTGAATGCTGATCGTGGTAACGCCGCTGCGCGAGATAGGTTCCCGCCTGGAGAGCTGGCGTGAACTCGGAACCGGCTGCTGATGCGTGCGTTTTGTGTGCTCACGACCTGGATTGGAGCGCATCATGAGTTTGGGAACCATTCTGCTGATTGTGTTGGTGCTTCTTTTCATCGGCGCCATTCCATCCTGGCCGCACAGCCGCGATTGGGGGCTTTTCCCGAGTGGAGGGCTAGGTCTGGTGGCTGTCGTCGTTTTGGTTTTGGTTCTGGCCGGCGGCTTTTAGCGCGCGATCTCCGTCTAAGCGGGAACCTTTAACCGTATGCGGACGTTAGGTTGGCATCAGCAGGAGATTGATCGATGTTGCAGAGATTGATGTTAGGCGCCGCAGTCGCGGTCCTCGTGAGCGGTTGTGCAAGCGATAGAATGTACAGCGACGGTCCGGGGCCAGGGCCCGGCTATCAGAACTCCAGCCGCTATGACGGTTGCAACGACAACGCTGCCGTTGGAACGGTTGTGGGCGCGGTCGCTGGTGGTGTGATCGGCAATCAGTTCGGCAAGGGCAGCGGAAATACCGCGGCGACCGTCGGCGGCGTAATTCTGGGCGGAATCGCCGGCAACGCAATCGCCAGGGATGCGTGCCGGAACGAACGCGCCGACGCCTACTACTACAACCGCAGCTACTACGACGCGTTCGAGCAGCCCGAGTACGGCCGCCGCTATGAGTGGCGCAACCCGCACAACGGCAACTACGGCTATGTGACCCCGACGCGCCGGTCAGAAGGCCGCCGGGCGGGTTATGGCCGCGAGTGCCGTGAGTTCAGCCAGATCGTTTACGTCAACGGCCGCCAGTATGAAGACGTGAGCGTGGCGTGCCGGGACGACAATGGAAGCTGGCGCATCGTCGCGCGGTAAGACTTGGTTTGGTGGAAGAATTAGCTGCGATCGCGGGCACAAACTCGCGGTCGCAGTTTCCATTTGTAGCTAAACAGGTTGGGCTGGTACGTCCCGATTTGCTGCGAAGTTCAATTCGACTACGGTGCCGCGGCGATCCTTGTTGCGGATCGTCATCGTGCCCGAGACCTGTTGCGCGAGCGCCTGCATCAAGCGGTTGCCCACCCCCGTGTCCGCGTGCGGTTGTTGTGTACCGAATCCGCGTCCCTCGTCTGTGATGACGAGGTCCATTCTTGCATCGCCGGCCGGCCGCAACGATATCGAGATCCGGCCGCCGGATTCGGGTTCCGGGTACCCGTGACTATACGCATTCGTAACGGCTTCGTTGACGAACAACATCAGAGGAATCGCGGTGTCGCCGCTGACCTTGCACGTGGCCAAGTCGACGCTCACGGTGACGTTCGTGTGCGTTTCTTCGGCAGAGCGTTGTACCTGCTCGATCGCCTCCATCAGCAGGGGCTTCAGGTCGATTCCCCCATCCAAACCCAGCTCGTCTATGGCGCGAGTAGCGACCGCCAATGTGTTGATCCTTGCGCGCGCTTGATCAATTGCTTCCTTTGCGTCTGGGTCACGCAGACGGCTGGATTGCAGATTGAGAAGGCTAAGCACGATTTGCAGCGTGTTCTTGACGCGGTGGTGAATTTCTTTGACCAACAATTCCTTTTGCGCCAATGCCTCCTTCAAGCTGCGGTCCCGTTCTTGGACGGCCGAAGCCATATCGGAAAGTGTAGTTCCCAGTACGCGAAACTCTTGTGGAGCTTCGTTGAGCGCTTGCGGGCGTGTCGAGTAGTCGCCCTTGCCGTAGGCGGTCGCCATTCGGCCCAGTGTCTCAAGCCATCGCACGACGAGCCGATCCGTCGCCATCAAGATTGCTAGCGAAGCGAGCAGGATCATCAGAACAGGCAGCAGGAGATCGATTGCTACGGACATGTAAGAGAGGCGCGTCAGCTCGCTATCCGGCATCGCAAACCCGATAAAGTACTCATGACGCAGAACGGGCGCGATCGCGAGCGACCACGGCTCTTCGTTGGGCCCTGTGACGGAAATCACGCCATCGCTACGCTTCGGCAGTCCGGCGCCGCCAGCGAACACGGCCGGTGCGACTTTGGGCGCGCTCGACGCGACAATGGCGCCCGACTTGTCGAATAGGGCAACGATAGAGCCGCGCGGTAGTTTTAGTTGGCGCTGGTGCACCGTCGTTAGCCATTGAATATCGATTGCTACGTTGAGAGTTCCGTCGAATACGCCATCCGCATTCGTTAGCGGGAGAACGCCGAGGAAAACTTCTTTGCGTAGCGCATCGCTTCGGACTGGACCGCTGACGAAAAACTCGCGCCGAACCAATGCTTGCTTCCACCATGGGAACTTTGCGGGATCGACGTTCCGAGGCGGCATGACCGCCGCGCAGAGCACCGTTCCGTCTGATGCAATCCTTGCGAGGTTGCCAAACAGAGCCAAGCCTCTTAAGGAATCTTCAAGTCGGCGTTCGCATGTCTTGCGGCCGAGGCGAATGTCTTGCTGCTTTGAAAGCGCCAGCAAGAATTGCTCGGCGCCGACGAAAGCGTTCAGTTCGTCGCTTGCGGCGGCCAATGCGCTTTGGCGCAGCGTTTGCTGCGTGTTCTGTTGATCCTCGCGGATTCGCTCGACACCTTGCCAGATGCTCAAGGCCGAGACAGGCAAAAGGGCCAGACACACGATTGTCAGTAACCGTACGCCTAGAGTTTTATGCCACGCACCAGCGTTGGCGCTCGTGTCGTCCACATTCACCCCTCAAGGCTTCGGGGAGACAAGCGGTCTAGCTCGCCCAGTATCTCATTAACGGCGTCGCCGCGATCTTCGCGCTTGCCGAGTTGGGTCGCTGGTTTGTCGAGAAGGTCTTGCAGCATGCCGCGCGCGCGCGCCAAGCGGCTTTTGATCGTGCCCAGGGCGCAACCGCAGATCGACGCAGCTTCGTCGTACGAGAAGCCGCCGGCACCGACCAAGATCAAGACTTCGCGTTGTTCGTCCGAAAGTAAACGCAGCGCGCGAGAGAGGTCGGTGAGGTCTAGTTTTGCGCCTTGGTTCTCTTGTGCCACGAGCGCGTTTTCTGCGTCGCTGTCGTGCCACGGCTGCTGCCGCCAAGAGCGGCGTCGGTCGGAGTAGAACTGGTTGCGTAGAATCATGAACAGCCAGGCTTTCAAGTTCGTGCCCAACTGATAGGTCCCACGGCTCTGCCAGGCCTTGGCCAGCGTCTCCTGACATAAATCGTCGGCGTCTTCACGATGACCGGCCAATGTGCGCGCGAAGGCACGCAAGAACGGGATCAACGCGATCATCTCGGCACGAAACGCGGCATCCGCGACGCTTGTACCGCTGCCGTTTCGTTGCTGAGGCTCAAGGTCCGCCATCGTCGCGCCTATTCCTCGTGCTTGCGATCAATCTGATCCAACAACTCCAGGAACTCCGGCGGTACCGGTTCCTCGACGATCTCATCGAAGATGCGCTTAAGGCCCTCTCCGATCACGTCTTGCCGCGCCTTAAGGTCCACACCTGGGTTTTTCATGGGTACATCCGTTTTGCCTTTGAGCTGCCGCCGGAGCGGTGACCCGTCCGCGGCAGCGCGCGCGTCGGGCTTGTCACCCGCTGAATTTGGCTTGTGGACCGGAGCCGACGGCGGTTCGCCGGCGGGCGGCAGACCCCCGGGAAGCTTGTCTAGTTTATTCGTCATCAAGCACTACCAGGGTTGGTGTCTAAGCTTAGGCGTTTATGCGGCCACCTAGGTATTCAAACGCCGGTTTCCGCTAAAGGTTCCGCATTAGGGAACTATTATTTGTTTGACGCGTTTCCCCTCTAATCCCAAGCTCTGGAGATACCGCCTCATGAGCCTTTCTGCCGCGATTGCCCCCCATCTCCCATATCTCCGGCGTTATGCGCGCGCCCTGACAGGTTCCCAGACGGGTGGGGATTCCTATGTCCGGGCGACGCTCGAGGCCATTCTAGCCAAGCCGGAGGCGTTCGAGTCCGATCTACCGGCCCGAATTGCGCTTTACCGCGTGTTCCATGCCATCTGGGCGACGACTAGCAGCGCGGACCGTCCCACGGACGATGGGCTCGTTGCCACCTCGCCCGATGAGCGGTTGCAAGCTTTGTCGCCGTCGAACCGCGAAGCATTGCTGTTGAGTTCGCTTGAGGGTTTCAGCCGCGCTGAGACGGCGCGCATTCTGAACAAGACCGAAGCCGCGGTCGAGGCACAGATCGTCAAGACCCAAAAGGAGATCGAGCTTCAGCTTGCCTCACGCGTGTTGATCATCGAAGACGAGCCTATCATCGCGCTCGACCTCGAATCCATCGTGAAGGATCTCGGTCACGAAGTCGTGGGCATCGCCGCGACGCGCGACGACGCCGTGCGCAAGGCGCTCACCCACAAGCCGGGACTGGTCCTTGCCGACGTGCGGCTCGCCGACGGAAGTTCCGGTATCGATGCAGTCGCCGACATCTTGCGGAGCTTCGACGTCCCCGTGATTTTCATCACGGCCTATCCGGAGCGTCTGTTGACCGGCGAACGGCCGGAGCCGACCTACCTCATCACAAAACCGTTCTTGACGGAGACAGTTATGGCGGCTGTGGGGCAGGCGCTCTTTTTTCACCCGGCCAAGCGGCAGGCTGCTTAGCGAAGATGCCAGTGATTCTTGTCGTTGAAGACGACGCCCTTAATTGAAGAGTGGGGCCACAGCACCTTCTCGGCGGGCAATGTTGAAGAAGCGCTCTCGCATCTCAATTCGTCAAACGACATCCATGCCCTGTTTACGGACATCTACTTGATGAAAGACGTTCATGGCGGCTTTGGGCTCGCGCGACACGCGGTCAAAATTCGCCCGGGCTTGCGCGTTCTCTACACGACCGGCCATTACGTCACCGAGGAAATGAAGGTCCAGTTTGTTGACGGCGCGTCCTGCCTACGCAAGCCCTACACTGAGCGAGAACTTCGCGATTCCGTCGAGAAACTTGTCGCCGCGTAACATGGCGCATGCCATTTGAGTGCCGAGTGTGGCCGAGGCTTGGCGAACCGCTCAAACGGAAACTACCTGTGTCCTGTCCAGGAAACCCTGCAACTCGCCTAGACGGATGCGCGATGCGTGGGCGTCGGCGTGTTCCGCCGCAAGTTGGAGAGCCGCGCCGATGTCGCTGATAGCCTGAAACCCAAATGCGCCTCCCGACCCGCTCATCTGGTGGCCGAGATACCGCACGGTTTCAAAGTCGACGCGATCCAGAGCGGCGGACATGGTCGCGACGTTCTCTCGGCAGTTCTTCAGGTAGGCGGGGGTACGTTTCGCCAGTCGTTGAGTTGCGCTTTCTGCCATTGGCGCCGTTCGTCTGTCATCCGCCTCCGATGAACGGGGCGTCAAGATGCCGTGTTCTCTGATCGCTTGCAGCAGCACGTCCTGCCTGATCGGCTTCGTCAAGAAAGCCGTACAGCCGGCGGCGAGGCACATTTCCCGGTCACCCTTTAATGCGGACGCCGTCAAGGCAATGATTGGGGTGGCAGGTATGCCTGCAACCCGCTCCCACGCTCGAATGGTTCGTGTCGCAGTCAAGCCGTCCATGACCGGCATTTGTCGATCCATCAACACGAGGTCATATTTTCTTGTTTTGAACATTTCGCAGGCGCTTGCACCATTTTCCGCAATGTCAATTTGGAATGGGGTGTCTTCTAAATAGGCCATGGTGATGGTGCAGTTGTCAGCGGAGTCTTCGACCAAAAGGATGTTCAACGCCGGCAACGGCAATCCAGCACCCCCCCCGAGAGAGGGCGACGCTCGTTTGCCGGCACCCGTCCAGCGTTCGAACGGGAGAGTGAACGAGAAAGCGCTGCCCGCTCCGACCTCGCTCTCGACCCAGATACGACCGCCCATGAGTTCGACAAGGCGTTTGGAAATAGTCAGTCCCAAACCCGAGCCGCCGAACCGCCGTGTTGTTGAAGTGTCGGCCTGGGTGAAGCGCTCAAATACTTGGTTCAGTTTATCAGAGGCGATGCCGATTCCGGTGTCCGTGACGGTGAAGCGCAATGCCGTTGGCACCGACAAATCGGCCTCCTGGGTCACATGCATCGAGACTGTACCGGCTTGAGCAAACTTGATGGCATTGCCGAGGAGGTTGAGAAGCACTTGGCGCAGCCTCGTTGGATCGCCGATCAAATTCGTGCTTACGTTTGGCGCGATCTCGCATATGAGTTTCAGCCCCTTTTCTTGGGCCCGTGCCGCGACCATCTCGGTCACGATTTCCAAATGGTCGTTCAGCGCAAAGCCGGTTTGCTCAAGTTCGAGCTGCGACGCCTCAACCTTCGAGAGATCGAGAATATCGTTGATGAGATTCAATAAGTTGTCGCCGGCACGGCGAAAAATGCGCAAATACTTGTCTTGCTCCGGCGAGAGCTCCGTCTTTGCCAGCAAATCCGCAATGCCCATGATCGCATTCATCGGCGTTCGGATCTCGTGGCTCATGCTGGCGAGGAAATCCGACTTGCTTCGGCTCGCGCTCTCGGCAATCGCTTTGGCTTGTTGCAATTCCAGCTCGAACCGTTTGCGCTCCGTGACGTCGCGTGCGGCCGCAAACACACCCTGTAGCTTTCGGCTTCGATCATAGAATGTGGTCGCATTATAGGACACCACCGTCTCGGTTCCGTTGCGGGAACGCGCCGTCAATTCGTAGTCCGTGACGGACTTTTCGCTCAAGACGAGTTTGATTCCGGCTTCCGCTCGATCCGGATCGGTGAAGAAATCTTTGAACGGGGCGCCGATCAACTCGTCGCGCGTACAGTCGGTGAGCGCTTCCATCTGCTTGTTAACGTCCGTGATGATGCCCGATGGATCGGTGGTCATCAGTGCGTCGATGTTGGATTCGATCAGAGAGCGGGTGTAGAACTGCTGGTCGCGTAACTTCTGATCAGATTTTTTTTGTTCTTCTTCAACCAGCTTACGTGCCGTGTTGTCGGTGCCGATCAACAAGTAGCCGATGATCGTGTCTTGCGCATCGCGCAACGCCGTGACGGACACCACCGCCGGGAAACGGCTACCATCCTTGCGGATGTAGGTTAGCTCATAGATGTCTTCGATGCCGCGCGAAGCCTTAAACACCAAGGCCTCGAAACCCGGCGTGATTGGCGTTGCAAGTTCAACGCTCAGGGACTTCGCGCGCGCGACGATTTCTTGCGGATCGGAAATGTCGGCGGGCGTAATCTTGTTCATTACCTCCAGCGCCGTGTAACCCAGCATGCGTTCGGCACCCACATTGAAGATCTGGATGACACCCTTGGCGTCGGTGGCAATACTTGAGAAGTTGGCACTATTGAAGATCGCGCTCTGAAGGGCGCCGGCCTTCAACAGCGCTTCGTCGGCCTGTCCCGACGCGGCATTGTCAGGTTTGTCGGAAACGCCAATGCGTTTGTTTGTTTCACCGGGAGGGTCGGTCAAGGGTCGCCTGTGAGTTGAACTCAGAGTCTCCGCTCTTTCGCAAACAAATGCACGACACTTCGACGCTTGCTATGGTCAGTGACGTTACGTGACCAAGCGGAAGATCTTCGCGAACGCGTGCCGTGACAATAAGTTCCCCCGCTTGGGAGAATATTTTCGCGCGATCTCGTGCGGCCAAAAACCTGCATGCCGGCGGGCGGGAACAATGTGAAACCATGTGCGTTGTGTTCCGAGGGTCGGGGGACCTCAAACGGAGGAAGCGATGAATTCGCTGATGGTCAGGATGCTTCGCGGCATCGTGAAGATGGGTCGGCTTACACTCGTCGCACACGACGGCAGCTCGTTCGAGATTGGAGATTTATCGGCACCGGCAGTCGTCATGCGGTTGCACGACAGGCGGGTCGCCTTCGATCTGCTGCGCGATCCTCAAATGGCCTTGGGCGAGCTGTATATGGATGGGCGCTTCACCGTACAGAACGGAGATATCGCCGACCTGTTGGGACTGTTCGCGCGGAATCTGGGCACGGGCTCCGGTGGCGGCCACTTGCTTTGGCTTGCACGCCTGCGCGCGCTTGGACGCCGCTTGAACCCGCGCAATTCGGGAGCGCGCGCCAAGCGCAACGTCGCACACCACTATGATCTCTCGAGCGGCCTCTACGACCTTTTCCTCGATCACGACAAGCAGTATTCGTGCGCCTTCTTCGAAGCACCGGACGAAACGCTCGAAGCGGCGCAACTGAACAAGAAGCGCCGCATTGCAGCGAAGCTGGCGCTTGAGCCCGGTCAAACGGTCCTGGACATCGGATCGGGGTGGGGCGGGCTTGGCATGTTTCTCGCGGCAAGTGCGGCCGTTGACGTCACCGGCGTGACGCTGTCCTCGGAGCAATTGAAGGTTGCGAACGCACGTGCGGCAAGTATCGGCTTGGCCGACCGCGTTCGCTTCCGATTGGAAGATTACAGCGGCGTTGCCGGCACGTTCGACCGTATCGTTTCCGTCGGTATGTTCGAGCATGTGGGGGTTGCGCAATACGACGCATTCTTCCAGCGTGTCGGACAGTTGCTAAACGACGACGGCGTTGCGCTTGTCCATTCGATCGGGCGGAGCGACGGACCAGGCACGACGAACCCGTGGATCGCGAAATACATCTTCCCCGGTGGCTACGTGCCGGCGCTGAGCGAGGTGCTGCCGGCCGTGGAGCGGGCAGGGCTGATCGTCACCGACATCGAGATCTTGCGCCTGCACTACGCGCGCACGCTGTCCGAGTGGCGCCGCCGGTTCGTTGCCAATTGGGACCGCGCGAAACGGCTCTACGATGAACGTTTCTGCCGGATGTGGGAGTTCTATTTGGCAGGGGCTGAGATGGCGTTCCGCTATCAGGGGCAAATGGTGTTTCAGATGCAACTAGCGAAGCGTGGCGATGCTTTGCCGACGGTGCGCGACTATATGATGCCGGCTAGCGTGGCGGCTCAAGGCTTTGTGGAGCATCCGGCGGCGGGCGCCCGGCCGTAGCGACCGCTCGCGAGCTGGATCAAAGCGCGGATTCTTGGAGGAGCGCGACTGTCCGTTCCAAGGCTATAAGCCTCGTCGAGATCGTTTGGAGCGCTGCCGCCTCATTCGGGCCGATCCACCGGACTGCTTGGTGCAGCTCCTGCATTCGTTCGTGGTAATACGCGACGTGTTCCAAGCGTTCCTGGGGGGTCATAAGAACTATCCCGCCAACGCTCGCCGGTGCGAATTTACGCATCGCTCTTCCCTGTGCCAATGGTCGTAAACTCGGGCCAGCAGACTTTGTTCCGGGCTTTGGCGATCTTTCTCGCGTTGGTCGCGTTTGCGTTCCCAGCGATCCGAACCGTCATGCGGGACGCCGCGCTAACGTACCACCTGAGAGATAACCCCTTTGGCCCGAATGAGTAGCGGTCCGGGACTGGGCGTCCCGGCGGCTACGTGCCGCGTTTGGGCTTTGCTTGGTCCATCGAATTGTACTCAGGAGTCACGGCGGCCAGACAATCGGCACCAGCAATATGGCCAGTCCGTAAATGAGGATCGTCAGGGGCAGTCCAACCTTGAAAAAATCTGAGAACCGGTAACGGCCCGGGCCGTAGACCATCAGACAAGAGGGCTCAAGGGGGGTGAGGTATGAGCAACTGGCAGCGACGGCAACCATCATTGCGAACGTGCGGGGGTTCAAATCCATTGCTTGCGCGGTAGCGATCGCGATGGGTACGACCACGATGACCGCCGCTTGGTTTGACATGGGCTGAGTCAAGGTCAGCGTGAGTACGAAGAAACACGTCAACATCACCCACGGTGGTTGATCGCCAGCAACGTTGATGAGTTGCTGCGCCAAGAAGCGCCCCGTTCCTGTGGTGTCCATGGCTGCGCCTAGAGAAAAAAGGGCGCCGATGAGGATGAGCACCTTCCATTCGACTTGGCGGTAGGCCTCTTCGGGCGAAATGCAACGAAACAGAAGCATGAAAAAAGCGCCACTCAATACCGCTATGGGCAGCGGCGTCAGTTTGAGCGTCGCAAGCGTCAATGCGGCGCCAAAAATTGCGGCGGCAAGCGGCGCACGCTCCACATTCAAGCGGGTGTGATCGACGCCGCCAAAGATACTGAACAGATTGCCCTGTTCCAGCGCCTTCACGTTCTCCGGCGTTCCCTGTAACAGCAATACGTCTCCCAAGCGTAGGGCGACCCGGCTCAACTTTTGAGGTATGGCGAGCCCGCCGCGATTGATCGCAAGGACCTGAAGGCCATAACGATCTTTGAACTCTGCACTCTTGAGCGTCGCACCGATTAGCGGCGAGTGCGGCAACAGCGTCCCTTCGACGATCGTCAGCGCCTCGTGTGGTGTATCGTCATCGGTGTGGTGAACGTCAGCGCGGAGCTCGACGCCCGCGATCTCCTTGACCTTGAGTACGTCGGCTCTCTTTCCGGTGACCCTGACGTCGTCTCCTGCATTCAGGACTGTGTCGCCGGTTGACCCTGCAACCGCCACAGGGACGCCATCCCGCACAATCTCGACGACACCTAGCCCCGAATCGCCTCCCAGCCGCGTCTCAGCTACTGGCTTGCCGGCAAGCGCCGAGTCGGGCAGGACCACCAACTCCGCATGATAGTCGCGCTCGCCTACATCGTCGGCGGACAGTTCTTTGGCGCGCTCCGGCATCAGCCGCACGCCGGCCAACCACATGTACAGAAGACCCAGCACCGCAATCGGAAGTCCGACTGGTGCGAGCTCGAACATCCCCATCGGGGGCATCTTCTGTTGCGTCATCAGTTCACTTACGACGACATTTGTCGATGTGCTGATAAGCGTTACCGAACTTGTGACGATGGACGCGAAGGCTAAGGGGAGAAGATACTTCGATGGGCTAACGCCGGATTTTGCAGCGAAGCCAAGTACGATGGGAATGAAGAACGCCGTCGCTGCGGTGTTGCTTATGAACGCGGAAAGAAATGCGACCGAAACCATCACAGCCGGAAGCATGTAGGTCTCATTCCCGCCGATAAGAGCGACCAATTTTCGCCCCGCGAAATCGACTACGCCGGTCTGACCGAGGCCAGCTGTCATGATCAAGAGGCCCAGGATCATGAGAATCGTATCGCTGGCAAAGCCGGCGAACGCTTGAGCCGGCGTAAGCAACCCGAGAACGACCGAGGCCAGCATGACGCCAAGCGCCACGACATCCGCGGGTATCTTGTCCCAAGCGAACAACCCGATTGCGGTGCAGAGAATGCCTAAACAGAGAGCGATCTCCATCGTCATCGGCGGCGATTCCTTGGGTGGCGGCTGCCGCACCATAGCGCGCGGCGCCTGCGTAGTTGAATGACAATTGGTGGGCGCTATGAGAACGACTTGAGGCGCGTTGCAGTGGCGAATGTTCTATTCCATTTGGAACGCAACGCCTGCGGGGGCGTTACTCTTTAGCGAGATTTCTCGCATTGGAGAGGTTCAATGAATCGACTGATGATTTCGGCGGCGACGATCGCCTTGCTCGCCCCGGTCGGCGCTGCGTTTGGTGCAGCCGTGCCCAAAGAAAAGCCGGCGCAGCAAAGCGCGCAGCCTGCGGATACGATGTCGGAGGCGTGGCGCTCGCTGCAGAACGGCGCTTATGACGCGTGGCAGGCGACGGCGCATGCCTTCGACGAAATGACGCGAAAGTCGCAGCAGGATTTGGTCGTGGCCACAGCGTTGCCGGGGGCCATTTCCGGCAAGCAATTGATCGGGACGCCGATCGAGAGCGTCAAGGAAGGGCGTGTCGGATCGATTGCGGATTTGGTTTTTGGCAACGACAACCGCGTCGATGCGATCGTCGTCTCGGACGGAGGCTTCCTAGGGATCAACAACGCTCAGATTCCGGTGAAGCCGGGTCTAGTTTCGATCTCTCGAGAGAAGAACGGGACGCTGCGCGCACGCACCAATGTGACCGAAGCGCAACTCGACAAAGCGTCGGTCGGAGGTGCGTTTGTGACACGGATCGAAGCCATGAACGAGAGCTTTAAGGAAGCGAAGATGAAAACCCTTTCACGGCTCATCGGCGCGACCGTAGCGGGTCCAGGTGGAAAGACTGTGGGCACCGTCAACGACGTGCTGCTGTCGCCTGTCGGCGATGCGCAATTCGCGTTGCTTTCAGTCGGTGGCACGATGGGTGTCGGTTCGAAGCAGGTCGCGGTCAAGGCATCGACCCTGCAGTTCACGAGCGCAGACCGACCCCTGAAGACGGAGATGACAGAGGTCCAGCTCAAAGCACTGGCGCCGGTTCGCGGCGCGACGGGCGCATCGTCGGCCAGCAACTAGCACGAGTGGCCGGAGAGAGGGGTGTGTCCCTCTCTCCGAGTCTTCAGGCGTTGGCCACCTGGCGGAGGGGTTGAGGTGGGGTCTCGGGCGGTGCCGGCGCCGGCGGCGCACCGATTAAGAGAATGATGGCGTTAGGTGCATTCGTCTGGAAGGCGCCGACCGCGAACCGTGCGATCACCAGTACGGCGAGCGCGCCAATGACCATTGCGATCGCTGTTGCGCCGTTGTGGTTCGTTAGCGGTTCCATTGCCATCAGACGAACACCTTTCTGTGTTGCGAGAGTATCTATGCGTGCGCGGTCGCTTCCAGCGGCACGCCATGTTCGACTGCGGCACCGGTGAGGGAGCGTGTCGTCGGAGCAGGGATGCCGCTTTCCAGGAACTCTTTCTTGAGCATCTGCTTGCGTTCGGCCATGCGTGCTCCAAGTGCGTCGAGATCGATGTCCGCCTTCTTCACTTGCGCGAACAGGCGGCCGGGTTGTTCTTCTTCCTTGACGTGATGTTTGATCATCTCCGACAAGACTTTGACCTTGGCATCGTAAAATTCGTCGTCGGGCGTGCCGGCGAGCAGTTCCGCGATGAGCATCTTGGCGCCGTCGTGTTCGACGTAGGCTTCATCAAGCAGATCCTGTTCCACCGCGCCGCCGCGGCAGATGGGATAGAGCAGCTCCTCCTCGATCATCGTGTGGATGGACAGCTCGAGGCAGATCTGGCGTGCCAGCTTGGATTTTTGCGGCTTGCCGCGTGCGTCTTCATATTCCTCGAACAGTTCCGCAGCCGCGAGGTGATCGGCCTCCAGCAATGCAATCGCGTTCGCCTGATCGGTTCCGTTTCGGCCGGGTTTCTTGTCGCGTAGCTTCATGGCGCTCTCCTGTTCTTTGGGTGGCAGCAGGTGTAACGCGCGCAGCTGCGATAGAGTTGCGCCGGGAAAAGGCACCTGATTAAAGAAAGACCGGGTCACGGCTCGCGCGTCGTTTTGGGGCGCGCGGGGCTGGGGGGCTGGTGACCGTGACCCGGAACACTTGCGGGGTTAGCGTCCCGCCTGCTTGTCACTACCGCGATTGATGCGCGAGATCTTCGTGCCTTCGATGCTGACGCCGGCCATCAGACCCTGCTGATTGAAAATGAAGGCATAAGCGTCGTCCTTCAACGTCGAGGTCGAGAGGTTCTTCGCCATGCCTTCGTCGACGACAACCACCGTCGGTCCAACGCCAATCTCCCAACCGGAGCTCTTGACGACGTAGTCAACGGCTTTGTCGTTCATCAGGAAGACCACATAGCCGTATGATTGTGCGCCGGCCTGCAAGCCCCAAGAGCCCGTCACCGAGTTGTAGTAGTCGGTTACGCTGCCACCCTTCATCATTGTACCTTCGCCGTATGCGCCGCCGAAAATGAGGCCCGCCTTTACGATGTTCGGGAAGATGAGCACGGCGCGCGCATTGCGCGAAATGTCCGCAGCTGTCCGATTGGACTGCTGAAGCGTGCGAAGGGCTTGAGCCGAGTCCCTGTTCAGGTCCTCAGCGGTCGCGGCTTGTGCGGTGCTAACAGCACCCAAAGCCATGATGGCTGCGACGGCAAAGACTGCCGCCATGAAGTTTCGTTTTGTGTCTCTCATATCGAAATCCTTCCGGTATCGCTCGAATTCCAAGGGGCGGGGTCACGCGATCAGCGACACAGCACCGCTTGAGGGAACGCGCTCCGCGCGTGAAGGTTCCGGCGGAGTGGGCGCGCGGATCGTGTTTCCGCCCCGCGCGCCCAGTTGGACTCTAGTGGAGCCCTTTCTCGAACTTGCTGACCTGTGTTTCGGCTTCTTCTTTCGCGACGCCGTATCGTGTTTGGATCATTCCGACCAACTGATCGCGCTTGCCGGCGATCTTCGTAAATTCGTCGTCGGTGATGTTACCCCACGTTTCGCGGGCCTTGCCTGCGAATTGCTTCCAGCTTCCTTCGATTTGATCCCAGTTCATCTCGTACTCCTTTGAGTTGCAGCGGCGGCCGCCGCTGCAGACATGAAACGCGTCAATCGGCGATGTGGTTCCTCGAGTTTCCAATAAAGCGAGAGAGCGCCGGATGGACCGGCGCTCCCTCCCAATCAAGCTCGCGCGTGCGGCTTTACGGCTGGGCCGCTGGGGCGACCGGCATCTTCTCGATGTCGGACTTGGAAAGCGACGCAACGAGGATGTTGCGATCTTTCAAGTAGGTGAACGTTTTCGCGTCGATCGAGACGGCGCGTTCGCCGACGTTCAGGAAGCCGCCGACTTCGACAACCACAGCATTGGCTTTTCCATTCGGGCCCACAACGACGGAGCGAACTTCGCCGACGGATTGACCGTCTGCCGTCTTCACCGAAGCCGTGGATAGGGTCGTTGCCGGATTGGGAACGTCGACCCCGTTCAGGCCCGCAGCGATTTCACCGGGCGTGATCTGCGCATTCGGAGCGGCGGCCTGTTCCATTTCGTTGGCAGCTTCGGCGGCTGTGCGTTCCGCCGCATTCGGGGCGGGTTCCGCTGCCAGTTCTGATGCTTGGGTCTGCTTTTCTTGCGCTACAGGCGTCTTCTGCTCGCAGCCGGTGGTCAAAAGCGCCGCGGCGATCGCCGTTGTCGTGAAAAGAGCTGTTCTCTGCATGTGGTGTTCCTTCGGTTTTCGTGTGGCGCCCGACAGCGGCCCAATGCCACCGGAGACGTCAGATCAATAAACGCTGGCGTGAAGGCACGGTTCCGCTGGTGCGACGGTTCCGCGCGGTGCTCGGGTTGCTACGCCGTTCGGTGTTCGGCGCGCAGGAGAACGCGCTTGACCACGTAGAACACCGTGATGACGACCAGGTACCCGACAATAAGAGCGAGCACATAGCGCCAGTACCCGCCGTCGACGAGCGGCGGCAATCGGAATGCTGCGCCGTTTGCCAGAACGGGAAGCATCACATCGGCAACGAGATGCACGACGGTTGCCCCAAGAGCGAACGCGAAGATGCGACCCCAGCTGTGCATCAAGAACGCAGCGACGATCGCAATGATCAGACCTTGGACTGCGTTGATATGGGCGAAGCCCGACTGCAGATACACATTCGCGTCGTTCAAAAGCGATTGTAGCGTTTCCATGTTTTGCTTCCTTTGCTGTGTTTGCCGGCCTTATTGCAGTTCGATGTTGGCGCGGCGGTTTTGTGGCTCCTTCACATTGTCGGCCGTTTGTACGAGAAGCTCGGCTTCGCCGCGGCCCGACGCTTCGATCTTGTTCGCCTCGATGCCCTGGCTGACTAGCGCCTTGCGCACCGTGCTCGACCGGCGCTCGGAAAGTCGCTGATTGTACTGCGGCGAACCGACGGTATCGGCATGAGCAACGACCATGATGCGGGCTGAGCCGAATTGCTTTGCGGCTGCCGCGGCGTCGGCGACAACGCCTTGGGCCTCAACGGTGAGGTCCGATCTGTTGAACCCGAAGAAGACGAGAAATTGCTTCGGTGCAGTCTGCGGTGGAGGCGGCGGCCCTGCATCGACCATCGGCGGTGTAGAGGCTACAACGCGCTCTTGGTCGGGATACAGATCGAACTTGAGCCCGACCGTCACTGTGTGGTTTTGCACATCGTCGGTGTCATAGAAGTCCGTGTGACCCAAGTGCTGGCCTTGGAATTCGAGCGCGTCCGACCTCAGGTAGCGATAGTTCATGGTCAGATCTGTCCGTGGGCTGACCGCATAGCTGACACCAGCGATGCCCTGATAGGCGAAGGCCGTATCTTCGTCCTGATCGATGACGCCGTCGTCGAATTGCGTGTGTACGGCGCCGGCACCGGCGCCAAGGCTTACCGTCATTCGCTCGGTAAGCGGAATGTCGTAGAGCACGTTACCCATGAGCGAGGTGGTGTTGAGTTCACCGCCCGCGCTGTTGGCGATCCCATTGAT
>JBJXEH010000144.1:0-3871 GCA_046153995.1 Micropepsaceae bacterium
AGAGTGATAGACTGATCGCAGTCAGGGCGTGGACGTAAGGGGTTTGAAGAAAGGCGAACATTAGTGGCGAGTTTTTCGAAGTCTCTGCAGAACACACTCCATCGCGCGATGGCGCTCGCGAACGAGCGCAATCACGAATACGCGACGCTGGAGCATCTGCTGCTGGCGCTGGTCGACGATCAGGACGCCGCCGCGGTCATGCGGGCCTGCAATGTCGACGTGGACACGTTGCGGCGGACGCTCTCCACCTATGTCGATACCGATCTCGCCACTCTGGTCGTCGACGATGGCGAAGACGCGAAGCCTACCGCCGGGTTTCAGCGCGTCGTACAGCGCGCGGTCATCCACGTGCAGTCGTCGGGCCGTGAAGAGGTGACGGGCGCGAATATTTTGGTTGCGATCTTCGCTGAGCGGGAGAGCCACGCCGCGTACTTCCTGCAAGAACAGAACATGTCGCGCTATGACGCGGTCAGCTACATCAGCCACGGTATCGCGAAACGCTCGGGCGCGTCGGAAGCGCGGCCCGTGCGCGGCGCGGATGAGGACGGCGAGGAGGGCGACAAGCCGGTCAAGCAAGGGACCGAGGCTCTTGAGGCCTATTGCGTCAACCTGAACAACAAATCGCGTGCGGGTAAGATTGATCCGTTGATCGGGCGCGAGCCAGAGGTTGAGCGCACCATTCAAATTCTCTGCCGCCGGCAGAAAAACAATCCGCTGCTCGTTGGCGATCCGGGCGTCGGCAAAACGGCGATTGCGGAAGGCTTGGCACGCAAGATCGTGCAAGGCGAAGTGCCGGAGGTGCTGAAAGACTGCACGATCTTTGCCCTCGACATGGGTGCGTTGATCGCGGGCACGCGCTATCGCGGCGACTTCGAGGAGCGGCTGAAGAACGTCGTGAAGGAGTTGGAGCACTTTAAGGGTGCGATCCTGTTCATCGACGAGATTCACACGGTGATCGGCGCTGGGGCGACGAGCGGCGGGGCGATGGATGCTTCGAACCTGCTGAAGCCCGCGCTGCAGTCGGGCACGCTGCGGTGCATGGGGTCGACGACGTACAAGGAGTTCCGCCAGCACTTCGAGAAGGACCGGGCGCTGGCGCGGCGGTTCCAAAAGATTGACGTGGGCGAGCCTTCCGTCCCCGACGCGATCAAGATTTTGAAGGGGCTGAAGCCTTATTTCGAGACCTATCACAAGGTTCGCTACACGAGCGATGCGATCAAAGCGGCGGTCGAGCTTTCGGCGAAGTACATCAACGATCGCAAGCTGCCCGACAAGGCGATAGACGTGATCGACGAAACGGGCGCGTCGCAGATGCTCTTGCCGGAGGGTAAGCGGAAGAAGGTGATCGGCATCGAAGAGATCGAGGCGATCATCGCGAAGATGGCGCGCATCCCACCGAAGAGCGTGTCGAAAAACGATGCGGAGGCACTGCGCGACCTTGAGATGAACATGAAGCACGTCGTGTTCGGACAGGACGATGCGATCAAGCAGCTTTCGGCCGCGATCAAGATGGCGCGCGCGGGCTTGCGCGATCCGGAGAAGCCGATCGGGTGCTATCTGTTCTCGGGGCCGACCGGCGTCGGCAAGACCGAGGTTGCGCGGCAGTTGTCCAAGATCATGGGCGTCGAGCTTCTGCGCTTCGATATGTCGGAATATATGGAGCGGCATTCGGTAAGCCGGTTGATCGGCGCGCCGCCGGGCTATGTGGGCTTCGACCAGGGCGGATTGTTGACCGACGGCGTCGATCAGCATCCGCATTGCGTGTTGCTGCTCGACGAGATCGAGAAGGCGCATCCGGACCTGTTCAACATCCTGTTGCAGGTGATGGATCACGGTAAGCTGACTGACCACAACGGCAAGAAGATCGACTTCCGAAATGTCGTACTCATCATGACGACAAATGCCGGTGCGTCGGACGCAGCGAAGGAATCGATCGGGTTCGGGCGCGGCAGGCGCGAAGGCGAAGACACGGAAGCGATCAAGAAACTGTTCACGCCGGAGTTCCGTAACAGGCTCGACGCCGTCATCGGGTTCGCGCCGTTGTCGCCGGTCATCATCGAGCGCGTGGTCGAGAAGTTCGTGCTGCAGCTGGAAGCGCAACTCACCGATCGCAACGTGACGTTTGAGTTGGATCCGGATGCGACGCGGTGGCTTGCCGAGAACGGTTACGACGAGGCGTTCGGGGCGCGGCCGTTGGCGCGGCTGATCCAGGATACGATCAAGAAGCCGTTGGCCGACGACATTCTGTTCGGCAAGCTTGCGCGCGGGGGGACGGTGAAGATGACCGTCAAACCCGACAGGTCGGGCCTTGCGTTCGAAATCATCGAAGCGCCGCAATTGCCGGGGAAGATGGCAACGGCCGACGATGCCGATGACGGCGAGTCCGAGCCGCATGAGCCCGAATTGGTGAAATGACGCGCCTTGTTCTTCTGCTGACCGCTCTGCTCTCGCTCGCTTCAACGGCGAGCGCGGAGGAAGATGTGATCATTCGCGGGCAGTTTCCGCAGATTCTCGCGCGCGGCGAAACCGTCGTGCAGATGGCAAACCGGATGGCGGTCACGATGATCAACCTCGACCGGATGATCGCGCCGCCCTGCGGGATGAAGCGCATCTTTGAGTTCGCGGGCGCCGACTACTACGACGAGAACGATCTGACGAAGAAGATCGAGCCCAACCGGCGCGGCGTATGGCGGATCGCGGTCATGGGTAAGGGCTGCTGGTCGCCCCGGCTGCACAACATCTTCCTCTATCCGCGCGTCGGCGTGCCGGCCGGCTTGCGGCTTGGTGTGCCGGGCCGCTCCGTTGCCGGGGTGCGGCTGCAGTCGGAAGCGATCGGCCTGGTCCTGCGCGAGGCGAACGGCATTGCGATGCGCGGGAACTGCGAGGACCCGGCGTTCCTGGTCGAAACGACGGTGACGAAGATTCGCGTGCCGGGCAAGCCTTGGACGGAGTCCTGGTCGGCGTCCGCCTGCGAGGTGACTCGCAAGTTCGCGGTGATGTTCACACCTGAGGGTGCGAAGACCCGCATCGGTGTGGCGCTGGCGGACTGATCTTATCTGATTGCAGTGGCAATCTTTGCGGCGAGCGCTTTGAGTTGTTCGAAGTTCGCCGTTTCGCGCGCGTGTAGTTTGAGGTCTAGGCCGGACGAGCGCGGGATTACGTGGAAGTGGATGTGGAATACGGTTTGGCCGGCGGCGGCGCCGTTGAGCTGGGCGATCAGGATGCCGGGGGCGTTCGTTACCTCCTTTACCGCGGCGGCGACTTTCTTTGTTGTTTTGATGAGGGCGGCGGCGCCTTCGGGGCTTAGGTCGAAGATCGACTCGGCGCCCTCCTTCGGGATGATCAGCGTGTGGCCTTCAGCTTGGGGCATGATGTCCATGAAGGCGAGCGTGTGGGCGTCTTCGTAGACTTTGAAACATGGCGCTTCGCCGCGCACGATCTTGGCGAAGATGTTGTTGGGGTCATACGCCATCGGAGGCTTCCTTCTTGAACGGCGCGTGTTCCGCCATGGCTTCGATTTCCTCGCCGACGGCGCGGCGTTCTTCGTTGAGGTAGCGGGCGACGGCGTCGCGTAAGCCCGCGTGCGCGATCCAGTGTGCTGAGTGGGTGCGCACCGGCAAGTAGCCGCGGGCGAGTTTGTGCGCGCCTTGAGCGCCGGCTTCAACGACGCCTAAGCGATGTTGGATCGCGTAGTCGATCGCTTGGTAGTAGCAGAGTTCGAAATGCAGAAACGGGTGATGCTCCAGCGCGCCCCAGTTGCGGCCATAGAGCGTATCCGATCCGATGAAGTTCAACGCGCCCGCGATGTAGCGGTTGTTGCGCTTGGCCATGATCAGCAAGGTGCGGTCGGCCATGCTCTGGCTAACGAGGC
>JBJXEH010000145.1:0-3290 GCA_046153995.1 Micropepsaceae bacterium
GGCCTGCTCGACTTCTACGCCGGCCACCAATCGCAGTCGTTCCAAACGTCGCTCAAGGGCCGTCTCGACGATGAGAGCCAGTCGATCGGCTTGTTGAAGGAGGAATGGGGACCATCATACGACACGAAGTTGGCCCAAGCCGCGCGCGCCGCGCGCTACTTCGGCGGCCAACCGCTGATCGAATTCCTGAACCAGTCCGGCATCGGCAACAACCCCGAACTCGTGCGCGCCTTCGCCAAGATCGGCTCGATGATGACGGAAGACAGCCTCAAAATCGGCCGCGCCCAAGGCTTCTCTATCTCACCCGACGAAGCGCGCCACGAAGCGGCAAAGCTGATGGCAACCCAAGCCTACAACATTCGCCACCACCCCGAACACGCGGCAACCGTCGAACACGTCCAGCAACTCTTCGAACGGGCTTATGCGGAAGCGTCGTCCGGGTGAGTTCCACCCTATCGAAGTGTACGCCGCTGGAGTTACCTGATTGGGCGCCGCGAATGGGCACTCAATAGGTGATTCAGGCAAACATATTTATGATGGCGTCACAAACGCTCGTGAAATCGTTGAGCATCTCAACAATCGGTTTGGACGGCAGGCCGCCACTGTCGCTGAAAGACACGTTCAAGGTGAAATTGAGATTGATTTGATCATCAGTGTCGACGGTCAGAATATGAGCGCCGTTCTTCATAGGCTCGGGGCCAAAGTGCGTTCTAATCTCCCGCACATGGCCGAAGCCAGACAGACCAAACTGGTTGATGGTTCCGCTGATTTCCAAAAGTCTGCGGTGTTTGTCCATGAGATTGAGATGATGGAGAGCGTAGAGCCTATCGTTTCCACCTTGGTATGGCTTCAACCCTATGATCTTGGCCTTGTCGGAGTCTGCGAGCTTGCGGATCTTCTTCCGGAAATCCTTGTCAGTCGCCACGGCCGTGGCGGTCTTGGCGATGGGAAAGTAGGTGTCACGAGAATCTTGGTGCCCGTTCCTGTTAGCCAGGCAATTAGCCAAGATATCGAGGCTGGAGCGCTGTGCGTACAATACGGACCCGACGGAAGCCTGAATGATACCAGGCACCTCTTCGGTTACATTGAAGATGAGATGTTTGCGCCCATCGGGTTGGCGCTCGCCGACAATCGCATACGGCTTTCGTTCAAAAAAAGCCGCCAAGTCGTGTGCCAGGAACTCAATCTCGCGATTCGCCCACGCTAGCTTTGCTCTGGCGTCTCTAAGGTCGTCACTGCTCATGCGGCCTCAAAGTGATTGTCGCTGCCGATACGGCGGACGTCTCGGGATCATTGGACGCGATACATTGTCCGCCGGCAAAGAGTGTGATGCGTTCCCCGCTCCATGCCAGTGCGATCCTCATGTCGCCCGTGCCGACTATGTGCAGTGGGCAGGATTCGAGTATGAGGCCGACATCATCTCGGGACGAAGCCAATCGCAAAGTGCCGTTGGCCGTTGCGTGGAGCGAAAGACTTCTCCCGCTCGCGATGAAATCAGAGAAGATGAGCCCGTCCTGAGACGGCGGCCACTCAGTCGGCATTAGTTCGAGGCAAATGGTGCCCTCGTCATGAATTGGATTGCCCATGCCAAGCCCGGTGAAGAAACGCGCGAAGATGAAGTTCTGCGGCGGATGCTCGGAACCCGCCAAAGCCTCACAAACCCATCGGCAAGAAGCGAGGCAAGCCTAAGCCGAGTCGGGCTCGTCGGTCGAACACAAACGCATTCGGGGTTTGTCCAGCCACTTCTCACCCGCCGAACACGCGTTTGCCGGCCAGACGTACGTCGCCACGCCGTCACGAAGCCATAGGTAACCCTTTCGCGGACACGCGCGAGCCTCACGCCCGCGCCCCGCTGCAAGCCTGTAAGCCAAGCCGAGAACCAGGGCGCGCGTTAGTCGTCCAGGATGCGGCCGTTCGCTCATGCGCACGGCACCCGCTCCGACTTGTCTCAAAACCCAACAAGCGGAGAGTGACACTCATGTCCACTCAAGTAACGAACGCATTCGTTCAGCAATACGCGGCGAATGTGATGATGCTGGCCCAGCAGAAGGGCTCGAAACTGCGCGACGCCGTACGCGTCGAAAACGTGACCGGCAAACAAGCTTTCTTCGACCAGATCGGCGCCACCGCCGCGCGCCGGCGCACCTCGCGCCACAGCGACACGCCGCGCATGGACACGCCGCACCAACGCCGGCGCTGTTCGCTCGAAGACTTCGATTGGGCCGACATGATCGACCAAGAAGACAAACTGCGTCTCTTGATCGACCCGACGTCGACCTATTCGAAATCGGCCGCCAACGCCATGGGCCGCGCGATGGACGAAGTGATCGTGGATGCAATCCGCGGCACGGCGTTCACCGGCGAAACCGGCTCGACCGCGGTGACGTTGCCCTCAGGGCAGAAGATCGTGGAAGGCGGCACGACGGGCCTCACCATCGCCAAGCTGATCTCGACGAAGCGCATCATGGACACGGCCGACATCGACAACGAAGGGCGTTACATCGCCGTCACGTCGGACCAGCTCGAAGACTTGCTGAACGCAACGCAAGTCACGTCGGGCGACTACAACACGGTCAAAGCGCTGGTGCAGGGCGAGCTCGAGACGTTTTTGGGCTTCAACTTCATCCGCGTCGACGGCCAGCGCATCGACGGCACGAAGCTGGTCCCCACGACGGTCGCGGGCGGCAACATCCGCGCCTGCGTCGCCTGGCAGCGCGATCAAGTGGTGTTGGGGCTGGGCGCAGAGCCGCAAGCCCGCATCAGCGAACGCGCCGACAAGAACTACGCGATGCAGGTCTTCTACTCCATGTCGGTCGGTGCGACCCGCATGCAGGAAGTCGGCGTCGTCGAAGTTCAGGCCTACCACACCTAAAGAACGGAGAACTGACGAATGGCAAAACAATACGGCAACTACACGGCGCCGCGCGGTCAGATCCCCGTGGGCCAAGTCGACGGCTCGAGCCAAGGCGGCCACGTGCGCGTCTATCGCGAGCAGATCGTGCTCGCGTCGGGCGTCGGCACGACGGCCGACACGATCGTCGTCGCCTATCCGTCGAAGGGCGAGCAGTTCCTGTTCGGCGTACTCACGTCGACGGTGACGCTTGGCACGTCCACGGTCGCAGTCGGCATCACCGGCACGACCGGCAAGTACCGCGCGGCGGCGGCGTTCACCGCGGTCGACACGCCGGCGTTGTTCGGCGCCGGCGCGGCCGGCTTAGGCGGCATCGGCAAACTCGCAGGCGATGAGGAGGTTTTCCTCACCATCGGCACAGCGAACCTGCCCACGTCCG
>JBJXEH010000146.1:0-5470 GCA_046153995.1 Micropepsaceae bacterium
GTTTGGCACCTCGATGTCGGCTCATCACATCCTGGGGCTGGAGCAGGTCCCAAGGGTTCGGCTGTTCGCCGATTAAAGTGGTACGTGAGCTGGGTTTAGAACGTCGTGAGACAGTTCGGTCCCTATCTGCCGTGGGTGTACGAGACTTGAGAGGATCTGTCCCTAGTACGAGAGGACCGGGATGGACGTACCTCTGGTGGACCGGTCGTGGCGCCAGCCGCGCAGCCGGGTAGCTATTGTACGGACGGAATAACCGCTGAAAGCATCTAAGCGGGAAATCCACCTCAAAACTAGGTCTCGCTTGAGAACCGTGGAAGACCACCACGTTGATAGGCGGCATGTGTAAGCGCAGCAATGCGTTGAGCTGAGCCGTACTAATCGTTCGATTGGCTTGACTGCTTTGTCGAATTTTATCCATGCCTAGTGATGGCATCAGTTGTCAGTTGTTTAGATCAATCTGTCCCCGGCCGGTCTGGTGGCTCTGCGGAGCGCCTACACCCGATCCCATCCCGAACTCGGCCGTGAAACGCTCCAGCGCCCATGATACTCAGTCTTAAGACTCGGGAAAGTAGGCCGCTGCCAGACCTGCCGGCGACAGACGAAACCAGTGCGAACAAATCCTGACTCATAACCGATCTAAAAACCGCCCCGGCCAAAAGCCGGGGCGTTTTCGTTGTGCGCCTAACGCTTCTTACGCATCTAACGCCCAAAATTTTCGTCGCAGGCCCTCATCCGCCACGCCGCACTTGCAGTGCGGCGCGCCACCTTCTCCCACTCGCTCCGCTCGCGGTAGAAGGGCAATAATCCTATGTGGTTGATCATTGTCCTTCTCCCATCGAATGATGGGAGAAGGTGTCGCGGCATGCCATCAGGCATGCCGTGACGGATGAGGGACAGCGTCTGGAATGATCACCCCTGACATCGCGACCGCCCGCACGCTCATCGCCGCGCAGTTCCCGCACCTCGCGCACCTGCCCCTGACGCCGGTCGCCTCCGCCGGCACCGACAACGCGCTCTATCGTTTGGGCAGCGACCTCCTTCTCCGCCTGCCGAAAGCCGAATGGTCGCCGCCGCTGATCGCGCGCGAGGCAAAAATCTTGGGAACCCTCGCCAACCGGCTGCCGCTCGCGATCCCGCAGCTCGTCGCGCTCGGCGAGCCCACCGAGCCGTTCCCGCATCCCTGGTCAATCTTGGCGTGGATCGAAGGCGAAAGCGCGCATCCCGCCACGCTCGACACCGTCGAAACCGCAACCACGCTCGCGCGCTTCATCCGCACACTGCAATCGATCGAACCCGCACCCGGTTTCGCCGCAGGCCCCGCGAACAACTTCCGCGGCGCACCGCTGAGCGTCCGCGACAAGCTCGCCCGCGAAGCGATCGCGGCGCTCGCAAACGAAATCGACGCATCCGCCGCAACCCGCCTATGGGACGAAGCGCTTAGGCAGCAGACCCACCAAGGCGCGCCCGTCTGGGTCCACGGCGACATCCACCCCGGCAACGTGCTCACGCGAAACGGCAAACTCGCCGCCGTCATCGACTGGGGCTGCGCCGCAACCGGCGACCCCGCCGTCGACCTCATGCCCGCCTGGTCGATGTTTTCAGGCGCCGCACGCGCAGTGTTCCGCCAAGAGATCGCAGCCGACACGAAAACCTGGACCCGAGCCCGCGGCTGGACCCTCTCCGTCAGCGCGATCGCACTCAGCCACTACCGCGATAAGAACGAAACCATCACCGCCGCCACCCGCCGAGACATCGCCGAACTCCTCGCCGGGACTTGAAGCCGGGCGCGTAGCGCCACGTTGTTGCCACATTGGCCTGTCGTCAATAACCACGGGAGGCGCAAATGTCGGATAATCCTGGCGACTGGTGGGATTGGTTTTCGGATTGGGACTGGGGCGGCGGCGAGGGCAGTGGCAATAGCAGCACCAATGCTTTCGATGGTTTCTTTGACGGCCTCGCCAAGCTCGCCGGTATCGTTGCAGTTCCTGTTGTGATCGTTTTGGGCATTGGCGCGGGGCTTTCGGGTCTTGGAAGCGCACTTTCAGGATCCGGGCGGCCATCTCCGACAACAGGGGCCCCAGTTGCGCCCAGTCGGCCTAATACTTGGCGGACCGCAAAAGAGGGCGTAGAGGCACTCGAAGAAGTCGTGCCCGAGATTGTTGACGGAATGACCAGCGGAGGCGGATCGCAAGGTGCGACCCCGTATGGATCGAATGCTGATCGAGCGCCGGTCACTTCATGTTCGGACGTGGCAGCAATCGCGCAGCAGGCTTACGGATATCGATGGTTGGAAAATATTTCCCCGGCGGACGCTTGGCGATGCGGCTTCACCCAGCCTCGTGCCACCACAGATCGGCGCTACGGAAATGAGTACTATCAGCAACAACAACGGCCGTCATCGCCATACCAGCAAGCAGAGCCGCAAGTCGGCGACGCAAATGACTGCGGACGCCTAATTCGTCGCGCCAAGAACAGGCTTGGTAGTCGTTGGTTGCAGGAATTGTCGGCGATGGACGCGCAACGCTGCGCTTGGGAGATCGATAGTGAACGGCGGAGCGGACGACCTTAGCATTCCCCATCACCCAATCCCCTCCCCAAACATCAACGCCCGCGCATACCGCATCGGCGGCGACCCGTAGCTCAGCACCTTGTCGTGATACGCCTTGAGCTTGAACCCCGCGCCGTCGCGCTTCTCCGCCGCCGCCCGCGTCTCCGCGTGCTCGGCATACCCCACGAAATACGTCGACAGCTGCGTCACCGAGAGCTGCGCGCGGCGCCATTTGCCGGCGGCTTCGCGTTCTTCTTGGAATGTGTCTTCGGTCAGGAATTTCATCATCTCAGCCTCGGTCATGGCCTCGGCGTGGATCGCCTGGTCGATGATCGCGTTGCTGATCGCGCGCAGCAGATTCTTCAGCTGCTGCAGCTTGTAGAGCGGGTCATCGCCCATGAAACCTTCCGCGACCATCATCTCCTGCGCGTACACCGCCCAACCCTCGATGAACGAGCCTGACCCCAACACGGCGCGCAGCACCGACGGGTACGAGTTCGAATGGAACAGCTGCACATAGTGCCCCGGCATCGCCTCGTGCACGCCGAGGTCGATGATGCCGCGCGTGTTGTATTCGCGCAGGAGCGATGTCGTCTGCGCCTCCGTCCATTCGTCGGGGATCGGCGAGACCGCGTAGAACGTGTCCAGGTTCTTGTCGAGCGGCCCGGGCGAGTCGCAATAGGCAACCGAGAACCCGCGCTGAAACTCCGGCATCAAGATCACCTTCACCGGGCCGTCGGGCAGGGTGATGAGATCTCGATCACGCACGAACACGCGCGCCTGCTCGACCGCCGCGGTCGCGACTTCGACCAGCTTTTCGCGCGGCGGCCGCTTGGAAGCGGAAATCTCTAGCGCGGCTTTGATCACCTTCTGCTGCTGTTCGGGCGAGGGGTTGTCCGGCATCTCCGGCGCATCCGCGCGGCCTTTGAGCGCCTGACGCGCCACCACGTACATCTCCGCCCGGCATTTCGCGATCGCCGCTTCCGCCCGTGAACGAATCTCGGCGCGCGTCAGCGTCGACTGCAGCGTGAAGCTCAGCTGCTTGTCGAACCGCTCCGCGCCCGCGCGATAATCGGCCTTCGCCGCCGGCACCAGCGCGCCGTCGATCCACGCCTGATGCTCGTCGCACGCCACGTTGTAGGTCGCGATCGCCGCATCGAGCCGCGCACGCGCAGCTGCCGCAAGCTTGCCCTTATGCGGATCGATCATCTCGCCGATGATGCTCTTGAGCCCCTTGTGCTGCGCCGAATAGGTCGCCGCATGCGGCACGGGCACGCGCGACGGCACAAGCTCGCCCCGCGCCTGTTTCAAGAACGCCGGGATCAACTCCAACCGCCGCGTCGCGGCGGCGAGCCGCTGCTCCACCGGCGCAAACTCCCGCGCCATCAATGTATAGATCGCGCCACCCGCAACGCCCTGATAGCTAAGCGGATTCCAAGCCCAACCCTGCACACTCTCGGTCTGCCAAATCTGCGAGCGAAGCTCATTCGAAAGCAGCGCCGCATCCACCTGATTGGCGCGCGAAAGCTTCTTCGCGTCTATCGCTTGCAACGCGCCGAGCGTCTGCTTGTTGAACGCAAGCCCCGCGTCCCGTCCGCTGGCACTCACATCGTCGAGTTCCGCATCGAACCGGTGATCGCCGATCTGCGTCGCCGACACCGGCGAAAACCTCATCGACTGATCGAGCCACTTCGCAGCGAGCTTCGCAAACGCCTTATCCGCCGCACTCTGCACAGCCCCAAAAGCCGCCCCCGCCACAACCGGCATCAACATCGTAGACCCAAGCGCCGCCATGGCAGTGCGCCGCGAAATTTCCATTGGAGACATTCCCTCGTTCTTGTCGTGGCCAGCAGAATAAGGAGTTTCACGCCAAGACGCCAAGTCGCAAAGAAGAAAGGAAATCGAACCACGAAAGGCACGAAATACACGAAGCGCTGCGCCTGATTGAGACGTATGGCGGCGCGAAGCGCCATTGCTGCGCGCTCCGCGCGCGGGTGCTTCTCCGCTTAGGCTGAGCGCTTCGTGTATTTCGTGCCTTTCGTGGTTCAAACTTCTTCTTTGCGACTTGGCGTGAAAAACCTACACCCGCGGCCTGCGCAGGTAGTCCACCCCCGCCGCCAGAACCGCGAGCGTCGCGTACCCAACCAGCGAAAGCGTCGCGAAAGCCGCCGGCTCCGTTGGATGCTCGTTGAAGAACGAGTTCTGCACCTGCAGCGCCGCCATCGCGAACCCCAACACCCACAGCGCCACTGTCCCCGCCCGCGTCGGCGAAGGCACCGCCCGATCGTAGAGCCACACACCTCCGAGCACGAGCGCGATCTCCACCGGCACGCTGATATACGGATAGGCCCACAGCCCCCAACCGACCTTCATCTGATCGAACACCAGCGCCAAGTCCGGTGCATGCACCACAAGGTCGAGCAGCCAGTGCGAGAACGCGACCGCCGCCACCGCCGCCACAACGGCAACCCGGTCGGCCTTAAACGCCAACGCCACCACGCCGCCCATCGCGAGCGACAGCAACACCGCGCTCGGCAGCCCGTGCGTGAAAGGCATGTAGTAAAGGTCGAGCGGCGTCACCCCGATGAAATTCTCGACGATGCGCACCTTTTCGACGCCCGCGATCACGAACGCCGCCCACAAGAAATCGACCCACTGCGCCGCGACAAAAAGCACCCACAGCGGCACGGTTTTGACCACCGCCTTGGCAACCAGCGCAGGCCCGTAATGCCCAATGAACATGGGGTCATTTCCTCATAGACAGGGCGCAAGTTTGTGTCTAAAACCCGCGGCCTCAGTTGATCGAACGCGTTAGCGCCGGTCAATGCCATGAGGGATGTGACGCAGGGTGGAGCAGCCCGGTAGCTCGTCAGGCTCATAACCTGAAGGTCATAGGTTCAAATCCTATCCCTGCACCCATCC
>JBJXEH010000147.1:0-28694 GCA_046153995.1 Micropepsaceae bacterium
GAAAATCCCGCCGCAGAAGCTCGAAGTCGTGCGCGTACCCACCTACGCCGAGGCGACGTCGGCCGGCGCCTACTACAACCCGCCGTCGTTCGACGGCGGCAAGCCCGGCCAGTTCTTTGCAAACGTACGCGATCCGGCAGAAACCGCATCATGGCAAATGCCGACGCTCGCCTATCATGAAGGTGTGCCGGGTCACCATTTCCAGATCGCGACCGCGCAAAACATCGAAGGCGTAGCGTTCGCGCGCCGCGTACTGCCGTTCACCGCGTTCAGCGAGGGCTGGGCGCTCTATGCGGAACACCTCGCCAAGGACATGGGCCTCTACGCGAACGACCCCTACGGCGACCTCGGCCGCCTGCAAGCCGAAATGTTCCGCGCCGTGCGCCTCGTCGTCGACACCGGCATCCACGCCAAGCGCTGGACGCGCCAACAAGCGATTGACTACATGCATTCCAAAACGGGCATGTCCGTCACCGAAGTAACATCCGAAATCGAACGCTACATCGTCATGCCCGGCCAAGCCTTGGCCTACAAAATCGGCATGCTAAGAATCCTCGAACTCCGCGAACGCGCAAAGCAAGCGCTGGGCACGAAATTCGACCTCAAAGAATTCCACGAAATCGTGCTAGGCGGCGGCGCGCTACCGCTTACAATCCTCGAACGCCGCATCGACGCCTGGATTGCGTCGCAGAAGAAGGCGGCATAGGAGAAGCGTCATGCCCGAACTCACCTGCCACTGCGGCGCCGTCCGCGTCACCGTCGACGAAGCGCCCGAGACGGTAACGAGCTGCAACTGCTCGATCTGCCGCCGGACGGGCACGCTGATGGCCTACTACGCGCCGCGCCAAGTGCGCTTCCACCCGGCCGAACCGCCGACCGACACCTACCGCTGGGGCGACAAAAGCATGGACCTTCACCGCTGCAAGACCTGCGGCTGCGTCACGCACTGGTCGTCCCTCGACAAGACCTACGACCGCATGGGCGTCAATGCACGCCTGCTCGATCCCGAAGTCCTCGCCAAAGCCCGCATCCGCCGCTTCGACGGCGCGGACACATGGACGTTCCTGGACGAGGAAAAGTGATGCGCTGGCGCGCGTCGATCGCTCTACTGCTTCAAAGCGCATTCGCGTTTGCAGCGTCTTCCGCCGATGACGTTCCGGCCAGCAACGGCGACTATTGCCACGAACTCGAGGCGCGCCGGACCGGCGAGATAACCGAAGCGTCGCGGGAGCGCATCGAAGCCGCGCTGCTCGCCTGCCGCCTCAAGCAGGACGTCGAAGCCGCAGAAGTCGAGAAGGCTCTCGGCGCCAATGCGATCGCGCTCAAGGTGAAGGGCGACAATGCGCTGTTCCTCGCACGCTCCGCCAGTCCTGAAGTAATGCTACTCGGCACGTTCGCGGCACCGATGGAACGCGTTGGCAACACTGAGCTGTGGGCCTCGCGCTTTCGCATGGCGTCGCTCGAGAAGGGAATGATCAACTACTTCGCGTGGGACCAGGAAAGGAAGCCGTTGTCGCCTAGCGCCATCGACTGGCGCGGACCGCTCGCGCCGGCCGTCCCCAAAACGACGCCCAAGATCAAAGGCACGATCGTCAAGCGAACGCTCTGGAGCGAGGCGTTGCAAGAAACCCGCCGCGTCCGCATCTACCTGCCGCCTGGCTACTCGACGCAGCGCAAATACAAGACGCTCTACGTGGGCGACGGCACGTTCATCGACGGTTGGTCGACCTACGTCGAACCGATGATCGAGCAAAAAGCCATCCCGCCCATCGTCATCGTCGGCGCGGAAGAAGGTCAGACCGGCATCGTCGAAGACCGCTCATCGCTCGGTGTCGATATCCGCTCTGCCGATTACTTACCCGCGTACGAGGGTGCAGGCGATCGTTTCGACCGTCATATGCGCTTTTTCGCGCTGGAAATGGTGCCGTTCGCCGAAAAGGAATTCGCGCTCGCAACCGGTAGAGCGAACCGCGCAATCCAGGGCCAATCGAGCAGCGCCACCTTCGCGCGAGAGGCAGCCTTGCGCCACCCGGAGCTATTCAACACAGTACTTGCGTTCTCGATCGGTTGGACGGCACCGAATCAATTCGGCCCGCCGAACGCAAAGCGCGCGCGGTTCGTTTTGACCGCCGGTTTCTATGAAGCCCCCTTCTACCGCAACACCAAGAAAAGCGCGAAAGTGCTGCGCGAACAAGGCTTCGACGTCACCGAAGACTACCTCGCCGCCGGCCACGATCCGAATGCCTGGGCGATTATGCTGGCAAAGTACCTGCCTGGCGCATTCGGAAAGAACTGATAGCCGTTAAGCGCTCACGATCAACCGCGATGTCCGGTCGACGCGCGCCAGAATATGCAGCAGATGCGAGCGCGAAAACGCCAGGCACCCCGCCGTCCCCGTGTAACCCGCCCGCGCGAGGTGCAGGAAAATCGCGCTCCCTCTGCCCGGCACGACCGGCGCGTCGTTGTAGCCGACGACGACGATCAGATCGTACATGCGATCGGCGCGCCAAAGCTGCTCGGCGCTGGCGGGGTAGGGGAGCGCGACCTGCCTGTTGTAACGCGCATCGCCGGGCGCATCGCACCATCCGTCCGTCGGCGTCAGCGGGCGCACGGGCAGCGCCGTCACCGGCATCGCGATCCGGTCCGGGCGATAGAACACCTCGCGCAGCGGCCAAGCGCCCGCCGGCGTCGCGCCGTCGCCCTCGCGCTTGTCCACGCGAATCCCACCGCGCCCGACCGCACAACGAAACGCGCGCGAGCCCACACGCGCAATCCGCGACCGTGTCACCAAAATATCGACCGGCGGCAACGCAAGCGCAGGCGCCGCAACCGCAAGCCCCGCCGCTGCCGCCAAAACCGAACGCCGCGAGAGCAACAAACTCATGGCTTCTTCACCGGATGGGTCGCGATATCCACGTTCTGCACCGGCGCCTTCTCCGCGCCGCTGAGCGCATAGTGCCACCACTCACCGGAAAAGTTCTTAAACCCGTGCTTCACCATCGCCTCGTAGAGCGCGCCGCGCAGCTTCTTCTGCGGCGGCGTAATCCCGCCGCTGTTCGTCGCGCTAAGGTCGTCGAAGCAATCGAACCCTGTCCCCATATCGAGACTATTGTCCGGCGCGCGCATCGCGGCCGGGCTGATGCACCCGCCATAGGTCGCCAGCGGATCGAACGGCTTGGCCGCCGTTCCGCCCGCGACCACCAGCGTCACGTCCACCGCAATCCCGCGCGAGTGGTTCGACACCGGCTCGATGTAGCCTTTCTTCAGCAACTCGGCCTTCGGGACGCGCGGAAAGAACCGCGGCACCCCGGGCGCGGACGACTTCGCCCACGCGACGAACGCATCCACCGCCTTCTGCGGCCGGTAACAGTCGTACACTTTGAGCGAAAGCCCGCGCTCGGCCAGCGTCGCCTGCGCACGCTTCAACATCTCGGCCACCGGCTTGAGCAACATGCACTCCCCCGCCAAATAGCCCGGTACGCGAAACCCGGTGAAATTGTCCTTCGTCGCATAGCGCATGTCCTGCACGATTGTGGGGTCCACATCGCGCAGATAAACGAGCGGAGCATCGGCCGCCCGCAAAGGAGCGCCGGCGGCCATAAGCAGCACAAGCGCAATCACAAATCTGATATCCATGGGGCCACAATAGCGCCTAATTCCACGGGCTCAAATCACCTCATGCGACCTTGGCTCTACGCCGCGTTTCTCCTGTTGCTTGCAAACCCGATCGCGGCCGAGCCGATGCCGCCGCATCTGGCCGCGCGCCTCGACGCCATCCACGCCGCCTCGAAAGCGCAGGCAATGGTGGCCGCCATCGCCGACGGCGAGCGCACCTACATCTGGGCGAAGAACGCGAACGGCCAAAGCCTCATCCGCATCAACTCGCTGACCAAGGTGATGACCGGCGAGGTGCTCGCAAACCTGATCGCGGACGGCCGCATCCGCATCGACGCCCCGCTGCAGCGCTACGCCCCGCCGGGCCGCATTGTCCCGCGCACGAAAGGCCGCGCGATCACGCTGCGCGATCTGACGGCGCACACAAGCGGCTTGCCGCGCGACATGCCGCCGGGCTTGAGCCGCAACGGCCGCTGGATCTGGCTCGCACGCCAAAAGCCGCGCCAACCGGGCGCCATCGCCGAATACTCGAACGCCGCCTACATGTTCTTGGGCGACGCGCTGAGCCATGCGGCCAACGAAAGCTACGAAGCGCTCCTACAACGTCACATCACGACGCCGCTAGCGCTCGCCGGCACAACGCTGAACCCAACGCCAACGCAATGCGCGCGCCTGCTGCCCGCAACGCACCCGTGCGCCAACACCTACGCGATCGGCGCAATGGGCGGCCTCTATTCGACCGCGGACGACATGGCGCTTTGGATGCATGCACAGCTGAACGCCGCTCCAGGCTCCCCTCGCGCGATAGCGCAAGAAACGATCATGCCCCGCAGCGCACTAACCCGCGTCGCCAACCTCGACATGGCCGGCCGCACGGACGCCATCGCCATGGGCTGGCTCCGCATGCGCCTCGGCTCAACCCAGGTGTTCCAAAAAACCGGCGGCGGAGGAGGTTTCATGAACTACGTGATCTTGAGCCCCACCAACCGCAAAGGCCTCTTCATCACCGTCAACCGCGTCAACATCGAAATGCTCCGCGAACTAACGGCGCATGCCAACACCCTAATGACCGAGGAACTGCTCGAGAAGTAAGGAAGATTCACCACCAAGACACCAAGTTGCACCGAGAGAGCTCGGGCGCTATCGGCGCGAAGCGCCTATCCAACGTCCAACTGCGCACCATCGGTGCGCGGAGGATCACATTTGGTGTACCTTGGTGTTCTTGGTGTCTTGGTGGTGAATCTTTCTTTTCGGTGTAATCGCGCTCACCACTGCGCCGCCGTGTTGATCACTTCGCTCACCGTCGGCATCCCCGGGTCTTCTTCCTCCGGCGGCAAGACCGGCGCGTCGCGTTCGAAGAACGTGGTGCTGTAGGCGACCCGCACGATATAGGTGACCGGCCGGCTATACCCAGCGGTCTTGAGCGCGGGCCGCCGGGTGACGCCCACGTCCAGCGCCCGCTTCAACGGCAACGGCACATCCACCAACGTCGAGCACGTTTCGCCAGGGTTCGCGATCGCGAACGGCCCGCTGGACTTGCAATCGCACACGACCGCGCTCTTGTTCGTCTCGCAGACCATGCCCGCATCGGCGAGCAGCTTCGGCAGCCGCGAAAACAGCGTCTTGTCGCCGATCAGCATATCGGTGATCGCGGTGTTCGCCGCCCGCGCCACATCTTCCGACACCGCGCAAGCCGCCTCTTCCGGCACCGCGACCGCCGCGATCTTCTGCAAACGAACAGCGGCGGGATCGGCACGCAAAGCCGTCATCACCTTCGCCAAACACGGCGCGTAAACGAGCTGCCGGTTCTGCGCGAACGAATACGTCGCGATGCCGACGCTGAGCACAACAAGCGCCAGCACGATCTCCCACGACCACTTCCAAACAAGCGACATGTGCGCACCCCCGTGCCCGCCCTGTAGGCGAATCATTGACGATGAGCTTACGCGCCGCGGCACAGATCGAGATGCAACCAACACGTGCGAGCGCGGCCGTAACCTTGACGCCCGTCACGCCGGCAGTTTTGCCGCAGGCCGCCACCGCATCGCCGCCCAATGCCGGACACAAATTCGCCGGACTCCCAAACGAGCGTGCGCCTCACAACCTTGAGAGAGAGAGGTCCGCCCCATGAAGGCGCTCGTCAAATACATCGCCGTCGCGCTCGCGCTCAGCTTCACGCTCACCGGCCCCGCCACCGCCGAAAGCAGCTGGACGTCGTGGCGCAACAGCCCACATTCGAAAATGCTGCCGTTCAAATCCGAAGAGGCGTTTCGCCGCTACCTCGCCGAACGCGCAAAGCGTCAAGAAGCGCGCCGCTCGAAGAACGGCAACTATGGCGGCATCGCACCGCAAGCAGCCCCAACGACCACCGACAGCATGGCCGCCGAAGCAGCGCCGGCCGACAAGGGCACCGACGACAACATCACCAACACGCAAGAAGCCGGCGTCGACGAAGGCGGCATCGTGAAAGTGCGCGGCGACACGCTGGTGATCCTGCGCCGCGGCCGCTTGTTCACCGTGTCCACCCGCAACGGCGAACTGCGCCCCATCGACTACATCGACGCGTTCCCGCCCGGCGTGAACCCGTCCAGCGACTGGTACGACGAAATGCTGATCGCGGGCGACCGCGTGATCGTGATCGGCTATAGCTACGGCCGCGGCGGCACGGAGATCAACCGCTTCCGGCTGAGCCCAGACGGCCGCTTGCGCTTCGAAGACGCGTATCACCTGAAATCGAACGACTACTATTCCTCGCGCAACTACGCCTCGCGGCTGATCGGCACGCGCCTCATCGTTTATTCGCCGCTCTATGTCCCCTATAACGCCGAAGTCTCGACCGAATGGATGCCGGCCGTCCGTAAGTGGACCGGCAATCCGCAAGCAGGCTTCCAACGCATCGTGAGCGCACGCGACATCTATATCCCCCGCCAATGGGAGAACCCGGAACAGGCCTCGATCGACGCGATCCACACCGTCACCGAATGCGATCTCTTGGCACCCGAACTGCGCTGCCGCGCGACCAGCGTGCTCGGCCCCGCCGGCCGCACGTTCTACGTCTCCGCACACGCGGTTTATGTATGGGTGACGGACTACGGTTGGTGGCGCCCGGAACGCGAACGCAATCAGTCGATGCTCTACCGCCTACCGCTCGACGGCAGCGCGCCGTCCGCAGTCGTCGTCCACGGCGCGCCGGTCGACCAATTCTCGTTCCGCGAAGATTGGGAAGAGGGCGTCTTGAACGTGCTCGTCCGCAGCGACGGCGGCGGCGACGCGATGTGGAACCCTGAATTCTCGAGCGGCGACATCGCGCTGGTGCGATTCCCGCTTCGCGATTTCGGCGACGGCACCGACGTCGTCGAGCCCGGCCGCTACCGCGAACTCCCGCGCCCGGCGGGCAACGCCTACGCGTTCCAAAACCGCTTCGTCGGCGGCTACCTGCTCTATGGCGCCGGCAACAGCTGGGGCTCACCCGGCAACACGAACGGCGGCGTGGTGGTGGCGAACGTACGCGGCCGCGGCGTCACCCAACTCCCCTTAAGCCACGGCGTAGACCGCATCGAAGCGATGGGCGACGACGCCGTCGTCATCGGCGCCGACCAGCGCAACTTGACGTTCCAAGCGATCGAACTGACGCAAGGCTGGCGCCCGCAATTGGGCGACCGCTACCAACTCGAAAGCGCGTCCCAAGGCGAAACGCGCAGCCACGCGTTCTTCTTCAAACCGGAAGCAAGCGGCAGCGACGGCACACCGGGCGTGCTGGGATTGCCGGTCACGCGCGCAAGCCGCCCCGGCTACCGCCAACTCGTCGAAGGCTCCGCCGCAATCACGTTCCTGCGCCGCGAGAACAGACGTTTCTTACCGCTAGGCGAACTCTTCTCCGGCGACCTGCGCAGCAACAACGACAACTGCCGCGCCTCCTGCGTCGACTGGTACGGCAACGCCAGACCCATCTTCCTAAGAGGCCGCACCTTCGCCCTCATGGGCTACGAACTGGTCGAAGGCACCGTCACCGCACGCCAAATCCGCGAAACCCGCCGCACCAACTTCGCCCCAACAGGCGGACGCAACTAAACTTCACCCCTCTCCCTCCTTCTTCCAGGAGGGAGAGGGGCTGGGGGTGAGGGAGGGCGCATCACACGCACTGCGCCAGCGCTGAAACAAGAAAGTTTCACCACCAAGGGCACCAAGGACCACCAAGTTTCACCAAGAAGCTGTTGGGCGACTTGGCGCGAAGCGCCGTTCATACGCCTAACTCCGCGCAGTCGCGCGCGGGGGCACGAAAGGCTTGGTGAAACTTGGTGGTCCTTGGTGCCCTTGGTGGTGAATCTTCCTTGCGGCGGCCGACCCGTTCACAATTGGTACCACATACGGTACCAATTGCCGATGCCCCTCACCCGCGATTTCAAAGAACTGGTCGTCGCCCGCGTGAAGCGTAGCCCGCGCTACCGCCAAGCCCTATTGCGCGAAGGCCTCGAAGCCCTCTACGCCGGCGACATGGCAACCGGCAAAGGGGCACAGCCTTCCCATCACCGAAGAACAGCTCGCGCATCTGAAAGAAATCCGCGGCTGGCTTGAGGGGCAGATAACGACTGAGCGCAAATCGTCATGAGGCCTGTGTTCCCAAGATCGCGCCTCTTGGAAACTCATCCCAAATCCGTCCGCGATAGGTTCGTCCTGCCGCCTTCTTGTTCGTCCCGCCCCATTGCTTGAAGAAAAACGCTGCACCGTCGCGGCGGCATTGGCGTTCGATTTCGTCCACCCACGTCGTTTCCATCGCCCGCGCCTTCGGGCCGGACTCGCCGCCGACAATCGCCCAGTGAATGCCCTTCAGGTTCACGCGGCCTACGGCGCCGAGCAGAGGTTCGAACGAAACGAAGCGCACGCGCGCGGGTGTCCGGCGCAACAGGTCGACACGATCCTTGTAGTCACCCGACTCGACGGAGGTCCCGAGCCAGACGTTCGCAAGCGCCGGTAGCCGGTGCTTGGTCACGACCTCCTGCATCCGATCCGGCCGCTTCGTCAGCACCTGAAACACATGCCAATGCGCCGCCGCCATCGTGTTCCAAACCTTGGTGATGAACGGCGCGGGCACGCCCTCTTGAAACAAATCCGACATCGAGTTCACAAAAATCTTGCGGGGGCTCCGCCAGCGCAACGGCACGGCGAGCGATTTCTCGTTGAGCATCACCTTGCCGGTCCACACCGGCCGCCCGCCGCTCTTGCGCGTGACACCCGCATAGGCGGGAAGCCCGATCGCCTGCAGCCGCGCCGCCATGCGCATCGCGTAGCAATTCGTGCAACCGGGCGACACCATCGTGCATCCGGTCACCGGGTTCCATGTCGCGTCGGTCCATTCGATATCACTTGGTCCGGCCATGTCTTTCTTACCTGAGAACGGTGTTGGCCAAGCGCAACACCAACCAACTTGTCATCCCGGACGTTAGCGAAGCCCGCCGCGAAACGCGGCGCGGCGTAGCTTGCGATCCGGGACCTAGGGGAGACACGCGCGGTGCAAGAATGCAACTCGAGCTCAGTGTGTCTCTCCTGGGTCCCGGCTCTCGCTACGCTTCGCTCCGTTCGGCCGGGATGACAAGTGTGGGGGCGAGTTAGACAAACTGTCCGCGTCAGATCGCGCAGGGTCTGTTGCAGTGACTTCTCACGAGAAAAGTGATAGTGATATAGCGATGCTGATCCTTCATCACCCCACCGCTTTTCCGGCGCGCGCTAGTGCAGCCCACGCCGCCCGCCACGGTTACCGCCCGACGCGCCACGCTTGCGCCACGCATCTGCCACGCATGAACTGGCGGGAGACTGCGGAAATCACGCTTGCCACGCATAAGATTTTGCGCGTTTCGCGTCTCGGCGAACGCACGGGTAACACTCGCATAACGCATTCCGAACGGATGAACCCGCACAAGACTGCGGAAATAACGCATATAACGGATTCGATTTTGCGCGTTTCGCACTCCCGCAGACGTGTCGCAGACGCTGCGCAGACGGATTCCAGACGGATATCGCCGCGCAAATCCGCCGTGCAGACGCATCAAACGGATTCGATTCTGCATCGCGCGGCCAGCGCGCCCAAGCCCGCGCAAGTGGCACAATCCGGACAGCCGACCCCTGTCCTGGTTGTCTGTGTGCCGGTTCCGGTGACACAGCGTGCCCGGTTGCATCGCATGAGCGCGCACCTGCCGCACGCGTCCGCACTTCGTCACCCGCGCGAGACGCTGCGTGTGCAATCAATCGAGCCTGGCGCGAAGGCGCGCGCGCTTGCAACCATAAGTTTGAAATCGCAGAAGGAGAGTGGAAACCCAGAATTAAGACATCGTGCTAAGCCCGAATTGGCGTATAGAGATTCTCTCATGTCACGACTTGATTCGGCCATCCGACGTTTCAACGCTGCGCTCGAGCGGCTCGAGGTTGCTGCCCGCCGCACGAACGGGCACGCACCGTCTTCCTTCGACGACACGCTCGCGAAGGAGCTGAACGCGCTGCGCGAAGATCGCGCCAAGCTCGCCGACGAGCTGTCGCGTTTGAACGTCGAAAAAGTGGCGCTCGAAGGCTTCACCGAAGAGGTGGCCGGACGGCTCGAAGGCGCGATCCGCGAGATCCGCGCCGTGCTCTCACACTAGGGACCGCGAGATGGCGCACGTCACCGTCACCGTTAACAACGCGAGCTACACGCTCGCTTGCGACGACGGGCAAGAGGCGCATGTGACGGCCTTGGCCAAGCAGTTCGACAAGCGCGTGGCCGAGGTTAAGAGAGAGGCCCGCAACGCCTCCGACGCGCAGCTGCTCGTCATGGCGGGCCTGCTGCTCGAAGACGAGCTCGACGCGGCAAGCCAGGGCGACGAAGACAAATTCGCCCTGTTGCTCGAAAACGCCGCCCGCCGCATGGAAGACATTGCGGCGCGCCTCGCCTGACCCTACCTTAAGGGCGGGCGGGTACTGCCTCGCACGTTAGAATCTAGGACCCAGGGGCCGTAATCAGACCTCAACGGGAGCTGTCTCTGGCCCGGACCGTGGTCCGGATCATATGGCGCCCACCTGCTTAAGCAGGCCCGTGAGGATCCGTAGTTCGACGGCATGGCGGTCCCGCCCACCTAATTTTTTGAGATGGATTTGAACAAGAAGGAACGCCGCATCGAAGCCTTAGCCGCCCGCTCCCGCGCCGCGGAAGCCGCGGGACCCAAGGCCGCCCTCTTGATCGCCCGCCGCCTGCTCGGCGACTTCGTCTTCATGAAGGGCGCGATCGTCGCGGGCTACGCAGCGATCGGCAGCGAAGCCGACCCGTTCCCGCTGATGGCAACATTAAGCGGTCAAGGCCACCCGCTCTGCCTGCCACGCGTGGAGGGGAAGGTGCTAACATTCCGGAGTTGGAAGCCCGGCGAGCCGCTGATCCCGGGGCCGATGAATGTGCCGCAGCCAGCAGTGTCGGCAAAGGAACGGCGCCCCGACCTGCTGATCGTGCCGTTGCTGGCGTTCGACAACGATGGTTACCGCCTCGGCTACGGCGCCGGCTACTACGACCGCTACTTGAGCGAACACCGGGACAAGCGCACCATCCGCGCGATCGGCATCGCCTACGCGGGCCAGCACGTCGAAATGCTCCCGCGAGAGCCGCACGACGAGCCGCTCGATGCGGTAGTGACCGAAGAGCGCGTCTGGCGCTTCGAAAGGACTTGAATGCGCCTGTTGTTCTTAGGTGATCTCGTAGGACGCTCCGGCCGCACAGCGGTCGTCGAACACGTGCCGGACTTGCGCCGCAAACTTGGCCTAGATTTCGTCGTCGTGAACGGCGAAAACGCGGCCGGCGGCTTCGGCATCAACGACGAGATCTGCGGCGCGCTGTTCGCGGCCGGCGTGGACTGCATCACGACCGGCAACCACGCCTTCGACCAGCGCGACAAGATCGACGTCTACGACAACGAACGCCGCCTGCTCCGGCCGCTCAACTACCCGCAAGGTGTCCCTGGCCGCGGCACGGGCTTGTACGAAACGAAGACCGGCAAGCGCGTGCTTGTCATCAACGCGATGGGCCGCGTCTTCATGGAAGCGCTCGACGACCCGTTCGCCGCGGTGGACCGCGAACTCGACGCCTGCAAGCTTGGCTGGGGCTGCGATGCCGCGATTGTCGACATCCACGCCGAGGCGACGTCGGAGAAAATGGCGATGGGCCACTTTTGCGACGCCCGCGCGAGCCTCGTCATCGGCACGCACAGCCACGTGCCCACGGCGGACGCGCAAATTCTGCACGGCGGCACGGCGTATCAAACCGACGCCGGCGCCTGCGCCGACTACGACAGCGTCATCGGCATGGAAAAGACGGAGCCCTTGCAACGCTTCACCCGCAAACTCTCGACCGGGAGGATGACCCCAGCCCAAGGCCCCGCAACGGTCTGCGGTGTATACGTGGAAACCGATGACAACACCGGTCTCAGCCTACGCATCGAACCCGTGCGCCTAGGCGGCCGCTTGAAAGAGACCGTACCAACGCCCTAACGCACCTTGCGGTGTGACACTTTCGGCGCGCAAGATAACGCCTCCAAAGCGGGGAGGGGATCATGCACCCGGCATTGCGCGTAAGCCTCATCGCCATCGCGTCCCTGTTTCTGCACGCAGCACAAGCCGACACCGTGCGCGTCATGACGACAGGCTTGGGCGAAGGCGGTGTTACCGCACCGGGCATCAACTGCGGCGCGGTAAGCGGCACGATCGACTGCGACGAAACCGCAACCGGTACGATCACGCTCCTAGCAACAGCGAACGCCGGCTCCACGTTCGCAAGCTGGGGCGGCGACTGCCCCGACACCGACCCCACGACGCCAGCAAACCAGTGCCTCGTCTCGCTCGCAAGCTTCCGCTCCGTCCGCGCGCAGTTCGATCGCACCGCCACCGTCGCAGCGCTGACGGAAGCGCAAATCGCCGACGTCGCAGCAACGCGCAGCGGCATCGGCGACTACCTGACGGCGAACGCGGGCGTCGACACGGTCGCAGAGTTCATCGCGGCCTTGCCCGTCGAGTACCGCCGCAACTGGCTGCTCATGCCGCGCTCGGAAAGCCTGCAGACCGGCACCGCCGCGCACCCGCGCATTCTCCTGCCGAATGCGTTCGCCACAAACGCCTTCGCGATCAGCCTGCGCGAGCCGCACGATCCGTCCTACCCCGCCTCGTTCCGGACGGCGGTCGAGTTCATGCAGTGGGACGACGCGCAAAAGACGTTTCGCTTCCACGAGATCGCACTAACGGCCATCCCCAATAAAGATCCCATCCCGTCGGGCTTTCGCTTCCCCGGCCGCCCGCGCGGCGTCTCCATCGACGACACGAAGTGCTTCGCCTGCCATTCGACGCGCAACGTCTTCAACCGTGGCACGACGCCCGGCACCGACGGCGTCTCGCGTGACGTACCCGTCAAGATGAAGCCGAACTGGGACGCCTACGACAGCTGGGGCGGCATGCTGCCGTTCAACCGCGACCGCATCCATAAAGGCTCCGTCGAGGCGGCCGCGTTCCGCAAGCTCTTCAACCTGTGGACCTGGCAAAGCGACCCCACGGTGCGCGCCGTCGTCGAGCAGTTGGAATTCCAGCCGCCGCTCGTGCCCGACGGCACGCCCGCGCGCACCCGCACGCACGCGAACGACGACGGCTCGACAGTCCTCATGGTCACGGTAGACGACCGTATCACGCGCCTGACCGCGGGCGGTCCGAACGACGGCCACGTGGTCTTCGGTTTCGACGCGCCCGGCGCCCCCACGACGAGCGAGCCGCAACCATCCGGGCCTGGACCGTCGATCACCTACGAGTTCAACCGCCGCGCGGGAACGGTCGGAACGCCGGTCGTGCGCGACCCCTCCACCTCGCCCACCGATCTCTACCCCTACACGCAGTTCGTGACCCTGCATCACACCACGGGCGCGAGAAGCGACGCCGGTCGCGGCGTGCGCTTCATGGACTTCCTGGGCCAAGTCCCGAACGCGCAACGCGTCGCGGATGAAGTGAAGACCCACCGCTACGCGACGGGCAGCGTCCCTTTCGACGTGCGTCCGCTCGCACTCGCCATCGCATCCGGCTGCATCACCGTGCCCGAGACGACCGATATCGGAACCGTACAGACAGTCTCGCCAGCCCTGCCCGCGGCCGCGCAAGCGTTCTTCGACGCACGCAACGGCATGAGCTTCAACGACGTTTTCGACGACACGCGCCGCCGCCAATTCAGCATGACCTTGCGAAAGGCCGACATCCAAAAACTCACAATCGACCGCACGGCCGACCACTATGTGCTGGACGAAAACGGCCCCGGCGTGGCGCCCGCAGCGCCGGAAGTCGTCAACGGCTTGATCCAACAATACGGCGGCGCGACATCGGGCGTGGCAGGCGGTTCCGGCGGCGTTGACACCAGCCTCCTGCGCCTTCGCCAAGAAGTCTTCCGCAGACCCATCGACCGTGGTGTACCCGACGCGACTGTGATGGGCGGCATCCTCGTCGACCGGGAAAATTACTCGGACAACGCGATCAAGCCGCTCGCGCTATTCCGCTATTTCCTCGAGCCGCTCGGCGTCACCGTCGACAAGTGGTCGCCGAACGTGCGCGGCCGCTCGCGCACTTACACGTTCGCGCAGACACTGTTCGGCATCTTGGGCGAACTGAACAATCCCGAGCCCGGCGGCATTCGCGAGAGCCTGGGCATCCCGCCACCGCCAGTCACCGACCCGCCGGCGCCAACGACCGAGGTCTGCGCTGCGGTCATGCCGATGGTCACCGCATCGCTGGCGTCGCTTCCGGCAATCGCGGCGGTGCCCACCTACACCGACATCCAGCGCGTCTTCAACAAAAGCTGCATCGAATGCCACGGCGGCCTCGGCTATCCGCCGTACCGCAACCACGGCGGTGCAGGCGTACCGATCAACTTCGCCGAAAACGAAAGCCCCGCACCCGGCGAGCGCAGACTTCAACGCTCATATGGCGTGGCGTCGTCGATGGTCGGCGCCGACCCGCTGACGAGCCTTCTCTACCAAAAGATCACCGACAACGGCCGCCTCGCGCACCCCTACAATCCCGGCCAACCCTACAACGCCGCGAACCCGGACGACCCGACCGCGCCCGACGTCGCCGACGAACGCTGCCGCGAAGGACTGATGCCCTGCGGCGGCCCGCCCTTGACCAAGACTGACATCGAAACGATCCGCCGCTGGATCGAAGGCAGCGCGCCGGGCACCGAAGGCGACCCGCACATCCGCACCGTCGATGGCGTGCACTACGACTTCCAAGCGGCAGGTGAATTCACGCTGCTACGCGACGCGGGGATCGAACTGCAAGCCCGCCAAACGCCGGTGCCGACTGCAGCCCCGATCGCCGACGCGCATACCGGACTCACAGCCTGCGTCAGTATCAACTCAGCCATCGCACTACGCGTCGGCAATCACCGCATCACCTATCAACCCAACCTGGCGAAGAACGCACCCCAACCCGGCGCCATGATCCTGCGTGTGGACGAAAGCATCGTCCGGCTCGGAAGCGGCACACTACCTCTCGCCGGCGGCGGCCGCGTTCTGGGTACGTCGGTTCCGGGTGGCATCCAAGTCCAGGCCCCCGGCGGAACGGTCGTGGTGATCACGCCGGGCGTCTGGCTCGGCGTCTCGTTCCTAAACGTCAACGTCACACGCGCTCGCGCAAGCGAAGGCATCATGGGCGCGATCGCACCGGGCAACTGGTTACCCGCGTTGCCCGACGGCACGCTGCTCGGCGCGCGACCCGCCGATGTGACTGCACGCCACACGCTGCTCTACAAGCGGTTCGCGGACGCTTGGCGCGTCAACGAAACGACGTCGCTGTTCGAATACGAACCCGGCCTCTCGCCGCGCGCGTTCACGGCTGAAGGCTGGCCTGCGCTCGCGCCGCAAACCTGCGCCGTGCCGCAGCTCCCCGGCGTTCCCGTCGCCGCCACGCCGCCCGCGCCGATCCCCGTGGCCGAAGCCGAGAAAGTCTGCGCCAAACTGCGCGACCCCGCACGCAAGAAGAACTGCACCGCCGATGTTGCAGCAACAGGCGCGACCGTCTTCGCCGAAACCTATCTCGCGACGGAGAAACTTCTCACCCGCACAAAGCCACGCGCACCGGATCTGCGCACGCCCGCGAACAACGCCGTCATACCGGCTGCGAACGTGCGGTTCGAATGGACAAAGCCGCTCGATCCGCAAGCTCAAGGACTGACGTTCCGCCACTGCCTCTGGGACAACGGCGAACTCTACGATTTCAACAAGTGCAGCACCGTCGCAGAGAACTGGCTCCCCACGTATGAGAATTGGCTAAACTTCGCCATCATTGCCGCCGTGGCGCTGTTGGTAGCACTGATACTTTGGATGATAGCCGGCAGAAGACTCTTGATCCTGATCTTGCTGGCGCTCGCGGTTGCGGTCTGGGCCGGCGCGCAGGTCTACTTCATCCAGTCAGGCTTCGCCCTCGGCACAAAAACGGCGGATGGCCTCGACCCCGGAAAAATCTACCACTGGAAAGTCGTCGCCGAAGACGCCGACGGCAACCTCATCGAAAGCGAAACGCGAAGGTTGGTGGTGAAGTAGCTTGAAGCACCAAAAGACCCGTGTTTGCCTTCACACACGTGCGTGTGTGTTGGGTCTAAAATTGTCTCACACGAAGCAACGAAGAAACGAAGTTGGGCAACCACGCGCCAGGGCAACGCAACCGGCGCCAATTGGCATTGTGCACCGCCGTAGGCTCTCCTCGCTTCTTCGTTGCTTCGTGTGAGACATTCTTCTCTTGGTGTCTTTGCCCGAAATCCCCCCGTTCCGGTCGTTCCACCTTGCACACCCCCTTGCCTCAAACCCCGGCATTGAGCTTTATCACCGCCCTCAAATCCATCGATCCGTCAGAGCTCGAAGCATGGCAGGCCATAGTCAGTTCAAGAACATCATGTTCCGCAAGGGCGCTCAGGATGCGAAGCGCTCGAAGCTGTTTTCCAAACTCGCGCGCGAAATCACGATCGCCGCCAAAGGCGGCCTGCCGGACCCGGACAAGAACGCGAAACTGCGCGCGGCCATCATCTCGGCGCGCAAGGAAAGCATGCCGCGGGACAACATCGAACGCGCGATCAAGAAGGCCTCAGGTCCGGACTTGGACAACTTCGAAGAGGTCCGCTACGAGGGCCGCGGCCCCGGCGGCGTTGCGATGATCGTCGAAGCCTTGACCGACAATCGCAATCGCACCGCAGGCGACGTGCGTTCGTTGTTCACAAAGCACGGCGGACAGGCGGGCGAAACCGTCGCCTACATGTTCGACCGCTTGGGCCAAATCCAGTTCCCGCTCACTGTCGCAAATGCCGACGCGATGCTCGACGCCGCAATCGAAGCCGGCGCCGACGATTGCCAAACCTCGGGCGAAACGCACGATCTCTTCTGCAAACCGGACGACCTGAACGAAGTCGCCCGCGCGCTCGAAAAGAAATTCGGCCCGCCGAACATGGCAAAATTCGTCTGGCGCCCGCAAACCGGCGTCCCCGTCGAAGGCGAAACCGCCGAAGCGCTGATCAAACTCCTCGACGCGCTCGACGACCACGACGACGTCCAAACCGTCTACGCCAACTTCGAAATGTCCGAAGCCACCATGGCAAAGCTCACGGCGTGACGGACGCCACGAAGCAGCCGCGCGGGTTCTACGAAAACGTCTGGCTCAAACTCGTGCCGCGCGATTGGCGCATCTTGGCGGCGGCGGCCACGGCAGCCGCTTTGATGACAGTGCTCTTCGCGTCGCTAGCCGCGCAAGGCGCGAGTTACGCACTCCCGGACCGCGCCCAACTTCGCGAATTGCAAGGCATCGTTCGCCTCATCCGCGTGAACCGCTACGACATCGAGTTTCATCTCGATCCCTGGAAGAACGTGTTCGAATACCCGGCGAAGGCACGAAGGTTCAAACCCGTCGCAGCCGCGCTACGCGAAGGTGGCCCCGCGACCGTTCTCGTCGACGGCCGTACGTTCATCGGCGGCAGCGCAGGCAACACGACAATCTACGCGCTCACAATCAACGGCAACGCGCTCCGAACCTTCGACGACGTGACGCGCGCCTTCCGCGCCGACAACCAAGTCTTCTACTGGCTGATCGCCTTGTTCGCGCCACTGGCACTCGCGCTCGGTGCCACCGCGATGCGCGAGCAGCGCCGCACCGTCGGTATGTTCTAATTTTGTTCTTGATTTTCGAAAGCGACGGAGCCATATTTTGGCATGCTCACCTCGGTAACGAATGCCGCTTATGGTCGAGGCGAAGGACGATTCAAATGGCTGCACGGAAATCGATGTTGAAGCGGGCGCCCCATCGCCCTGATTTGGAACGTCTGCTGGCAGACGCACTCAGGAAAGGCGTTACGGACGCCGAGTTGGCTGAGCAACGCGTGAGTTTTGCTTACGGCAATGCGCCAGCGAGCGCCAAACGTATCACCAAAGAATCGGTACGAGAGGCTTCCCGGGTGCAACGGCTGCGCCGCACATAAATTGCCGGACCGATGATTGTCATCGAGGAGCAGGATCCCGATCTCTATGACCGGGTTCAAGAGCGGAACCTGATCCGCCAGTACGACTTGCTCACAAACTCTATCGAGATCGGCCTGTTGCAGGGCCACATATCGTTCGACAAATACGTTCTTTGGGCTCTGAACCACGTTGCCGTCGCCAACCTATCTCAGTTCGGCGGCCGCTTCCGTCAGGAACCTATTTACGTCGGCAATCACAGGCCGCCGCATTTCAAGGAGGTGCCTGAACTCATGGATCGGTTCATTTCGACGATCCACGAGAATTGGTTCAACTGGACACGCACCGAGTTAGCAGCGTACGGGCTCTGCCGCTTGTTGTGGATTCATCCGTTCATCGAAGGCAATGGCAGAACGGCGCGCGCCGCCTGCTACTATCTCCTGTGCGCGAAGTCAGGCGCGTTGCTGCCGGGAAGCAAAATCGTGCCGGAGAGAATCCGCGACAACAGAGAACGCTACTACGATGCCTTGCGCGAAGCTGACCAGGCTTGGGAACAAGGCGACCTCGACTGCTCGGCGCTGGAGGCCTACCTGGCGGACTTGCTAACAGCGCAGTTGTCGGAAGTTTAGCCGGTTCGACTACTCCGGCGTGACCAACCCACGCTCGATATTCACCCGCACGCGCGCGACACCTTGAGGGTGGCGCAAGCCGTCGTGGCCGTACTGCCGGTAGGGGAACTCGATCAACAACCCGCGGCCCGCGTCGTAGCGTGTGCGCATGCGCGTGATGTCGATCGAGAGATACCCCATCTGCTCGCGGTCGCCGACGACGCGGCAGAGGCGGCCTTCGTCCATGCCGGGTACGTGCCCCGCGCGATCCGGCAGCAGGATCAAGAGATGCTGGCTGCAACAAACCGGCTCGCCGCCGGTGTCGAGCAGCGCGACGCGCACGGCATTGTTGTAGAAGCTGCGCGTGTTGCGCTCCCACGGTTCCGCAATCGACGCGACGTTCGCCGCATAGTCGCAAGGCCGCACTTCGACAGCGGCCGCGGGCAGGGCGGCGGCGAGCAATGCCAAAGCTGCAAAAGATGAGCGCATTGTCTATTCCGCCTTCACAGTGCTTTGTTGAACGTTCACCCGCACGCGGCCGACACCGCTCTTGAAACGATTGCCGTCGATATAGAGCTTGTAAGGAAACTCGATCAGCAACCCGCGCCCTGCGTCATAACGTGTGCGCAAGCGCGACATGTCGATGTCCTGAAAACCCGTTTGATCCTTCTGACCGACGATGCGGCACACGCGCCCCTCCGCCGGCTCCTCGTTGCTCGGCATCATGATCAGCAAATGCATGCTGCAGCACGCGGGCTCGCCGCCGGTGTCCAAAAGCGCAACGCGCACCTGGCCTTTGTAGAAGCTGCGGATGTTCTTTTCCCAAGGCTCCGCCAGCGACTGCAAACTCGCCGCGAAATCGCATTCGCGAACTTGCACCGCAGCGGCGGGCAAAGTGGTGGCCAGCAACGCGGCGGCGGCAACGAATGAACGCATGGAGCTTCCCTTGTTGAAGTACGTCGAGATTCTGGACGGACTGTGCACCAAAGTCAGCAACACTGATCACCGAATCGCGCTATGGTCTCGGCGGAACATTTAGTGTACAACGCCGCCGATGACGTTCCCCGCCGTCACCCGCATCTTAGGGCTCGACCCCGGCCTCCGCCGCACCGGCTGGGGCGTGATCGAACGCGACGGCTCGAGGCTCAAATTCGTCGAGTGTGGTGTGGTGACGTCCGACAGTGAGATGGCGTTGGCCGACCGCCTGGTCGCGCTACATGAAGGCCTGCTCGCCGTGATCGAACGCCTCCGCCCCGAAGCCGCCGCCGTCGAACAAACGTTCGTCAACAAAGACCCCGTCGCCACGTTGAAGCTTGGCCAAGCCCGCGCGATCGCACTGCTGGTGCCGGCACGCGCCGGCCTCACGGTCGCCGAATACGCGCCGAACCAGGTGAAAAAATCGGTCGTCGGCGTCGGCCACGCGGACAAAGACCAGGTGCACGCGATGGTGAAAATCCTGCTGCCCCAGTCAAACGCCAAAGGCCCGGACGCCGCCGACGCCCTCGCCATCGCCATCACCCACGCCCACATGTCCGAAAGCAGCGACCGCATGTCGGCGCTGATGGCAAGGGCGCGGTAGGAGTAAGACCATGATCGGCAAACTCACCGGCATCATCGACGAAATCGGCACCGACTTCGCAGTCGTCGACGTCGGCGGCGTAGGCTACGTCGTCCATTGCGCAGCGCGCGTTCTCTCGAACCTTCCCCAACCGGGCCAACGCGCGACGCTCTTCGTCGAAACGCAAATGCGCGAAGACGCGATCAAACTTTTTGGCTTCACGACGAGCGAAGAGCGCGAGTGGTTCCGCCTGATGCAAACCGTGCAAGGTGTCGGCGCCAAAGTCGCACTCTCGATCTTAAGCACGCTCAGCGTCTCTGACCTCGCCCGTGCGGTGGCCTTCGAAGACAAAGCAGCCGTCGGCCGTGCCCAAGGCGTCGGCCCCAAACTCGCCGCTCGCATAACGGCCGAACTGAAAGACAAAGCCGCCGCGATCAGCGCGCCGCTCCACGTCGCAAGGGGCGATGGGACGGTCGTCGGCTTCACGAAACCACAAGGCGCCGCTGCGGAAGCCGTGTCCGCGCTCGTGAACCTCGGCTACAGCCAAGCCCAAGCCAGCCAAGCGATCGCAACGGTGGTCGCACGCGAAGGCAAAGAACTCCCATTGCAAGCCATGATCCGCGAAGGCCTGCGCGCACTCTCGAGTGCGGCGTGACACCATGACCAAGCCCAACCGCCTCATCACGCCCGAAACCCGCGACGACGACACGGGCGAGGCCTCGCTCCGCCCGCTGACGCTGGCCGAGTTTATCGGCCAGGACCAAACGCGCACGAACCTGAAAGTCTTCATCGACGCCGCGCGCGGCCGTAACGAGGCACTCGACCACGTGCTGCTCGCGGGCCCGCCGGGCTTGGGCAAGACGACGATGGCCCAGATCGTCGCGCGCGAACTCGGCGTGAACTTCCGCTCGACCTCGGGCCCGGTGATCGCGCGCGCCGGCGACCTCGCCGCGATCTTGACGAACCTGCAACCGCGCGACGTCCTCTTCATCGACGAAATCCACCGCCTAAACCCGGCTGTCGAAGAAATCCTCTACCCCGCGATGGAGGACTTTCAGCTTGACCTCATCATCGGCGAAGGCCCGGCCGCGCGCACGGTGAAGATCGACCTCGCGCCGTTCACGCTTGTCGGTGCCACAACGCGCTCCGGCATGATCACAAAGCCGTTGCGCGACCGCTTCGGCATCCCGCTTCGCCTCGAGTTCTACAAAGTCGAAGATTTGATCCAAATCGTAAGCCGCGGCGCGCGCATCCTAAGCCTGCCGCTCACGCCTGAAGCTTCCCGCGAGATCGCAGCCCGCTCGCGCGGCACGCCCCGCATCGCCGGGCGCCTGCTCCGCCGTATCCGCGACTTCGCCGCCGTCGCCAAGATGGCCAAGGTCGACGCGAAGGCCGCCGACGAAGCGCTCACTCGTCTCGAAGTCGACAAACGCGGCCTCGACAACTTCGACCGCCGCTATCTGAAAATCATCATCGACAACTACAACGGCGGCCCCGTCGGCGTCGAAACGCTCTCCGCCGCGCTCGGCGAACCGCGCGACGCGCTCGAAGAAATCATCGAGCCGTTCTTGCTCCAAGAAGGTTTCGTCCAACGCACGCCGCGCGGCCGCATGGCGGCGGGCCTCGCCTACACGCACTTAGGCCTCACGCCCCCGAAGACGACATCACAGCAAACGCTGTTCGACAGCGCGCGCGACGAGGACGCCGATGTCTGAGCCCACGATGGGCCGCTTCGACGGCAAGACGCACATCCTGCCGGCGCGCGTCTACTACGAAGACACCGACGTTTCCGGCATCGTCTATCACGCAAACTACCTGCGCATGATGGAACGCGGCCGCAGCGAGTTTCTCCGCCTCGTCGGCATCCACCACATGGTGATGATGGCAGGCGTTGACCCCGTCGCTTGGACGATCCGCCGGATGGAAATCGACTACGCCAAACCCGCCCGCCTCGACGACGCCCTCGAAATCCACACCCGCTACCGCACGCTCACGGGCGCGCGCCTCACCGGCGAACAATGGGTCAAATGCAGAGGCACCGACCTCGTCACCGCCAAACTCGAAGCGGCGCTCATCACGATGACCGGCAAACCAAGGCGCATCCCCGGAGACGTAAAGACAAAATTGGCGGCGTTTCTCGATTGAACTGACCAGGTAACTAGTTATATAACTAGTCGGCCTAGAGTGACTGTTATGAACGACACCTGGAAAGCCCAAGACGCCAAGGCCCGCTTCAGCGAGTTGCTGGATGCGTCAATCGAGCGGGGACCCCAAATCGTGACCCGTCGCGGGGTAAACACCTCGGTCGTGGTTGAGTTTGAGGAATGGCGAGGTTTGCAAGAGCGGGCGCGTCCTAACATCAAGGATTGGCTGCTAGCCCCGGGGGCCCGCACAGAAACGCTGGTTCCACCGCGCAGGAAGTATCGTCACCGCAAACCGCCGAAATTCTAGTCGGATGCCGCAGTTTCTGCTCGACACGAATGTCGTCTCCGAATTGCGTCGCGCGCGGCCCCATGGCGGGGTGATCAACTGGCTGTCAACCTTGCAGCCGGACGAAATTTTCGTGAGTGCTGTGACCTTCGGCGAAATGCAAAGGGGTGTGGAGGCAGCCCGTCGCGCCGACGCGGACAAGGCGCGCGAGATCGAAGTTTGGATGGAGGGAATCTCGGGTTCCTTTCAGGTCTTGGCGATGGATCGCGATATGTTTCGCGAACATGCGCGCCTAATGCAGCGGCAATCCAAAGCCCACACCGAAGATGCCATGATAGCGGCGACGGCGCGAATTCGCAGCCTGACTGTCGCAACGCGCAACGCGGCAGATTTCAGAGCGTTTTCCGTACCGTGCTTCAATCCATTTGAGTTTAAGGGCTAAGCGCTACCGCGCCGCCGCCGGACACCGCCGCGCTCTGATCTTAACCCCATCCGACGCGCGCGTCATCATCAGCTGCGCACCAATGCGAAGCACGTCGCGGAATTCGATCAGCTGGGCTTCCTTCTTGCGGTCAGCTTCTTCCGTGATGTCTTCGACGATCAGCACCAGGCGTTTTCCGTTCTCGGCCGACGCCCACAAGCCCGAACCCCATTCGTCGTAGCCTGCCTTGCCGTCGGCGCTCAGCGTCATCCCGTCCCCGCTCGCGCAGGTGCCGTCGAACGACCACGTCGCCGCAAAGAACGAATGCGGCGTCGTCGTCTGCGGCGGCAGCATGTTCGCGTGCGCTACGCCCGCAACCGACAACGCAACAACAGCGGCAACCACGCGCATGAGAACCTCCAAGAGCAAACGACAGGTCCCACGATGCGCGAACGCATCGTGCTCTCGCAAGTTTTCCGTGCAGAGAAACGCGCCAAACGGCGTGAAGTCCCTGTCATTTACCGGCAACGCCCTTGGCGGACCCGGCGGTTCAGGTTAGGGAAGCGGGAATGGTTTGGGCGGCATCGCGAAAACGGCAGTTTTCCGCGCCCAAATTTCGACACGTTAGACGGTTCTAGTCGCGTCCTTGTCCCTATCGCCGTGGAGGCTTTGGGAAGCCGTTCGCGGGCGCGGCGTCATCTCGAGGGGAAGTAGGGTCTATGGAGTTGTCTGCGCTCGCTCTCGTTCATGATGCGGCGGCTTTCGTGAAGCCGCTCATCGCGCTCGCCGATCACGTGACCCACTTCGCCGATTGGGTCCAAGCACCGGACGCTGCGCCCGTCGATCCAACGCCGGAAACGATCCCGCTAGCTCCACCGGAGGGCGGCCGCGAAGCGGCATCCGGCGCCGGTCCGAGCGTCGAAATCGACATGTCGCCGGTCGCGCTGTTCATGAAGGCCGACATCGTCGTCAAGTCGGTGATGGGCGTGCTGCTGATTGCCTCCGTCTGGTCGTGGGCGATCATCATCGGCAAGTGGATGCGCATCAGCCGCGTCCGCGCACAGGCCGAGAAGTTCGAGCAAATGTTCTGGTCCGGCCGCTCGTTGGACGACGTTTATCAAGCGCTCCAAGCGCGCGTCGAACACCACCCGATGGCGCACGTCTTCGTGGCCGCGATGCGCGAATGGAAACGTTCGTTCGAGGGCGGCTCCGTTTCGACCGGCCTGTTACCCAGCGTGAAGGACCGCATCAACAAAGTCATGAACGTCACGATCGGCCGCGAAATCACCCGCCTTGAATCCTCGCTCGGCTTCTTGGCGACCGTGGGCGTCAACGCGACGTTCATCGGCCTATTCGGCACGGTGTGGGGTATCATGAACTCGTTCCGCTCGATCGCGGCAAGCCACGACACGTCGCTCGCCGTCGTCGCCCCCGGCATCGCCGAGGCACTGTTCGCGACCGCGATGGGCTTGCTCGCCGCTATCCCGGCGTCCATCGCCTACAACCATCTCTCGACAGCCGTCGGCCGCATCGCGGGCCGGCTCGAAGGCTTCTCCGACGAATTCGCGGCCATCCTGTCGCGCCAGCTCGACGAGAAGGCGCGCTAGATGGCGGGTGTCATCAACGGCGGATCGCATCGCGGGCGCGGCGCTTGGCGCAGCCGCCTAAAGCCCAATTCCGACATCAACATCACGCCGATGGTCGACGTGATGCTGGTGCTACTCATAATCTTCATGGTGACCGCACCGCTGTTGACCGCAGGCGTCGCCGTCGACCTGCCGAAGACGCGCGCGAAGCTTCTGAGCCAAGACAAGGAACCGCTCACGATCACGATCGAAAAGAACGGCAAGATCTTCCTGCAGGAGACGGAGATCGCGGCCGCTGAGTTGGTGCCCAAGCTGACCGCGATCGCCGAGAACGGTTACGACCAGCGCATCTTCGTCCGCGGCGACAAGGCGGTCGACTACGGCACGGTGATGCAAGTGATGGGTGAGTTGAATGCGGCGGGTTTCCGTCGCATCGGCCTAGTGACAGAGCCTCCGCGTGGCGAGAGCAAGAAGTTCAAATAACACACCGGAACGGGACTCGCTGCTCGGCGCAGCGTTGATGTCCGCGGTTCTGCACGCCTTGGCGCTGGCGGGCGCGTTCATCGTGTGGCCGTACATGGCGCCCCCGATTAGCCTCCAAGCCGACATCGTGCCCGTCGATCTTCTGACCGTCGCCGACACGACGAACATCGCCCCGCAAGAAGAAGCTAAAGAGCCGGCGCCGCCCGAACCGCAACCGGTGCCCATCGAAATCCCGCCACCGCAAGCGCCGGAGTTTGCATCCGCCGAGCCGCCGCCGCCCCCGCCGCCGGACGACGACGCACCGGCGCTTGAACCGGAACCGGAAAAGAAAGAACCCGAAAAGCCGAAGCCGCCAGAACCCCCGGCGCAGAAATACGCGCTAGCAACGCCGCGCGCGAAACCGAAGCCTGAGAAGCCGAAAGACGAGTTCGACATCAACAAGATCCTAAAGAGCCTCGACAGCGCCGAACAGCCGAAGGAAAAAAAGGCTCAGCCCGCAAAAGCGGCGGCCGATCGCTCGCTGAAGGGGGCAGGCGCGCAAAGTGCGCTGACGATGAGCGAGATCGACGCACTCAGGAGCAAACTTGCAAAGTGCTGGAACGTGCCCGTTGGCGCGCCCGATCCTTCGGCACTCGTCTTCCGCGTGCGTGTATTCCTGAACGAGGACGGAACGGTCGCATCGCCGCCGGAGCTGCTTGATCAGGGCGGTCTTGGCGATCCCTACTTCCGCGCGGCCGTGGATTCGGCTAAGCGCGCAGTGCACATTTGCGGACCCTATGATTTGCCGCCGGAAAAATACGCATCGTGGAACGAGATCGTGATCAAGTTCGATCCGCGCGAAATGGCCGGCTACTAAACGCCAATACTAAGGAACGAGACGAGGACGGATATGAAGAAATTTTCGCACAGCATCTTCGGCGCATTGGCGCTGGCACTCGCCGCGTTCGCGGCGCCGGCGCATGCCGCCCTCGAAATCGACCTGAACAAAGGCGTCGTCCAACCGATCCCGATCGCGATTACCGACTTCCTGGGCGCTACCCCGCGCGATCAGCAGACGGCCGCCCAAGTCGCAGGCGTCATCCGCGGCGACCTAGAACGTTCCGGCCTGTTTCAACCGCTCGACCCGCGCTCCTATGTCGAGAAGATCACTAACTTCCAATCGATCCCGCGCTTCGGCGATTGGCGCACGATCAACGCGCAAGGCCTCGTCACCGGTCAGGCGCGCCAACTCGCCGACGGCCAACTGCAGGTCGACTTCCGTCTCTGGGACATTTTCGGCGAACAACAGATGGTCGGCATGTCGTTCAAGACGACGCCCGAAAACTGGCGCCGCTTGGGCCACCTCGTCGCCGATGCGATCTATGAACGTCTGACCGGCGAGAAGGGCTACTTCGACACCCGCATCGTTTTCATCTCGGAAGCAGGCCCTAAGACGAAGCGCCGTTATCGCCTGTCGATCATGGACCAAGACGGTGCCAACCCGTCGTTCCTGACCGGCGGCGACTTCATCGTGCTGTCGCCCCGCTTCTCGCCGACGAAGCAGGCGATCACCTACATGTCGTACGAGCGCGCGACGCCATCCGTCTTTGTGTTCGATCTGCAAACGGGCCAGCGCGAAGTCATCGGCCAATACTCCGGCATGACCTTCGCCCCGCGCTTCAAGCCGGACGGCAATAGCGTGGTCTTCAGCTATTCGCGCGACAACAACGTGGATATCTATGCCGTCGATCTACGCTCGCGCCGGCCGCAGCGCTTGACGACCGATCCCGGCATCGACACGTCGGCATCCGCCTCGCCGGATGGCGCGCGCCTTGTCTTCAACTCGGACCGCGGCGGCTCGCCCCAGATATACGTGATGAACGCCGACGGCTCGGGTCAAAGCCGCATCTCGTTCGGCCAAGGCCGCTACACGACGCCGGTCTGGAGCCCGCGCGGCGACCTCATCGCGTTCACGAAGCAGGTCGGCCAAACATTCTCGATCGGCGTGATGGCGCCGGACGGGCAGCGCGAGCGAATTCTGACGTCCAGCTATTCGGAAGAAGGCCCCACCTGGTCGCCAAACGGCCGCGTGATCCTCTTCACCCGCTCAACTCCTGGTCGCGGCGGTTCCAGCGGCAGTTCGTCGATCTGGTCGGTGGACCTGACGGGCGTGAACCAGCGCAAGGTTATTACGCCGGGTGAGGCCTCGGATCCCGCCTGGTCGCCACTCAATCGTTGAAGGAATTGCGACAATTGTCACGTGGATTAACTGGGTTTTATGCAAAACTCGTCCTACGTGCTTGCGCTTGCGCGTGGCGGCGACTAGGCATGCGAGATAGAGTTTTGTTGGCTTCGCGCGGGGGCGTGCGAGCCGTGTTGGGTGAGGGAGTGTAAGCGGGATGTTTCGTGGTGCGATGAAGTTGGGATTCGTGGTGCTCGCGGGTTCGTTGGCTCTGACGGCCTGCTCTTCGACGAAGGAAGAGGCGAAGGCACCGGTCACGACGACTACGCCGTCCAGCGTCAAGCCGGGTTCGGCCGAAGATTTCCGGATCAATGTCGGTGACACGGTGCTGTTCGAACTCGACCAGCATTCGGTCCGCGCCGACGCGCAAGGCATCCTGCAAAAGCAGGCCGCCTGGCTGAAGCAATATCCGCAGGTCCGCCTGATGGTCGAAGGCCACTGCGACGAACGCGGCACGCGCGAGTACAATCTGGCCCTCGGCGACCGCCGCGCCTATGCGGTGAAAGAATTCTTGGTCTCGCTCGGCGTCGATGCCGCGCGCCTCCAGACGAAGAGCTACGGCAAAGAGCGCCCGGTCTGCGCCGAGGCCGACGACAGCTGCTGGCAGCAAAATCGCCGTGGCTTCTCTGTCATATCCGCCGGGGCCGGTACGTAACCAACGGCTGATCTAAGGAATTCGGGGCGCGCGAATCCTAAGGTTCGCGCGCCCTCTAGCATTTTGGGGCCGCCTGCCTCAATTTCGTCACCCGTCCGGGCGATCTAGCGCCTTGCGTATGTGCGAGCGGAGTTCACGTCATGAAGTCGTTACCGAAATTGCTGACCACGGCGGCGCTCGCCACCGTCTTCGCGCTGTCGCTCGCGCCTGCGCGGAGCGCGGACGTCGACGACCTTGAAGACAAGCTCGACCGCGTCGAACGCGACCTGCGCGAACTCCAATTCGACGTTCACAAGGGCAACCCGCCCGAAAAATCCGGCGGCCTGGCCGGTGGTCCCCCGGGCGGCGTCAGCGGTGGCGGCGCACGGTTGAACGACATGGAACAGTCGCTGCGCGAACTCCGCGGTCAGGTCGAAACGCTGTCGTTCCAGGTGAAGCAGATGACCGAGCAACTCGACATCGCGCGCAAGGAATCGAACTACCGCCTTGGCGCCCTAGAAGGCGGTGCTCCGGCAAGTGCGATCCCAGGCGCGGCGGCCAGCCCCGCGCTCACCGCGCAGAAAGCAGCCCCGCCGGTCGCGCTCACGCGTGGCGGCAGCAACCAAGCGGGCAAGGCCCCCGGCATGCTGGGCTCGATCCCGGC
>JBJXEH010000148.1:0-2735 GCA_046153995.1 Micropepsaceae bacterium
TCGCCGGTCGTCGTCGCCGAGAACAACCTCGGCGTGGAGCGCTCGTGGCAGCTGATGTCGGGCAATGTGCTGCGCATGCTGCTGGTGCTGATCTTGACCTTTGTGCCCTACGTCATCGTCGTCGCGCTCGCGACGTTTACGATCTTGGGGGCCGACTTACCCGCGTTCCCTGCGTTTCCCGCAATGGCCGGCGCCGATGCCAAGGCAACAAGCGAGGGTGCCGAAATGTTCCGCAAAGCGATGGAGGCCTGGCAACTCGGCCTCACGAAGGCAACGCGCGCGCACTTTGCGGAGCTGGCCGTGCTCGGCTTCTTCGGCACGTTGTTCCAAACAGCGCTCATGGCCGGCGCGCTAGGCAACGCGTACAACGCAGTGACGGATCATCAGGTGCCGTAACCGCGCTTTGTCACTTGAACGGATTCGGTATCCCCGGCAGACCTGGGATACTTGGAATGTCCGGCCGCGGAATTTTCGAGCGGACGTGGCTCAAGCCGCGCTCGATCGCTTGATCCTTTGAGCGGTGAATGAAGTCGCGGATTTCGCCGAACACGCCGTTCGAATCCGCGATCACGGAATGCCCCGCCAAAATGTCCAACGCCTCGCTTGTTGCGCGCGAGACGATGTTGGCGGCACCGGAAACCGTCGAAAGCTCAGTCGATCCGTCTTCGTAAACGTCGATCTTGAGCTCGGTGCCCCGGATGCCGATCGTAACCGTCGGCGTTTGAATCTTCATGTTCTTCTCCGGCATCTGACCCGAGATGAACCGGAACGCGCCTTTCGCCAGCGTCACTGCCGACTTGCTCGCCGCGCCCGCGAATACATACTCGTCGATGACTGCATTCGCGTTCTCGCCGAGCGTGAGTTTTGAGGCATCGATGAAGCGAACGCCGGCTGCGCTGTCGTCGCCAGTCTCAAGGCGTTGATTGCGGAAGACCGCAGCCGCCTCCGAAAGGTCCATGCGCGTTGCACCAACCGCGGTGCCCCAGACATCATTGACCTTCGTCTCCAGCGCACCAATCCCGTCGGCGGCAATTGCGGGGCTCCCAAGCGCAATGGACGCAGTGGCAAGCATCAGAGCGTCGCGCCGTGTAAGTGTCATGGAATCCGTCTCCGTGTTCGCAGTGCATTGGACTGAAGCCGCGTCACGTTCGCAAGCCCTTCAGCGCGTGCTCGACCACCGCATCGGTAAACTTCCCGTCGAGTGCGGCGTGGCCCATCAACAAGCGGTAGAAGAGGGGGCCGTAGATCATGTCGAGGGCGACGTCGATGTCGATCCCGCGCCGAACCTCCTTCGTCGCGATTGCGCGCAGCAAAATCGCGCGGCCCTCTTCGCGTCGTGCCAGGATGAAGTGATTGCGGAACACCTTCGAAAGCTCGCTCTCGGCAGACGCTGCCGCGATCATCGACGTCACCTGCCGCCCCATGCGCGAGGCGAATGCGTCCGCCACGCCGCGCAACTGTTGCTTCAGGTCCGCGATCGCCGAGCGCGTGTGCGCGACCTTCGGCGCTTTGGTTTTCGTGTCCATCATTGCGGCCATCGCGACCGCGTGCGCGTTCGGCCAGGCGCGATAGATCGTGGGCTTGCCGACGCCCGCGCGCGCAGCGATGCCTTCCATCGTCACCGCCGTGATGCCGCCCTCGTTCAAGATCTCGCGCGTCGCGCGCAAGATCGCGGCGCGCGCCTCGACGCTGCGCGGCCGCCCGCGGGGGCGTGCTTCGGACTCACTCACCCAGATTCCTCCTTGACTCAAGTACAATATACGTTACATTACGTCACGTAAATACAAAATTACTTCGCAGGAGAGCAACGATGTCCGGCAACGAAATGAAAATCTCAGCCTACGCCTGTTACAAGAACGCGGCCGACGCGATTGCGTTCTACACCAAGGCCTTCGGCGCGGTGGAACAGTTCCGCTTGGCCGAACCTTCCGGCCGCATCGGCCACGCCGAAATCAAGATCGGCAGCTCGGTTCTGATGATGTCGGACGAATACCCCGACTTCGGCGCGGTCAGCGCCCCCACGATCGGCGGTTGCCCGATCACGCTTCACCTCTACGTCGCCGACGTCGACAGCTTCGTCGACCGCGCGGTGAAATCGGGCGCGACGCTGCTGCGCCCTGTGAAAGACGAATTCTACGGCGACCGAGCCGGCCAAATCGCCGACCCCTTCGGCTACAAATGGATGATCGCGACGCAGAAGGAAGCGGTGACGCCGCAAGAAATGCAGAGCCGCTGGTCGAAGATGTTGGCGGGCTGAAGTCAGCAAAGAAAAATACCGCCCCCACTGCGGGGCGGTCGAAATTTTCGAAGAAAATTTCGGGTGGGGGGACCAGTCTCCGAGGCTGCGCCCCCCACCCGAACCTTCTCCGCCCTTCGGGCTACGAACGTTCGACCGCCCCGCAGTGGGGGCGGTATTTCTTTACTCACGATTACTCCGCCGCTCGCGCGCGCCGTTGCTTTGGCTGAGCCATCTCGGCCTTCGGCGCCGTGCGTTTGAACAGCGGCTTTAGGAATTGCCCCGTATAGCTACGCGCGACTTTCGCAACCTCTTCCGGTGTGCCCGCCGCCACGATCTCGCCGCCGCCATCGCCGCCTTCGGGTCCTAAGTCCAGAATCCAGTCGGCGGTTTTGATGACTTCGAGATTGTGCTCGATCACCACCACCGTGTTGCCCTGTTCGACGAGTTCGTGCAGCACGTCGAGCAGCTTGCGCACGTCGTCGAAGTGCAGGCCCGT
>JBJXEH010000149.1:0-14846 GCA_046153995.1 Micropepsaceae bacterium
GGCTTCAAGCGCGCCTTTGTGCCGCCGGGTGTTTCCCCGCCGAAGGGACTAGAAGTCACGCCAGTACCGACCGTTGCAGCCCTGATTGCCCTGTTGAAAACGCTTCATTAACCCAAAAGGTCGACACCATAGCTGATAGGTGTCCGGAGCCCATGGAGAGCGAGCTGACAATCGTCGATTACGTTGTGCTGGGGGTATTGCTCCTCTCCGGCCTGATCGCGGCGTATCGCGGCTTCCTCAAAGAAACTCTCTCCGTCAGTTCGTGGCTGATCGCAGCACTTGCCGCCGTGTTCTTCTGGCCGGTGACAAAACCGTTCGCCCGCGCGCTGATCGACATCCAAATCCTCGCCGACATCTTGGCGCTTGTCGGCGTGTTCTTTCTGATCCTGATCCCGGCCTCGTTCATGAGCTTCCGCCTGTCGGAACTCGTTCGCGAAAGCAGCGCGGGCCCGCTCGACCGTTCGCTTGGCTTCGTGTTCGGGCTCGCGCGCGGTCTTCTCGTCGTGGGCTTGGGCTACGTCGTGTTCACCTCGCTCGCGTCGGAAGAAAATCATCCCGGCTGGGTGCGCGAAGCGCGCATGCTCCCGGTCGTTCGGGGTACGGCGGAAGTCATTCTGTCGCTCGGCGACAAGAAGAAAAAAGACGCACAAGAACCGGCCGCAGACGCAGGTCTTGAGGAAACGCAACCGACGACGATATCAAGCGCGGAACCGGCACAAAAACCGCCGGCCGCTGACGAAAACACCGGCAACTCCAACGAAGGCGGTGGTGGGGACAAGAGCACATCTTACAGCGCGGGCCAGCGCCGCGCCTTGGATGAGCTCGTAAAATCCACCTCGAAAGAGTGATGGACGAGAACATCTCGACGAACCCTTTCGCGGACGACAGGCTGCGTGAGGAGTGCGGAATCTTCGGCATCTGGGGCAAACCCGACGCAGCCGCGTTCGTTGTCTTAGGCCTGCACGCGCTCCAGCACCGCGGCCAGGAAGCGGCCGGCGTCGTCGCCACCGACGGCGAACAGTTCTACCTCGAACGCCAAGAAGGCCTCGTCGGCGACAAATTTTCGGTCGGCGGTCCGGTGCCAAAGCTTAAGGGCCAGAACGCCATCGGCCACGTCCGCTACTCGACAACCGGCGGCACGCTCAATCGCAATATCCAACCGTTCTTCGCCGACGTCGCCAACGGCGGCATTGCGGTCGCCCACAACGGTAACCTCACGAATGCGGTAGCGCTGCGCAAACAGTTGGTCTCGAAAGGTTCGATCTTTTACTCGACCTCGGACACTGAGTGCATCGTCCATCTCATCGCCACCTCGAAATACGAAAAAATCGTCGATCGCCTGGTCGATGCACTGAAGCAGATCGAAGGCGCCTACTCGCTCGTCTGCCTCACCCGCAAAAAACTGATCGGCGTGCGCGACCCATTGGGCGTCCGCCCACTCGTCATCGGCAAACTCGACGACGCCTATGTGCTCGCGTCCGAAACCTGCGCACTCGACATCATCGGCGCCGACTACGTGCGCGACGTGAAGCCGGGCGAAGTCGTCGTCATCTCCGACGAAGGCGAGAAGCTCGAGTCCTACAAGCCGTTCCCGCCGCAACGCCAACGCTTCTGCATCTTCGAGCACATCTACTTCGCCAGACCCGACAGCATCATCGACGGTCTAGGCGTCTACGACGTGCGCAAGTCCATCGGATCCGAACTCGCCCGCGAAGCTCCCGTCGAAGCCGACATGGTCGTGCCGGTGCCGGACTCAGGCGTCCCCGGTGCGATCGGTTACGCGGAAGCGTCGAAGATTCCGTTCGAACTCGGCATCATCCGCAACCACTATGTGGGCCGCACGTTCATCGAACCGACCGACCACATCCGCAACCTCGGCGTCCGCCTGAAGCACAACGCGAACCGCGACCGCATCAAAGGCAAGCGCGTCGTTCTGGTGGACGATTCCATCGTCCGTGGCACGACCTCCAAGAAAATCATCAAGATGGTGCGCGACGCAGGCGCCGCCGAAGTGCACTTCCGCATCGCCAGCCCGCCGATGACCGACCCCTGCTTCTACGGCGTCGACACGCCTGAGAAAAAGAACCTGCTCGCCGCGAATTACACAGTCGCCGAGATGTGCCGCTTCATCGGCGCGGATTCGCTCCACTTCATCTCGATCAACGGCCTCTACCGCGCACTCCGCCAAAGCCGCCGCGACGGCGCCAACACCCGCTTCTGCGATGCGTGTCTCACCGGCGACTATCCAACAGCACTGACCGACCGCGACAGCACCGTCGAAAACGCACAGCTTTCTTTGCTAGCGGTATGATTAAACTGTCCCTAGATTAAATCGTCATGGCCGGGCTTGACCCGGCCACCCAGGGCAACACGCACGGGTGGATGATCAAAAAAGAATGTGCAAAGACCTGACAGATAATCGTAGCAGCATGCTTGCGACCTTGGGTGGCCGGCTCAAGCCCGGCCATGACGGGTGTTTTTTGTGAGCGCGCGCCTAGCCAACCGCATCGCCCTCGTCACCGGCGCGTCTCGCGGCATCGGCCGCGCAACCGCGCTCGCACTCGCCAACGAAGGCGCACACGTGATCGCTGTCGCGCGCACGGTCGGCGGCCTCGAAGAACTCGACGACGAAATCAAACGCGCGGGCGGCGCCGCGACGCTGGTCCCACTCGACCTGAAAGACGGCCCCGCCTTCCCACGCCTCGCAGGGGCGGTAGCCGAACGCTGGAAAAAGCTCGACATCCTAATCGGCAACGCCGCCGTGCTTCAGGGGCTAACGCCCGTCACAAACGTGAACCCAAAGGACTGGCTCGAAGCGTTCGACATCAACGTCAACGCGAACCTGCGCCTGATCCAATTCTTCGATCCGCTTCTGAAAGCGAGCGACGCCGGCCGCGCCGTCTTCGTGACCTCGGGCGTCGCCAGAAACCCGCGCGCCTATTGGGGCACCTACGCCGCCAGCAAAGCGGCACTCGACGCGCTCGTCCTCACCTACGCGGCAGAATGTGCGTCAACCAAGGTGCGCGTAAACCTCTTCAACCCCGGCCCCACACGCACCGTGATGCGCGCGAAAGCCGTACCCGGCGAAGACCCTCAGACGCTTCCGTCACCTGAAGCAGTCGCCGCCCAACTCATCGAGCTAGCCATGCCCGCCGAAACCCGCAACGGCGAAGGCATGGCGTTTAAGCGCTGAGGCAGGTTCAGAAGAACCGCAACGTCACCGAACGCTTCGCGCTAAAGGCGGCACGATGAACGCCGTGCGGCTGCGCACGCAAGTCGTAGGCGCCGATCGGCGTCACGAGCGCTGCCCGCGACAGACCGCCGGTCGCATCGATGCCCACGACACGCAGCGACGTCGCGTCCTTCTGCGGGAACGCGTCGAACACCTTACGAAACGGCGCATCGGCCGAGATTTCGCCCGAGCAAATCCCGTCGGCCGACGAGAACCGAGCAGCGCCGCGCACGATCACATCACCGTATTGCCCTTCATAGCGCGTCGCCGACACTGGGCACGCAGCCGAAACGAGCCCTGGCGGCACCGGCTTGAACGGCGCGGCCAGCATCATCGCCGACTGCTCGATCGACGACACCCACAGCGCATTCGAGAGCAAGCTCACTGCTACCCGGCGCTCCGGCCACAAGACCAGCGCACTGCGCGCGCCGTTCGTCACGCCCGCGTGGTGCACGATACGCTCACCATCGAGATCGCGCGCGCCGCGCCAACCGAAACCCACTGTGTAGTCCTCGTCCTTCACCTCCGTGCCGCCGGTCAGGCGCGCAGGCGCCGTCATCCACGCGAACGTCCCGGGCGAAACCAAGGTGCCGCTCATCGCCCGCCCGCCGAACGTCGCGATGGCGGACGGCGTTGCGCCAAGCCCACCGCCGGCCCACGTGTAGCTGAAGTCATGCGCCGGCGCAGGCCGTGGTACGCTGTTCTCGAATTCGTAGGCCTTTGACGCGTTCGGATTCCCGCTGTTCGTGGCGTCCGGTTCAATCACCAGATCAGGCGTAAGCGTCTTCGTCACATAGTCCAGGAACGGCTGGCCTGCCCGGCGTTCGACGACCGCGCTGAGCAGCGTGTAACCCCACGACGAGTAGCTGTATTGAGTCCCCGGCGCGAACAACAAGTCGCGCTTCGCGAAAATCCGAACCGCATCATCGACGGTCGCATAGTGCACGCGGCCCCGGTCGTCGTCGGCGTCTTGATAATGCGGCAAACCGGAGATGTGCGCTGCCAAATGCCGCGTCGTTATCTTCGACCAATCGGACCGCAGAAGCGGCATCATTGAAATCACCGGCACATCCGGGTCGAGCTTACCTTCTTGCACGAGCCGCGCCGCCGCGGTCGCTGCGACGACTTTCGATACGCTGGCAAGCCGGAAGATCGTGTTGCCATCGACCGGCAACCCGCGCTCGATATCGCGCAATCCCGCAGAGCCGGTCCACACGACTCGCCCGTCGATCCAGACCGCAGCTCCCATGCCCGGGACGCCATTCGTCGCAACGAGATCGGACACAATTCGGTCGGAAACGCGGCCCGGCGCCGCAAGATCGGCCGCCGTTGCAGACGAAGCGCAAAGCGAAAACGCGATCAACGCAACGATGCCGACGCACAGGTTCGATGTCATCACGGGGGCCGTTCGGTCAGTTCAAAGGCGTCCCCGCAATGACCAGACCGCCGCGTGCATGTCGACTGACATCCGCGTGATCGCACACTGCACGCTCGGTCAGCTATTCTTGCGGCGGATACCGGTCGAATGCGGGCAACTCGTGCGCCCTCGCCATCCACGGAATGCGATCCGCCACCTGAATATGCGCCTGTGCCGGCACCGCAGCAGGATCGTCGTAGGTCGCGCTTTGGATATCGATGATGCCAGGCAGAACCTGCGCGTTCGTGAAGAACAATCCCGTCCCGCAATCGGGACAAAATGAACGCCGCCCATGCTCCGACGACTTGTAGACCTTGGGCGCACCCTTCGTCACCTTCACGGCGCTGTCGGGATACATGGTCCACCCGACCATGGGCGCACCTGCATGACGCCGGCAATCGACGCAATGGCAAAGCGCGTGCGTCAGAGCCTCACCCTCCGCCTGATAACGAATGGCGCCGCAATGGCAGCCGCCGGTGAGCGTCATGACTGCGCTCCGTCGTCCGATTTGCGCGCGAACATCCCGCCGAGGAACCGCCACGCGACGCCCGCCACGGCGATAACGCCGATCGCGATGAACTTCCACGACGCCAGCAGCAGCTTGAACAGCCCCGCCTTCGCCGCAACGCCGCCCGCGATCAATCCGGCCAAGCCATAGGCGGCAAGCTTGTCGCCTTCCTTGTAGTCCGCGTAGCGGTTGCCTTCGGTGAACGACACCATAGAAAGCATGGCCGGCGCCTTGTCGTTGATGTCCTTCAGTTGCTTCATGCCGCCGATGACGTTGACCTGGAGCACGCCCTCGCGACCCAACGCCCGGATCGAATAGTTCAGCGTATCGTCTCCCTGTTCCCCGCTGAACTTCAGGTGCTTCGCCCAATAGAGCTTGTGCTCGGCCTTGTCGTACTTCGGCTCCTGCGCCCAGCCGACGAGCGCGACGGTGCCGTAGCCCGCCTTCTCCCGCTCTTTGTTTTCTTCCGCTGTGCCGTCCTGCATCTCCTTCATCAGGTCGGTGTAGTTGATCGCCGCCGCATCGTCGTCCGCAACGTGGCCTTCGTCTTCATAGGTGATGATCGCCGCCCAACTTTCTTCGGCAAACGGGCTCACGCCCTTAGGGACAATCGCGCCGAGCGCCTGCGCACCCACGCTCGGCGGGTTGCCCCAAACGTCGGTCAATAGCCTCTTCGTGTCGGCCGCATCGAGGAACGCAAACCCTTCGGCAATGACGATGCGCGCCTTTCCGCCCGGCAGCTCATGCGTGCCGTCGCGTTGCACCAAACTGTTCGCAGCGATCTCGCGCGGGTTCGGCGGTTCCACCTTCGCACCTTCTCCAGGTGCCGCCGCAGGATCGCCCGCCGTCTCCGGCGTGACTTGTCCACCAACACCCTCACTTCCCGTGCCGGGTGCAGCAGGCGCCGTAGCGGGCGCTGCCGGCACCGCAGGCTCGGGCTTCGGCGGGAGCACATCGGCAAGCGCCACCGGCGCCAAGAACAAAGCGGTCGTCATCAATGCGGCTGCACGAACGGTCATGGTCCAACCCTCAAAACAACAAAGAGGGACCAGAGTAAAACCAAATTCCCGGCGCTGTCAGCCATGGAAAGAAGGTTGCAGAACACACGCAGCAATTGGCCACACGGCCGTTCGCCTACGGCCTGCGCCCCTTATCGAACGGGTTCGACCCCGCCTTCACCTTCATCCGGATCGGCACGCCGGTGAAGCCGAAATGCTCCCGCAAGCCGTTGACGAGGTAGCGCCCGTAGTCACCGGGCAGTTCGCCCGCCTGGCTCGACGAAATCGCAAACGTCGGCGGCCGCGTGCGCGCCTGCGTGATGTAGCGGATCTTGATACGCCGGCCCTTCGGCGCGGGCGGCGAGTGCTGTTCGATCATCATGGCAAGCCAGTCGTTCAGCTTGTTCGTCGTAATCCGCTTGTTCCAAATTTCGTGCTGCCTGACGATGGCTGGCATCAAGCGATCGATGCCCTCGCCCGACAACGCCGAAATCGCAACGATCGGCACGCCCTTCCATTGCGGCAGCAATTCGTCGACGCGCGCTTTCAACGTCTTCAACCGCTTCGCCTTGTCCTCGACGAGGTCCCACTTGTTGACGGCGACGACCATCACCCGCCCCTCGCGCTCGATCAGGTCGGCGATCTGCAAATCTTGCGTCTCGAACGGAATGTCCGCGTCGATGACCAGGATCACGACCTCCGCCATCTTGATCTCATCGATCGCGTCTGCGACCGAGAGCTTCTCCAAATCCTCAGAAACCTTCGCCTTGCGCCGCAAGCCCGCTGTGTCGACAAGCTTCACCTTGCGCCCATCCCAAACCCATTCGGCGATGACGGCATCACGCGTGATCCCGGCTTCCGGACCCGTGATCGAGCGTTCCTTGCCGATCAAGCGGTTGAGCAACGTGGACTTACCCGCATTCGGCCGCCCGGTGATCGCAATGGTGAGCGAACGCTCGGCATCTTCCTCCGTCTCGTCGCGCGCCTCATCCGGTGCGATCGCGATCAACGCGCGATAAAGATCGTCGAGCCCGCGTCCATGCGCTGCCGACAACTCCACCGGCTCGCCGAAGCCCAAACGCTCGGCCTCAGACGCGGTTGCTACGGCTTCGCGCGTATCGGACTTGTTGACGGCGAGGATGATCGGCCTGCCCGACCGGCGGAGCAGCTTCGCCACATCTTTGTCGCCCGCCGTGATCCCCTCGCGCCCGTCGATCACGAAGAGCAGCGCATCGGCCTGCTCGATAGCCGCGACCGTCTGCTTTTGAATCCGTGCACCAAGATCGTCGCTCTTGGCCTCATCCAGCCCCGCGGTGTCGAGCAAGCGGAATGAGAGGTCGAGCAACTGCACTTGGGCCTCGCGCCAATCGCGCGTGACGCCGGGCGTATCGTCCACGATGGCGGCGTGACTACGCGTCAGCCGGTTGAACAGCGTCGACTTGCCCACATTGGGGCGTCCGGCAATCGCGACAGTGAACGGCATTGGCTCAATCGAGGGCGGCGCTTCAGCGAAGCGCCGTCAGCCTCGCGTCATCTGTCAACACATAGACCGTGTTGTTCGCGACAATCGGCGCAATGAACGCTTTGTCCGGGATGTCGATCTGGCCCAACACCTCGCCGGTATAGGGCGACATGGAGACCGCATAGCCTTCCGACGACACCGCGATCAGACGGTCCGACACCAGCACCGGCCCCGACCATGCGATCGCACCGCGCCGGCCTTCCGGATCGCGGTAGGCGTCGAGTTTGTGGATCCAGCGGATGCGCCCATCGGTGCGCCGCACGCACAACACCTGCGCGTTGTCGGTGATGACGTACACGTAGTCGCCAACGACCCACGGGCGCTGCGTGCCGCCGACATCGATCGTCCAAGCACGTTCGCCACTCCGCATATCGATCGCAACCAAGCGGCCCGCATGGCTATTCGCGAACACGAGGCCGCGGTCGATCACCGGGCGGCCCGATATGTCGGCAAGCGATGACAGTGGCGTCAGCCCGCCCGAACGCGCCAGTGTATCGCTCCACACCGGCCGCCCGTTGCGCACGTTCAGTGCGAACAATTCGCCCGACGTATAAGGCACGACGACCAGATCGCCCGAAACGGCAACGCTGTTCGAGCCCAAAATGCCGGCCGATTCCGCAATGCCGCGGTGATCCCAAAGCACCCGGCCGTCGTCTTCGGCGAGCGCCATCAACTGGTTCTCTTGCGTGGCAACAAACACGCGTCCGCCATTGACCACCGGTGCGGCACGAAACGGCACGGTCGCCGACCGCCGCCAAATCTCGCGCCCGTTCTTCGCATTCAACGCGGCCACAAAACCAAAGCCGGTGGACACGAAAACCCTGTCGCCATCGACCGCGACGCCACCGCCGAAACCTTCTTCGGCGTCTTCGTCCTCGGGCGTGAGATCGACGCGCCACAAACGGTCGCCGCTTTTGGCGTCGTAAGCTGAGACCTTCACCTCGGCATCGAGCACGTAAATCTTGCCGGCCGCCACGACCGGCGACGCAGTCAACCGCGTGTCGGACGACGAGCCGATTCCGATGCTGGAACTCCAGTCCCGCTTGAGCTTACCGACGGCCGAAAGGTGGTGCATGACGTTGTCGGCATAGCCGCCGGGCTGCGGCCACTCCGCGTTGACCACCGGCTTCGGTAGCACGACGGGATCGTTCTTCAGCTTCGGGTCGGCATCGATCGCAGACGACGTGGGCAGCACGGAAACGCGCTCGCCTTTCACCTCGATCTTCGTGCCTGGCGTGATGAACTGGTCCAGCGTTTCGCAGGCGCCGAGCGAAAGCGCGATGAGGCCGAGAGCCGCCATCGATGAGGGGGAAAGGCGGATCGTCATCTGAAATCTCGCTCTACTGTGGCGTTGGGGTTGAGGGCGGCGGCATGACCGGGTCGGGGCCGAGCAGGGAGCTCGGCGCCGGTCCCGGCGGTTGTAGCAGCAACGGCCCGTCGGTCGTGCCTGGCTGCGGCAGCAGGAGGGAAGACGCGGGTCCTTTGATGTCGGAGAACTGCAATCCGGTGCGGATAAGCGCCAGCATTTCGACGGCCCGCCGTTTGTTGCCAGCTGGGGCACCCTCGGCTTTCTCGATGCTCTCGTAAAGGGCGCGCGCTTCATCTGTCTTGCCCGCGCGCCACGAAGCGTACGCCAGAAGCTCTTTGGCTTGGATCGCCCAAGGGCCGCTGCCGTTCGCAACCGGCGTCAGCCGCGGCTTCACCGTGTCGTCGCTCTCAAGCTCGACCAAGAACACCGACGCGCGCACGATCGCGAAGTCGCGAAACAGCGGGGAGCTTTCGCTCTTGGCGACGCTGTCATAGACCGCAATCGCGGCCTTCACATCACCCTGCTGCGCGCGCAACGCCGCCTCTTGCAACTTCGCAAGCACCGCATATCCCGATGTGCCCGATGCCGCGAGCTTAGCGAGCCTGTCTGCCGCTTCTTTCTCGGCACCCGGTTTGCGCAGCAGATCGCCGACAGCCTCCATCTCTCGCGAAGATTGTTCGACCTTCTGCCCGTTCCAGTAAGACCAGGCTTGAAAACCGGCCACACCCAACACCAGGGCGGCCGCCGCACCGATCACCGGAACGCGGTATTTCTCCCAGAATTTCGCCATTTGCTGTTGGCGATATTCCTCTTCGACTTCTTGGAAAGCGTCGCTCACTGAGTGCCTTAAAGAGGGCGGAAACGGCCGCCGTCGGCTGGATTTGAGCGCGGGACATTAGCCATGTTGCCCAGGGGTCGCAATTCCACTTTCCGCAAACGAATTGGGCGAATCGTCCGATTCGAAAAGCAGCCGCGAGCACCCCTGATTTGACCGGGCGTGCAAGCCGAAGAAGTTACCAAGTTCTTAACGAGACGCTGGGCACCGCTGATTCTGACGCACCCGCGCGCCCAAATCCCGCGTGCAACAGGCGTAATCAGGGACCTAAACTCGGCTGCCGAGCGCGCGAAAAACACCCTGTCCGGTAACCAATTTTCTCGCGCAAACGCAGAGATTTCCACACCTGCCGCAACTCTGGCGCGGCAGGAAATTCGAGACGCCCCGCTACTTCTAGGTGTGCTCGCTATGTCACAACGCAATACCGTGTGTCTTCTCTGCAAGGGTTCGACAATCTTTCCCCGCGACAATTGCGATTAAGGACGAGTCATTCGACATTACGCGGGACGAAAGGCTCAACAGCGGGGACGCAAGTCCGACGGGGCTCAAGAGCTTAAACAACGGGGCTAAAGCACGATGAAGCGTGCGATGACCATACTGGCGGTTGCAGCGGCGGGTGCCTTCACGGCATCGACGCCCGCGCTCGCCGATGAGTCGACCGCCGACCGTATCGTCTCCTCGATCTACGCCGATCTCGGCATGACCGCGAAAGCGAACGAGCCGCAGAAGAAAGGCGGCTTCTTCGTAGGTTTGCATTCGGGTCTGGGCGCCGACACCGGCATCGCACCGATCGCAGCGGGCCTCTCGGTTCCGCTGCTCGACGACGGCGCCGAATCGATCACCGCGAACGGCTACTATGTTTATTCGCCGGGTTGGTCGCTCGACACGTATGTTGGCGGCGGCTTTGGGAAGACGAACCTGGGCGATGAGCCGTTGCTTCTGAACGAAGCGGTGCCGCGCGGCACGTTCGCGTATCAAGGCATGGCCGGCGTGACCTACTCGTTCACACCGTCGATGACCTTGGGCCTTGAGTACCGCTACTCCGAACAGTTCAACAACCCGATGCTTCAGCAGAGCACGCTGCCGCGCGACGACGAGCGCGACCAAAGCGTGACCCTGCGCTTCGACTTCTTGCTGAACTAACGAGCGTTCCTCCTCTTAAGTACGCTTAGGGCCGCAACTTAGCGGCCCTTTTTTGTTGAGCGCTTGGCTACTCACTCGAACGCCGCAGCGTAAGCGCCAGGCTTAAACCCGACCAACAACGTCGCGCCGGCTTCAAGCACGGGCCGCTTGATCATCGACGGTTGCTCGAGCATCAGCGCGATCGCGGCCTTCTCGTTCAAGCCCTCTTTCTTCGCGTCCGGCAGGGCGCGAAACGTCGTCCCCGCGCGATTGAGCAAAACCTCCCAACCGGCCTGGCTCACCCACCGCTCGAGAGCCGCCCGCGCGATCCCGTCCGCTTTGTAGTCGTGGAACGCGTAGGCAACCTTGTGCGCGTCGAGCCACGCGCGGGCCTTCTTCATCGTGTCGCAATTCTTGATACCGTAGATCGCAACCTTCATTGCCGCCATCCTCACTCGATTGCTTGTTACAGTTTGATCGCACCACACCGGACACTGCACGTTCCAAGGCACCATGGCCAAACTCGCTCACTTCCTCGACCGCCCCATCTGGCACGCGCTGAACCAGCACCAATCCACCTATGCCATAGGCGGCGAGCGCGCCCGCCGATTCATGCCGGAAGTCGGATTGTTCGCAGCAACATGCGACGACGCGCCGGATGCACTGGCTGCGCTCGCCGATCTCGTGCGCAATCATGGCCCCGCCGTTCTCCTGCAAGTGGGCGACATCCCGGTGCCGGCGGGCACGACGGTGCAGATGACGATGCTCGGCGTACAAATGGTGGCGCATAACATCGAGCCGCTCGACCCCACGCCGCCGGTCGAACGCCTCACCGCAACAGACGCCCCCGCGATGCTCGCGCTAGCAACCGCGACGCAGCCGGGCCCATTCTTCGCCCGCACACACGAACTTGGAACCTTCTGGGGCGTGAAGGTGGACGGCCGCCTCGTCGCGATGGCCGGCGAACGCATGAAACTGCCCGGCTACACGGAGGTCAGCGCCGTCTGCACCGACCCCGCCCACCGTGGCAAGGGCTACGCGGGGCTGCTCTCGCGCATCGTCGCGACGCAAATCCTAAGCCGCGGTGAAACGCCAATCCTCCACGCCTACGCCAGCAACACGCCCGCAGTCCGCCTCTACGAGCAACTCGGCTTCGAATTGCGCACGAACGTCAACGTAGCGCTGTTGGTGCGAGTATGACGAACAGACGCCTGGCGGGGCATCTCCAACATCAGCGCAACTGGCTCTCGCGCACGACGAACACGTTGCCGGTGCGCGTATCCTTGATGCGGTATTGATACTCCTGCCCTTCCGCCGGCATCAGGCTCGCGACCTTGTAGATGCCGTCGGGCGTCCCGCGATGATACTTGTCGGCAATCAGATTCACGACGGCGCCAATCTTGAAGCGGCGCTCGCGGTCGGTGATGTCGGTCACGTGCAATCTCCTGAGAGCGTTCGAGAAATGAGAGGCGGCGACCGAACCGGCGCCCGGCGCAACACGCGCGCGAAGGCTCTTTCGGCTCGATCGCCGCCGCCCGCGAGGCGCGATCGGCGCACGCGCGGAGAGCGCGCACGCACACCCGCAGCCCGCGGGACTTTGGCAGAGGGCATTGCTTGGGGCCGCGCGCAAAAGTGCGCGACCCGTACAAACATGCCAATTTGAGTTGCTGAACAGGCCGGACCTTTCGCGTCCGGCGACAATAATCGAACGCAACCATAGGCGATGCGCCGCCAATACACGAATCGCGCCGCCAGCCGCCAACAATTGGGCGGCACCCCGTCAGGCTGACCTACGCTCCCACCTAACGCCCCTTGATCAGCGATGACGGCCAACCGATGCGCACCAAGAGCCCATCGGGCCCCGCAATGCCCACTTCATAAAGGCCCCATTCGCGATGCCGGAGAACACCGCCGGGACGGATGATGAGATCATCGACACGCGCAGCGATCGCATCGACATCGGGCGTGCGGATGAAAACACCGAACGGATTGTGCGAAGAAGGCACACGCCAAGGCCCCTCGCCCGCTTGCGTCAGATGCACCTCGCACCCCCATCCCGTCATGATGAAATACTGATGGTCGCCGCCGGCGCGCGAAAAACCCAACCGCTCCCAAAACGGAACCGCCGCCGCCAAGTCATTGCTCGGTACGATGGCGAAGGCGCCTGTGGTTGGAGTGCCGGACATCTGGGGCTCCTTGTTTGGTTTGCTCATATCGGCGAGTGTCAGCGCGTAACGTACAGCATCGCGCAGGAGAATAAGAATGACCAGAACAGCCTTCGAAGTGACGGTTGCCTTCCTGGGCGTTGCGTTCGCCGCCGCCTTCGCCATCATCGTCATCCCGCCCTTGATGGAAAGCGGTGACATAATTGGCGCCTTCGCCGCCGGCTTCGTGAACCCCTACGCCTCGGGCTATTCGCTCGACACAATCATATGCGGGCTCATCTTGATCGCGTGGGTGTTCTACGAACGAAGCGCACTGGGTATCCGCCACGGCTGGGTCGCAATTCCGTTGTCGTTCGCGCCCGGCGTCGCGACGGCGTTCGGAGCCTACCTGGTCATCCGTTCTAGACAGTTGTCGAAACGGCCAAAGCAAGCGTGAAAGCCAACGGATACGATACGGCGACAGGTAATGGTGTCCCCATCTCCTAAGCAAATCCGCCACTCGCTCCCCGCTCAAAACAGCCCCGGCTGGCCCCCGCAGGTTGGCGCCCCGGGCGAGCGCCGCGCGCTGCAACCGGCTCTCGGAAGGCGGCGCGGACCCTGAAACTCGGGCACCGGGGGGATACCCGGTCAAAATTTGAGCGAACAACCCCATGTACCCCAAAGTTAGGGGGCGAAAACCCGCCCGAGCGCCGTGAAATCCCGGTTTGGCCAGCACACGGCGTCTATCTGCGGTTTTCATCGCATCATCAGCTTTCATCATGCGCCTGTAAAATAGAACAAAACAAGAACTAAAGCAAGGAAAAAGAGCGCCACAGCGGTCCCAAAACTCGGGCGACTTGTAGGTCGTAAGGCACCGGTCTGCGCGAGGAGGCACTTTCCCTAGGACTGCGGGTGCCCGCCGAAGCCTTGGCGGAGGCGGACGCATGAGCATGAGGGGCACCTTGAGGAAGCGCGTTGACTTTGGCCGCCCCCCGCTCGCACCATCAGGCGTCGGGCGAGGGGCTCGACCTTTATCTTTGGTGGAGCGATCCCATGCTTGTGAAGTTATTGGCGCAGACTTGGCGCAGCGTCGTGAGCGTCATCATCGCATGGATACTCGTCATCTTCTCGCTGCTCTACTCTCCCGAGGCTTTGGCCGGTGTCATCGAGAGCGCACGCGGCACGCGTCAGTGGCTCCTGGATCTTGTGGGGGCCAGGGGCAACGATACGGTCGACATTCTCGCCGGCGCCATCATCACCGATCACACAGTGACGATGGCCTTCATGTTCCTATTTGCCCGCATCGTCGTGCTGACAGCGATCCTCTATATCATCGCGTCGATTATGGTTGCCGTGACCGGACGCGAGCCGGCTTTCACCCGTCATTAGGCTGATATTTTTTTACATGTCCCCGGAATAGCCTGGGAACTTAACCAGCGCTGTCCCTCATCCGTCACGGCGCTACGCGCCGCGCCACCTTCTCCCGCTATTCGCGGGAGAAGGGCAATGCAATCTACAAATTTCTATAACTGGATTGCCCTTCTCCCATCGAATGATGGGAGAAGGTGGCGCCGCGGGCCTTCAGGCTCGCGGTGACGGATGAGGGACAGTGTCGCCGATGAACAGCGATCCCATCACTCCTGGAACGCGCAGCGTTTGTGACGCGCGCACAGAAGCTCTAGGGTGCCGGGGCCAACCACGGATTGAGCAACTGCACCCCCATCGGCGCGAAGTCCGCCGTATCGCGCGTGACGACGGT
>JBJXEH010000150.1:0-3891 GCA_046153995.1 Micropepsaceae bacterium
CCCGCAGCCCGCACGCTGGCCTCGAACGCTTGACCCGCAGCGAGAGCCGCCTGCAGCCGCTGAATTCTTGGCCCATCCGTATTGTCGAACGACGCCGCACGCACGGTGAGCAGCGGCTGCGGCGCAATCAATTTCGGCCGCTCGGTATAGAACGCGCGCAACTCCTCGTCAGTCGGCTCCAGCTTCGCAGCATCGGCAACGGACAACTGCAACATCGCGTTGACCAGCGCTTTGCGCGACGGCGGGTCGGACTCCGGCAACCCCAACTTCATCGCCCGCCTGAGCAACAACTCCTCGTCGATGATGCGGTTCAGCGCCTCGCGCCGCTCCTCGTCCGTCAGCGGCGTGCGCTTCGCCGACGCCAGCCCCTCGATCGCGCTCTCATAGACGCTGCGCGGGATCGGCACGCCATCCACGACCGCAATCGCGTCGTCGTATTTCGCGACCGTCTCGCTGACGCCAAGCGCCGACCACATCGCGGCGCCAAGCCCCAAAGCCGCCGCCGCGATCAGCAGATAACTCGTCGTCGTCTCAGCCACCGCTGCCGCCAGGTGCAACAGGCACCGGCTGAACCGGAGCCGGAGCTGCCGCCACGCCATAGTCGAGATAGATCGGCGAGGACCACGCGCGATGCTCGGACGGCGACGTGCACGCATCTTCGCCGGAGCGATAGTCGCCGTAGCAAAGCGTCGCCTTGATGCACTTGCCGTTGCCGTCGCGCTCGCACTTTACGGGCTCGGCATTGATCGTGGGCTCAGCCTCTTGGATCGCTTTCACGTAATAGAGCGCGTCGCGGCGCCCCTTCGTGTATTCGGGATCGACGAACGAGAACGTGCACCCGCCGTTCGCATCCGGCTTACACGTGTGCACCAGATAGCGGTCCTCGATGAGATCGGAGAGCGCCTCACCCGCCTTCATCTGCGGCCGCACCTTCACGACCTCGATCCGCGTGATCTTCCGCCGCTCGTCCGACGGATTGTAGCACTCGCCGGAGCAGATCGTTTTGATCCGCTTCTCGTCGAGGCCCGACTTCGCAAAGTCGGGGCACCCGGGCTTCTGCTTGAACGCACCGACCGCGCGCACTTCGAACGTCGGCGCCGTGTCCGTCGCCCCACGCCCGCCCATCGCAATCTTGTTGCCCTGCGCATCCACCGCATGGAACCACAGCAGAATGCGCGGCCCCGACGTCGCATAGACTTCGCGCCGCTGCAGCGAATCCCAAATCGCATCGCGCGACCGCTCGCTCGCATGCACGGCTGCAAGTCCACCGGCCAGCCAGAACGACGACTGCCGCTCGAACTCGGTCAATTGAAAGCCCGCCATCGTCGTCAGCTCGTCGCGCGACAGACGCTTCGACTGCGGTTCTGGCTCGCCCGCCTTGGGCCTCAGACGGCTCGCCCAGAACTCGCTGATCGGGCCGCTCGCTTCGGTATTCTGCCGCCGGTCGACAGCCTTGTAGCCAGTCCCCGGCCGCGCGCGGTGATTGTCGGACGAACCGATGAAGCCCCACTGGAAGCGCGTCGCCTTACCCGACGGATCGTCGAAGTTCGACGCCGCAAGACCCGCCTGCACGGCGTTGCCCGCGCGATGGTTGAACGGTGGCATGAAGCAGTCGGTGCACTGCCCCGCATCCAGCCAATCCTCCGGCGTCTCCCCGCCGACGGCCAAGTGCCCGGCGACACCCATATTCGCGTAGTCGTCGCGCGCCTGCACCGCGCGCTTCTCGCAGTCCGCCGCAGCCGTCCCAGCCTTCAAGCAACGATCCCGGATAATCTCACCCGCCCGCCAGCAGCTTGGCGTGTAGTTGCCCATCGGTTGCGCACACGTCGCGCTCACGCCGTCCGGGTTCGGGTTGATGTCCTTCCACGGACGGTATTCTTCCGAGTTGCCGTGGCCCGAGTAGATTTCGACCAGCCGAAACCGTTCCGGCCGCTCCGCCGCAAGCAACGCCTTGTCCCACGTCACGCTAGGCGGCGTGTAAAAGCCCCAGGTAGACCCGTGCGGAATGATCAGCGGGTTCAGCTTCTGCTGATCGAACAGCCGCTTCGTCAGCTCACCCGGCGTCGTCGCGATCTCATAGCACTCTTTCGACAGCTTGTCGGACGGCGTCTTCAGATCGCAATCCGGCACCGCCTGCGTGAGCCGCAAGAACTTGTTGAAGTCGAAATAGACCTGCCGGTTCGCGAAATCGAGCAACGGCACGATCGGTGGAACGCCGCCGCCCGTGCGCAGCGTCGTCGAAGCGAGGCCGCCCGCACCGATGGCGCGCGCCGAGATCTTCTCATCGTCCAGGTCTTTGAAGATGACGTTCTTGTGGCCGTAGTGCTCCGACGGCAAGCGGCCGACCTGCGTCCACTCGAAGCCGACAAACGACACCAGGTCCGGGTTCGGCCCGTCGCCCGCAATCTTCTGACACGCGCGAATCGAATCCTTCGTGCGCTGCCAGCGCAGCGGCGTGATCGTCTCCGCATGATCCGTGATCGACCAGAAGTCGAGCGCCGAACAATAACGGGCGAAGTCGCAGGCGTCGGCGACCGGATGTACGCCGGGCCCGCCGATGATCGGGAACGAGAACTGGAACGCATCGGCGGAGAACGTCGTATGCACGTGCAAATCGCCGAACAAGATCTGGTCGTTCGACCCCTCAGGCGCGACCGCCTGCGTCGCGGCCGTACGGCCAGCGACAACCGCAGCGGGAATCTGCTTGCCCTGGATGATACCGGCATCACGCTCAGACCCGAACCAGCCCTCCTGCGCGCCGTACCAATAGAACCCGAAGGCAGCCGCCAAGATAAGCGCCAGCGCCAACACCCAGCCGATGATTCTGAGCACGCGTCATCCCCCGATTGTTATCGCCTGAGCGTTTGTTTCGCTTGAGGCGTTGCCTTCTTTCGGATTCGTACCAGAAACCAGGCATTTTCCAAGGCACCACCTGACGCCTGCGGCATCGCCGCTGCCCCCTGAAACTCGCAGCATCGTGAACCAAACCGGCCGCCGGAACCGTTGCGTCAGATGCGGTTCTTCGCCGACAACGGGCGCCTCTCCAAAGGGGACAGGATTCCATGAAACTCAAGATGACTGTGGCGGCCTTGGCACTTGCCGGAACCGCATTGACTGCTGGCGTACTCGCGCTCAACGCATTCGCCAAGGGTGGCGCCACGATCGGCGCCTGGGGCTTCGACATCACCGCGATGGACAAAGCCGTGAAGCCCGGCGACGACTTCTTCCGTCACGTCGGCGGCACCTGGATGAAGAACACGCCGATCCCGCCCGACCGTTCGCGCTGGGGCTCGTTCAACATACTCGCTGCGAAGTCGGAAGACGACGTAAAGAACCTCGTCGAAAGCGTCGCGCGTCAAAGCAACCGCGCCGGTTCGGTCGAGCAAAAGGTAGCCGACTACTACAGCTCCTACCTCGACACCGGAAAGATCGACCAACTGGGCCTTGCGCCCTTCGAAGCCGACCTCGCGCGGATCGCGAACGTGAAGACGCACGAGGATCTGGCGTCTCTCATTGGCGAACCGGGCATGCCCGCAAATTCGCCGGTCGCGCTGTTTATTGGTCTCGACGAAAAGAACCCGGATCGCTATGCGGTCAACGTCTTCCAGGCCGGCCTCGGCATGCCGGACCGCGACTACTATCTAAAGCCGGACGCCAAGTTCGCCGAAACGCGCGCCGCCTACCGCGCCTACATCGAAAAGATGTTGACGATGGTGAAGTACGCGAACCCCTCCGCTGCGGCCGATGCAATCATGGCGACAGAGATGAAGATCGCCGAACTGCAATGGCCGATCGAGAAACTGCGCGACCGCGACGCGAACTACAACGCCAAGAACCGCGCCGCGTTGAAAGCCTTCGCGCCCGACTTCCCGTGGGACGCGATCCTCACCG
>JBJXEH010000151.1:0-9287 GCA_046153995.1 Micropepsaceae bacterium
GGGAGGAGGCGGGTACGCTTCATTCGGGCCACTCAATCGAGTTGGTACGTCAGCGACTTGAGGTAGGCGGTTTCGGGCAGCATAGGGTGCACCGGATGGTCGCTTGCCGCACCTGCCACACGGATCAGGCGGCCTGTGCGATCTGCTCGCGAAAGGCCTAGCGCGCATTCAGTTTGAAAGCGGGTCATGTCGATCGCGTGACTGCACGAGGCGAGACATAGGAAACCGCCAGGCGCCACCAACGGGGCCGCGAGGCGGGCGAGTTTGCGGTAGCCGCGGGCGCCGGATTCCAGATCTTTCTTGGAGCGCGCGAACGGCGGAGGATCGCAGGACACGATGTCGAAGCGTTCGCCCGCGGGGCGGATTTCTTCCAGTTCTTCCAGCACGTCGCAGCGGCGGAACTCGGCGTCGAGTTTGTTTGCACGCCCCGTCTCAGCGGCGGCGCCGAGCGCGGATTGCGACGAGTCCATGAGAACGACGGACTTCGCGCCGGCTTTGGCCGCGCCGAGGCCGAACGCTCCCAGGTAGCTGAAGGCGTCGAGCACCGTCGCGCCTTTCGCGAGTGAGATCAGGAACGCCCGGTTGTCGCGCTGGTCGAAGAACCAGCCGGTTTTTTGGCCGTTGATCGGGTCGACCGTGTGACGGATGCCCGCCTCTTCGACGTGCACGCCGGTGCCAAGATCGCCGTGTGCGATGCGAACATCGTCTTTCAGGCCTTCATGTGCGCGCGACGGGCTGTCGCTCTTGACGACGATCACGTGCGGCTTGAATTCGCTCTTGAGGGCTTCGATCCAATGCGCTTCGAGAGCGTCCATGCCCGCGGTGCCCGACTGCACGACGAAGACGTCGTCGAAGCGGTCGATGACGAGGCCCGGGCAGCCGTCGGCTTCGGCGTGGATCAAGCGGTAGTGGCGTGTCGCGAACAGCTTGTCGCGCAAGGCCCTGGCGCGGTCGAAGCGGTCGCGGAAGAACGCCGCGTCGATCTTTGCGCCGGCATCACGCGAGAGAACGCGCGCGGCGATCAGGCTGTGCGGGTTGAAGTAGGCGGTGCCGAGGTTTGCGTCCTTTGTGTCGACGAGGTCGACGAGCGTGCCGGGCTTTAGCGCCTTTACTGCGGCGCTCATGGCGGCGATTTCGTTCGAATACACCCACGGCACGCCCGATCTCAGTCGCGCGTCGTGTTTGGGCTGAAGGCGGACTTTGGGCCGTGCTGTCACAGCATCGCCGCGAGCACGCGGTCGGGCGGTTTGTGGCCGTCGGCGAAGGTCTTGATGTTGATGATGACCTTTTCGCCCATGTCCACGCGGCCTTCCATTGTGGCCGAGCCCATGTGTGGCAGCAGCACGACGTTCTTCAGCTTCAGAAGCTTTGGATTGACCGCCGGTTCGTGCTCGAAGACGTCGAGGCCCGCGCCCGCCAATTCGTTCGCTTCCAGCATGCGGGCGAGCGCGTTCTCGTCGATCACCTCGCCGCGTGCCGTGTTCACGATGTAGGCGGTCGGCTTCAGCATCTTCAGACGGCGGGCCGAGAGCAGGTGATAGGTCGCCGGCGTGTGCGGACAGTTGACGGAGACGATGTCCATGCGGGCCAGCATTTGGTCGAGGCTGTCCCAGTACGTCGCTTCCAGCTCTTCTTCGACCGGCTTCGGTACGGGCTTGCGGTTGTTGTAGTGAATCTGCAGGCCGAACGCCTTCGCGCGGCGCGCCACCGCTTGGCCGATGCGGCCCATGCCGACGATGCCGAGCCGCTTGCCCGTGATGCGATGGCCCAGCATCCACGTTGGCGACCAGCCTTTGAAGTCGCCTTTCGCGAGGACGCCGGACCCTTCCACCATGCGGCGGGGGACGGCCAAAATCAGCGCCATCGTGATGTCGGCGGTGTCGTCCGTTAACACGCCCGGCGTGTTCGTTACCGTGATGCCGCGCTGGCGGGCGGTTTCGAGGTCGATGTTGTCGACACCTGCGCCGAAGTTCGCGATCAGCCGAAGCCGCTCGCCCGAACGAGCCAAAATCCGCGAGTCCAACCTGTCGGTTACCGTGGGCACCAACACGTCCGCCTGCTGCACCGCCTCGGTCAACTGATCGCGCGACATTGGCGTGTCGTCTACGTTCAGGCGCGCGTCGAAGAGTTCGCGCATCCGGGTTTCGATCGCGTCGGGCAGCTTGCGGGTGACGATGACGAGGGGTTTCTTGGCGGGCATTTCCACTCTCTAGCAGGGGTGCGGGCCGGTTCAAAGGGCTTCGCGGCCCCTGCGAATTTTCTTCACACCGTAACGCAGTGTTAAGCGGCGACCTGCTGATATTGCTCATCAATTCTTACCTTCGGCACGAGCGCCGGGCGCCCCTCTTAGGGACCGGTTACGAGGCAGGCTTTGCGCAACTGGGCGGCACTCATCACATGGCTGGTTTTGGCGCCTGTCGTAGCGGCGGACACGCCGCTGCCCGCGCCCAAGCCCCAACTCGTTGCCGCCGCAACGGTTGTCCCGCCGCCGAGCGTGGCGACCGGCATGCCGGTGCCGCGGTGGGTGACGATCAAGGCCCAGCGGGTGAACGTCCGGCGCGGGCCGTCGCTCGAAGACAATTTGCTGTGGACCTATGTGAGGCCGGGGCTGCCGGTTGAAATCATCGCCGAGTACGACAGCTGGCGGCGCATCCGCGACGTCGAGGGGCAAACCGGTTGGGTCAAGTCCGTCATGCTGGACGGCCGGCGGCGCGTGATGTTCACGGGCCGCGTCAACACCGCGATCCTGCGCGCGCCGGACGGCGAGGCCGACGCGGTCGCATTGGCGGCGCCGGGGTTGATCGCAGAGTTGGCCGGCTGCGAAGGCGAATGGTGCGAGGTTTCCACGCGCGGTTACGACGGGTTTGTTACGCGCGACCGGCTGTGGGGTGTCTGGCCCACCGACACCGGGCGTTAAGCGCCGTTTGCAGCATCCCGTTTTCGCGTAACGCTTTGAGGCACTGATCTTCCGGGCGGGTCCGTTGGGGCGGCTTGCTATTGCGCGTTGAGCGTCATTGGCATAATATGCCAACTGAGAGTGCGAGAACAAACGGTATGCCAACGCGAAATATTGTTCTGACCGATAGGCAAGCGGACCTAATCGAGTCTCTTGTCGCTTCCGGGCGCTACCAGAACGCTAGCGAAGTCTTGCGCGAGGGTGTGCGGCTCGTTGAGCAGCGAGAGGCGGAAGACCGCGCCCGCGTTGAAGCATTGCGGAGCGCGATCGCTGCGGGCGATGCGGACATCGCCGCGGGACGGTCCAAGGTTTTTAAGGGGGCCGCCCTCAAGCGGCATATTCGGTCGCTGACTCGTTCGGCGCTGATCGAGGCTTCGGGCCGGCGCAAGTGAGCAGACCTGCCGCTGGTTGGTCCGTTCGACTCTCCGATCTTGCGGAGCGAGACGTTCGCGATATTGCCGTTTGGACCCACAACACCTTTGGTACCGTGCAGGCGGAAAGGTACTCGGACGCGCTATCGCTCACGCTCGAGCGGTTGCTCGGCGGGCCGCACGTGGCAGGCGTTCGCGAACGTCTGGAGATCAGTAAAGGACTCTTCAGTTTGCGTGTTCGTGTGAAGCGCCGTCAGGGGCGGCATTCGATCTTTTTCCGTGTGGATCAAGGTGAGATTCTGATCGTGCGCATTCTGCATGATGCGATGGACCTGGATCGGCAACTCGTGGACGAATAGTCCGCTGGCCATGCAAATTTGTAGACAGGCTGCAAATCTGCATGAACGGCGGAAACTCTCTCAAGTTCAAGGCGTTGGAACCGGCAAAGTTAGACCCAGCGCCTTTGCCGACGCTACTCTTCGCCTCCAACGGGGCGCGGCCATGACAATATAAAAAAGAGCAGGCGGGACGCCTCTTTGTTGAGCGTCAACCAAGGGCAGACAAGATGTCCGCGCTCCCAGGTCGGGCTAACGACATCCAGTGGTGGATGCGATGACTCCTTGTCTCGGGTTTTGGGGACGTGGTTCACTCCCGCACGCTTGCCGGGTGCTCATGCTCACGAAGATCGCTGTTTCCGGATACCGTTCGCTGCGCAACGTCGTGTTGCCGCTTGAGCAGTTGAGCTTGATCACTGGGGCGAACGGGACCGGTAAGTCGAGCCTCTACAAAGCTATCGCGTTGCTGGCGTCGGCGGCGCAAGGGCGGATCGTATCGGCGCTCGCGATCGAAGGCGGATTGAATTCGACGTTGTGGGCGGGGCCTGAGACTGTCAGCAAGCGGATGAAGTCCGGCGAAGTGCCAGTGCAGGGGACGTCACGCAAGGAGCCGGTTAGCCTCAAGCTCGGTTTCGCCAGTGAGGATTTCGGGTATGCGATCGATCTGGGGTTGCCGCCGCCGAACCACAGCACCACTGAGGCGGGGCGAACGATGTTCGGTCAAGATCCAGAGATCAAAGTCGAGGCTGTGTGGGCTGGCGAGACGCTGCGGGCCGGCAACACGCTGACGCTGCGCAAGGGGGCCAGCGTCGTGGCGGCGGCCGGGCGGACGAAGAAGGTTGTGCGCGCGCATATCGCGCCGTTCGAGAGCATGATGATGCAAGCCGTCAGCCCGGCGGATACGCCGGAGCTTTTGGAGCTGCGCGAGCGGATGCGTGGCTGGCGGTTTTACGATCACTTGCGGACGGATCGCCTGGCACCCGCGCGCTTGGCCCAAGTGGGTACGCGCACGCCGGTGTTGTCGGACGACGGCGCTGATCTTGCGGCGGCGCTGCAGACGATCGTCGAGATCGGTGATGCGCAAGGTTTGGACGAAGCGATTGCGGATGCGTTTCCGGGCAGCTCAGTCGAAGTCGATGAGCGGGATGGGTTGTTCGAGTTGTCTCTGACGCAGCATGGCTTGTTGCGGCCGTTGCGCGCGGCGGAACTTTCCGATGGGACTTTGCGCTATCTGTTGCTCGTCGCCGCGCTGCTGACGCCACGGCCGCCGTCGCTGATGGTCTTGAATGAGCCGGAAACGAGTTTGCACCGCGATCTGCTGGCCCCGCTGGCGCGGCTGATCGTGCGGGCGAGTAAGGCTGCGCAGATTATCGTCGTGACGCATGCCGCGCCGTTGGTCGAGGCGCTGGCTCAAGAAGGTGCCAAGCGGTTCGTGCTGAAGAAGGAGCTCGGCGAGACGGTGATCGAAGACGGCGAATTCGTGCGGTGGGAGTGGCCGGGGCGGTGAGCATATCAGACGGCTCAAAAGTATGGTTCGAGCCCGTGTCCGCGTTCACCCCAAAAGCGGCACCACTTCGCTGCGGAGATCACGACGTGGGTTTCGTGGCTTGGTCCTTCGTCAGCCTCTGGCGGATCGCGTAGCGAGAGCCATTCGGTGGTCGCGTTCTTCTCGGCGAACACACGAGCCGAATCCGCGAGCTTGTTTCCATAGCTCAGAAGTTGGTCAGGGTTATGCTCTTCCCATGCCTCGTTCAGAAGGGATTTCGTCAGGACGGATTTGCACCATTCAAGACACTTTCCCCGAAACGTGTATAGATCGATGCCGCTATATGCGCGTCCGTTCCCGTAGACAGGTATGCCATCACATTTGGGCACGAGATCCAGTACGCGAAACCCCCGCATTTCGGTGAGATATGCTTCAAGTGAAGCAGAAGGTTGGGCGAGCGCCGGATACTGCGCTTTAGCCCAGTTCGTAGCCGCTTCATCAACCCCGACACGCGGCGCGCCAAGCGTATCGTATGGGGTAATCGCGACGGCTTCGAAGTCGGACCAGATCTGCTCTTCAGTACGACCGATTTTGTAGCGTTTGGCCATGAACTCTAGGAACTTTGATTGAAGCGGTGGACGATTGGCAACAGCCGCTCGGTGCGCGCCAGCACGTTTGAACTCGGTCTCGCGTCCTGGCTTTGGCCGGCTTGATGGATTCCAATCGAGTCCCATTGGCGAAGCCTCAAGATGAGCCGGCGCGACGCAATACGCGACCCGCTCGTGCCGGAGTTGCTTTGCCGTCTTGCGCGGTGAGCTTGCCGTTTGTGTAGACGGCTTTGATTCCTAGCGGGGTTTTCTTGGGGTCTTCGAACGTGCCGGTGTCGATGATTTTTTTTGGGTCGAAGAGGACGAGGTCGGCGGCTTTGCCGGGGGCGATCACACCACGGTCCTGCATCCCGAACTTCTTCGCTGAGAAGCCGGTCATGCGGTGGATCGCTTCTTCCATGGGGAACAGTTTTTCGTCGCGGGCGTAATGGCCGAGGACGCGGGCGAAGGTGTTGTAGAGGCGCGGGTGGGGTTTGCCGTCGAGTGTGGGGATGCCGTCGGAGCCTATCATCGTGCTTTTGTGGCGCATCACGGTGCGCACGTCTTCTTCGCGCATCATGTGGATGATGATTGTGGCGCCGGGGGCTTGTTTCAGAACTTGCGTCGCGGCTTGCGGTGCGCTGCAGCCCATCGCCGTTGCGATGTCTTCAATCGAGCGGCCTTCCCATTCGCTGTGGCTTTGGGCGGAGGCGATGACGATGTTTTTCGGTGCGGTTTCGCGGCCTGGGCCGCCGAAGGCGCCGTCGCGGAAGACGGCGCCGAGCGTCGTCGAGCCCGCCGTGTAGGGGTATTGGTCGGCGTGGACGTTTTGCCCCTTGGCTTGCGCGTCCTCGATGAGTTTAAGGGACTGGGTGACGAGGCCCCAGGCGCGTTCGCCGGAGGCTTTGTGGTGCGAGATCTGGACCGGCACGCCGGCGCGGTCGCCGATCTCGATCGCCTCCGCGACGGAGGAGAGGAGGCCCATCCCTTCGTCGCGCATGTGCGTCGCGTAGAGTGCACCAGTGCCGCGCATGAGGCTTGCCAATTCGACGAGTTCGTCGGTGCGGGCGTGGCGGCCGGGGTCGTAGATCAGGCCTGAAGACATGCCGACGCAGCCGGCTTCGAGGCCTTCGGTCACGATCTCTTTCATCGCGTCCATTTCGGCGCCGGTGGGTTCGCGGTTGTCGAGGCCCATGACGGCGTGGCGTGCGGTGCCGTGGCCGATGAGCGTTGCGACGTTCACGGCGGGTGGGTTTGCTTCCAGCGTTTGCATGTAGCCGCGGAAGCCTTCCCATTGCGGGAGGGGGCGCGGATCGATCGTTGCGGCAAAGCGCGAGGCCGGCTTCCACGGCGCGGGACCGAAGCCGCAATTGCCGACCACGACCGTGGTCACGCCGCCCAGTGTTTTGAACGCCATATCGGGATGCAGGATCACCGCGAAGTCGTCGTGCGTGTGCACGTCGATGAATCCCGGCGCGAGCGCCAGGTTCGTGCCGTCGACGATTTCGCGTGCGGATTGTGCGGGCGTGCCGACGGCCACGATTTTGTTGCCTTCGATCGCGACGTCGCCGCGGCGCGAGGCTGCGCCGGTGCCGTCGAAGATTTCGGTTTCGCGGATGATGAGGTCGTACATCGGGAACTCTCAAAGCGACTCACGGCATTCGGGAGCGTAGCAGTCGCGGTGCTCGACACAGATTTTTTATGAACTCTTCGCGATGCGCGGATTTGCGAATTGCTCTTTTTGCGCTTTGCCGGTTATCTCATTCGTGTGGGGCCGGGGGGCGAGTGATGCGTAAGGGTGAGTTTGCGGCGACTTTGGCGCGTGTGCACCCTTCGGCAACCCAAGAACTCTCCTCAAACAAGAAAATGGATCGGCTTCTTCGTGCACGGCGCGAAGATTACGCCGAGCTTTGGGCGCTGACGGCGAAGGCGCGGGCGCTGCGACTCGTGCATCCGGAGTGGATTGCGGAGCGGGCGGCGTTCGGTGGCAAACGGTCGGGCATCGGCTTTGCGCAGAAGCAGCGGCTGATGCAGCGCTATGTGGGCGAGGGGAAGACGGGTTTCTCCGCGCCGTTCATCACGCGGGCTTGGGCTCAGGAATTGAAGAGTGCGCTGCTCGCCTCCGGCATCGCCGATGTGGGCTTTCCGGCGGCCGACTTGGCGGAACTGCAGACGAAGCTTGGCATCGATGTTGCGCTGGTTGCGGAGCCTGTCGAGGAAGATGTGATCGAAGCGCCGCCGCCGGTGATGGTGGCCTCCGATGGATTGGCGCAGTTGATGGCTCATGCTTTGTATGGCGGCGCTGGTGGGCGGTATGCGAGCCGTCTCACCGCCGAGTATTGCGGCCTCTACGATGTCGTTGCGCGGGAGCGGAACGATAGCACCCGGGACCCGAACGGCGGGCACGCGATGCGATCGTTGCTGGTGGTTCACGCGCAAGAGACGCCGCACGGGCTGCAGCATGTGGCCTGCGAGTTGGTGCCGCATTTGACGCCGGGGGCAGTGGCGCGGTCGTTTGTGGTGCGGTCGGGGTATGCGTTTCAGCTGGCGGGTGCGTGCGCTGTCGTGTTGTTCGATACGGCGTCGATGCCTGCATTCCTTGCGACCGACGACGGCAAGGCGTTCAACGTCGCTGGCGTGCCGAGCGGGCCTGGGATGAAGACGTTTTTCCTGTCGGCGTTTTCGGAAGAGGGGCAGCTCGTGAAGGCGTCGCACCAGTCGGCGTTCAGCGCGGGCGTTGCGGTGGCGCGGCGACGCGACGGCGCCGTCGTCGAGGGCCGGATGCGCGTCGCGCGCGACGACTTGCGTGCGCTCAGGCGGTTTCCGATCAGTGAAGGCAGCGGCGATCCAGTCGAGAACCAGCTCATCCACGCGGCGCGGCAGTTTCCGATGCTGCACACGACGATCGAAGCGGCGCCGAGTTTGCCGGTGCCGGCGGGGTTGAGGCGGTAACCTGTAAAGCAAGTGCCTCATCTCGGAATACTGTCCCTCATCCGTCACGCCGCACTGCAGTGCGGCGCGCCACCTTCTCCCGCTATTCGCGGGAGAAGGGCAATATCTTTGGGAATCTTAGAGGCCGTCGAACAGCGCGGTCGATAAGTAGCGTTCTGCGAATGAGGGGATGATCGTTACGATTGTTTTGCCAGTCCACTCTTTGCGCGTCGCGACTTCGAGTGTTGCGGCGATGGCGGCGCCGGAGGAGATGCCGGCGGGGATGCCTTCGAGTTTTGCTACTTTGCGCGCCGTTGCGAACGCGGTTTCGTTGCTGATCGTGATGATCTCGTCGATCACGCCTTTGTCCAGAATGCCGGGGATGAAGCCTGCGCCGATGCCTTGAATTTTGTGCGGGCCGGGTTGGCGGCCGGAGAGGATGGCGCTGTCTTCGGGTTCGACGGCGATCATTTTGAGTTCGGGCTTGCGCTTCTTCAGCACGTGACCGATGCCCGTGATCGTGCCGCCGGTGCCGATGCCGGAGACGACGGCATCGACTTTGCCTGCCGTGTCGTTCCAGATTTCCTCGGCCGTCGTCTTGCGGTGGATTGCGGGGTTCGC
>JBJXEH010000152.1:0-7326 GCA_046153995.1 Micropepsaceae bacterium
GGATGGGCTGCGCATTCCCCCCGGAATCCACCGAATCAACCCTCGAATCCGGGATACGTGGGTTAACGAATTGCGTCTATCAGTTGGGGAGAGGGTTAACGCTTTCTGCCAAAGGTAGTGATTTTTCTACACCAGGTAGTTAAGAGACGTCCCGTTACTATTCCTAGCGTGTAGAGTTGTGAATTGACGGGGGTGTTTGTCTATGCGCGCCCGAATCCCGGTGCTTTAACCTTTGGTTAAGGATTCGCGGACAGCGCGGAAGGGGCGTCTCGCATGACCAATATGGCGGCAGCATCGGCAACGGGCACGACGGGTCACGGCGGGCCGGTGCGGATGAAGCTGGCCGATGCGATCAAGCAGGCGCAGGCGTTGTGCGCCAAGGGCCAACTGGACGCGGCCGAGAAGATCGCGCTCGCCGTTTTGCAGAAGCAGCCGAAGCAGCCGCAGACGATGCAGGTGTTGGCTTCCGTCGCCGAGCAGCGCGGCGATCCGCAGCGCGCCATTCGAATTCTTCGCGAGGCGCTGACCGGCGCGCAAACCGATGCGCTCGCGCTCATGAACCTCTGCCGCGCTTACCGCATGCAGGGGCAACTGAAAGAGTCGCGCGCGGCGGGCGAAGCGGCCGTGCGTATGGGCACGGTGCCGGATGCGATCGCCGATCTGGGTGACACCTACACGGCGATGGCCGAGCACGATTTGGCGCTGCAGGCGTTCGAGCATGCGGTCGCGCGGCGGCCGCAGTTGCCGCGGGCGCATCTGGGGCTTGCGCATGCGCTGCTGATGAAGGGCGAGTTTCGTTCCGGGTGGGCCGAGTACGAGTGGCGCTACAAGCTTGCCAATACCAAAGACATCTTGCCGAAGTTCAAGCAGCCGGTTTGGAACGGCATGCCGCTGAAAGCGAGCCGGTTGCTCGTCATTTGCGAGCAGGGGTTCGGCGATTGCTTCCAGTTTGCGCGGTATCTGCCGATGGTGCGCGAGCGTGTCGCCTCCGTCGTGATCGGTACGGGGCCCGAGATCCGTTCGGTGATGGCGAACGTTGCCGGCGAGGCCTACGAGACGCACGAGCGGTGGGAGAATTTGCCGCCGTTTCACTATCAGATTGCTATCTCAAGCTTACCGATGGTGTTCGGTACGACGCTTGAGACCATTCCCGCGAAGGTGCCGTATTTGAGCGCCGATCCGGCGAAGGCGGCGGCTTGGCGCGCGCGTTTGGACGCCGCTGCGCAGGGCCGGAAGAAAGTCGGCTTCGTTTGGCAGGGACGGCCTGCGCATCCGAACGACCGCGTGCGGTCGGTTGGGCTTGATGCGCTGACGCCACTTTTGCAGATGGCCAAAATCCTGCCGGTGTCTCTGCAGTTCGGTGCGGGGCAAGATCAGCTGGCGAAGCATCCCGCGCGGGCGCGCGTGCTCGACGTTGCGGGCGAGATCAAGGACTTCGGCGATACGGCGGCGGTGATCGCGGGCCTCGACTGCGTGGTGACGATCGATTCCGCGATAGCCCATCTTGCCGGCGCGATGGGCAAGCCCGCGTTCGTGATGCTTTCGCATGCCGGCGAATGGCGCTGGCTCGAGAAGCGCACAGACTCGCCTTGGTATCCGGCGCTCGAGCTCGTGCGCCAACAGAAGCCCGGCGCTTGGGATGGCGTCGTTCAGCGCATCGCGGCGCGCCTTCGTACATGAACCCCAGGGACCAAGAACAATGAACAAGCCCCAACCCGTAAACACGCCAGCCTCCGCCCAACGCATGAGCCCGGCGCAAGCCCTGCAACTGGCAGCGCAGCATCAGCAATCAGGGCGGCCGGCGCAGGCCGAGGGCGTGCTCCGGCAACTGCTGCAGCAACGGCCCAACGATGCGGAGGCGCTGCATCAGCTGGCCATTCTGGCGTACCAGGCGGGAAAGATGCCGCTGGCCGTGCAGCTGATCGAGCGCGCGATCGGCGTCAACCCGAACGTTCATGTGTACCACGCGAACATCGCAGAAATGTACCGGCGGCTCGATCAGCCGCAGAAGGCAATCGAACACGGCAAACGGGCGATAGCGCTAAAAGCCGACGCGCCGGATGCGCATAACAATCTGGGAATCGCGCATTTCGATCTCGCCGACTACGAAACGGCGATCCGGTGCTACGAGCAGGCGATCGCGCTTCGCCCGCGGTTTGCCGAGGCGATCAGCAACAGGGCGAACGCGCTTCGCCAGATGAAGCGCTACGAGGAGGCGGAAGGCGAGTACCGGCGTTCGCTTGCGATCAATCCGTCCTATGCGGAGGCGCACAACAATCTGGGCAGCGTGCTGCGCGATTTGGAACGGCACGAAGAGGCCGAGACCGCCTATCGCCGGGCCGTCGATCTGAAGCCGATGTATATCGAGGCTTTGAACAACCTGATTTTGGCGCAGAAGGAGCTCAAGAAGTACGACGAGGCGATTGCGACAGCTCAGAAGGTTTTGGGCCTCGATCCGAACAATGCGGACGCGCACTGCTACTTGGGCGGCGTCTATGTCGATCAGAAGAAGCCGGAACCGGCGCTGGAGGCGTTGCGCAAGTCGCTGACCTTCAAGCCCGACAAGCCAGAAACGCACAACATGGTTGGGCGCGCGCTCTTCGACATGAACGAGCCGGCGAAGGCGGTGGAGGCTTACAAACGTGCGATCGCGCTGAAGCCGGATTTCGCCGACCCCTACAACAACATGGGCAATGTGTTGAAGGAGCTCGGCCGGTTCGAGGAAGCGCTTGTTTCGTTCGATACGGCGATTTCGCTGCAGCCCGATACGATCGGCGTCTATGTGAACCTGTCGGATGCGAAGAAGTTCCGCGACGGCGACGACAAGCACTTGCGCGCGATCGAAGGATTTTTGTCGAAGTTCGACACTCTGAAAGACGAGGACCGGATGCATGCCGGGTTCGCGGCGGCGAAGGCCTACGACGACCTCAAGCGTTACGAGCTTGGGTTTCCCTATCTGATCCGTGCGAATGCGTTAAAGCGCAAGTCCATCGGCTACGACGAGCCGACGGTGTTGAAGCTGTTCGAGCGTATCCGGGAGACGTTTACGCCCGAGCTTGTGAGCGCCAAGGCGGGCAGCGGATTTGCGACGCAGAAGCCGATCTTCGTACTTGGCATGCCGCGGTCGGGAACGACACTGGTCGAGCAGATATTGGCGAGCCATTCGCGCGTGACGGGCGCCGGCGAACTCAAAGACATGAGCGACACGATCAACCTGGTGCGTAGCAGCGACGGGAACCAAGCCGCCTACCCCGAGTTCATGCCTGTGCTGTCGCCGCAAGAACTTGCGAAGATCGGCGAAGTGTACGCCGCGAAGCTCGATCGTCACGCGCCGGGAGCCGAGCGCATCACAGACAAAATGCCGTCAAATTTCTATTTTCTGGGGCTCATTCACCTGGCGCTGCCAGGCGCGAAGGTCATTCACACGAACCGCAACCCTGTCGATACGTGCGTGTCGTGCTTCTCGAAACTGTTCGCGGGCGAGCAGAGCCAGACCTACGATCTTGCCGAGCTTGGGCGGTATTACCGGGCGTATCACGGGTTGATGGCGCATTGGCGCGCTGTACTGCCGCCGGGCGCGTTCCTCGACGTGCAGTACGAAGAGGTTGTGGCGGATACGGAGGGCCAGGCACGGCGCATCCTCGATCACTGCGGGCTTGAGTGGAGCCCGCAGGTACTTGACTTCCACCGGACCGAGCGGCCGGTAAAGACGGCGAGCGCGCGGCAAGTGCGCCAGCCGATTTACGGCTCGTCGGTTCAGCGGTGGCGGAACTACGAGAAATTCCTGGGGCCGCTGCTCGACGAGTTGGGCGATCTCTCTTAAGCGGTAATCGCGCGCGACATGGCGTCGAAGGATTGCCGGAAGCCGTGCAACAACTGGTCGATGCGGACCTTGCGGTCCTGCTGCTGGCGGTCCTTGACGGTGTAGACTAGCGAGAGCGTTTGCCCGGCGCGGAGCTGTTCTACCGCCTCGGCCGGCAGCGCGCCTTGGACCAAGCACTGCTTCGCGTTGCATTTGATGGGCGCTTTAAAGGCCGTGTTCTTGTCGATGGCGAAGCTGACGCTGTCGGATGCCTTGGCGCCCAAGGGCAGCACGAACAGGATGCCGGGTGCCGGCTGGTTGTTCATCATCACCACGTTAAACCCCGCGGCCAGGACTGCCGTGTTGTTGGGACCGCGGACGGTCATCTTTGCATTCGTTAAGCAGAGGCGCTTGCCGGTCTCCTCACCGGGCTTTTGCACGTTGTGACAGCTTAGCGTCCAAAGGCCGAAGCCTTGCTTGCCGACGAAGCCGGGCTCGATCGCCACCTCCTGGACCGGGGGTAGGCGAACGGCGCGGGGCCCTTGATCCGGCCGGTTCTCGCGCGACCACTGAAAGGCCAAGACCGATACCCAGATGAGGGCGGCGACGGCGCCAATGCCTACCAACGTGCTTGTCTCGAAGAGTCTTTTCATCGTTGCCCAGTGATTTGGTTAAGGCGGCTAAGACTAGGTGAGCGGGCAACGTGCTTCAATCCGGGGCACCTGCAACCTTAAGACGCGAGAAGACGCGTTCAGCAGGTTCACGCCACGCCCCGGCAATGGTAGGAAACTCTTTCGCTTAACGGGCCTAACAAATCCCCAGGCCCGCGGGGTGGCTTATGACGCGGTGGATCATCTTCGCCGGCCTCACGGCGCTGATCGTGACCGGTTACTTTGCAACGTTTTATGCGCACGGAAAATCATTCTGGCGCAGCGTGCAAACCGTGCCTGCGGAGCTGCAGAAACAAGCGGAGGCCACGATCGCTCAAACCGGGGCGCAACAATGGGCCCGGGTTCAGGTGGACGGCCAAGTTGCTTACCTGACCGGCGAGGCGCCGACCGAGGCCGATCGCGACGACTTGAAGCTTGCGGTGCGGCGCGCTGCCGGACAGGGCGGCGCCTGGTGGGGCGGGATCACGCAGGTGCGCGAAAGCATGACGCTGGCGCCCGCGCGCACGCCGTATTTTTGGATGGCGCAGCGCGGCGAATCCGGGCGCGTAAGTTTGATGGGGTATGTGCCGGGCAAGCGCTATTACCGCGAGATCAAAGAAGCGGCCAAGCGGTTGTTCCCGATCGGCGTCGACGATCAGCTTGAGATCGCGCGCGGGCATCCGACGGGTTTATGGGCGGAAACGGCGATTGCGGGCTTGAAGCAGTTGACGACGCTTCAATCGGGCGAGGTCCGGTTCGAGAACCAAGTTCTGACGATCCGAGGCGAGGTGCGGGACAGCGCGGCCCAAGCGGCCGTCTATGCCTGGGCCAAGACGTTGCCGGGGCTGTACAAAGGGGTTGCCGATGTGTCGCTCGCCAATGCGATCAAGCTGCCAGAGGTGACGCAAGACACGCCGCAAGTGACCGAGCCGATTGTGGCGGCGCCGGTGCAGCGGCTGGCCGCGGCCGACTGCCAGCAGATCATCAAAAAAGTTATGGGGGCGAACAGCGTCTCGTTCGAGCAAACCAAGGCCAGCATCAAGACCGGGACAAAGCGGCTCGACAAGATCGCCCAACTGGGCGTCGATTGTGGGACCTTACGCTTCCGCGTTAGGGGGCACACCGACGGTTCGAGCCTTGAAGGTGCAATCGAGTACCTGAGCCAAGATCGTGCGCTCGCCGTAGCAAAGTATTTGCAGGACAATGGTATCGGACGGGATCGTATCGTGAGTTCGGGTGTTGGTTCGTCGTCGCCGGTTGGCGACGTCGATACGCCCGAAGGCCAGGCGCGCAATCGCCGGGCTGAAGTTTCTGTTGTGCCTTAGGAGCGGACGAGAGCCCCATGCTGTATCTGATCGTCCAAACCTGGTTGTTCCTTCTGATCGCGTGGCTGATCGGCATGGCGGTTGGCTTTGCATTGTCGCGCGATCAGAAATCGCAGCGCCATGGCCAAGTCGAAGACGAGTTGCGCGAAGAGCGTGCGCGCACCAACGCGCTCGGCAAAGACGTAGAAGACTTCCGCAATCGCGTGACCGAGATGGAGGGCCTGCCGCAAGGCGTGCGCGCGTCGCGCGTCGCGGCGCGGGAGGAGATGAGCAGCCGGATCGCTCAGCTGGAGCGCGAACTAGACGCCGCCCGGGCGAACGAGAAGCGGGCGGGCGACGAGACGGAACGGCTGCGCTCCGACGTGGACGGGTTCCGGCAGCGCTATCTGGAAGCGCGCGCCAAGTGGGACGAGTATCAGGCAAAGGCCGAGGCGTTGTCGTCGTCGCCGCAATTGAATTTGACCGAAGCGCATGTCGCGCCGACCGACACGATGCGCAAGCGGATGGCGGAGATCGAGACTCAGCGGGAGCGGGCACTCGATCAAGCGAAGATGCTGTCGTCGCGGGTGAGCGAGCTTGAGCGGCAGCTGGCGTCGGCCGGCAGCGGCAAAGGCGGCGGCGACTTCAAGGTGTTGCAGACGCGGATCGGCGAGTTGGAGGCGCAGCTTGCGACTTCGGCGCAGGCGCGGGAACGTGCTCTGGAGCAGGCGAAGTTTTTGTCCACGCGGATCGGCGAACTGGAGAAGGGCTTCCAGGCGGTCAGCGCTGACAAGGCGAGCGAGAGCAGCCGCGTGCTGCAGGCCCGCATCGGCGAGCTGGAAGCCCAGCTTGCAGGTGCCAGCCAGATTCGCGCGGAAGCGGGTGAGCAGACGAAGTTCTTGAATACGCGGATCAGCGAACTTGAGTTTCAACTCGCAGCCGTGGGCAAAGGTAGCGAGAAAGCGAGCGAGACGACGAAGGTTCTTCAAGCGCGCATCGCGGACCTGGAAGGGCGCTTGGCCACCGGCATATCGGCTGCGCGCGAGACGGACGCATTGCGCTCACGCGTCGCCGATTTGCAAGACAAGCTGGGCGAGGCGGAAGTCGCCCTCAGCCGCGCGATCACAACGACGCGTCAAGATGCTGCGGGTGAGGCGGTGGCCGCGAAGGCTTTGGCCGAGGCGGCGGCGCTTCGATCGCGCCTAAGTGAAACCGAAGCGCGGCTCACCGAGGCGCAGCAACACGCGAGCGAGTCGCGCGCGTTGAAGCTGCGGCTCGCGGATGCCGAGACGCGGCCTGTTCGCGCCGAGAACAACGAGCGTGTCGCCGAACTTGAGAAGGCGTTGGAGCGTTCGCGCCGGCAAGCGAGCGAAGCAGAGTCTTTGCGCGCGCAGGTCACGAGCTTGGAATCGCGTTTGGCGTTGGCGCAGAACGCGGTCGATGAGCGTGCGGGCAAAGGCGAGGATGTCGGCTTGCTGAAAGCACGACTGTCCGACGTCGAGGCGCGGCTGATGTCGTCGAGCCAAGCGTCGATGGAGTTCGAGTCGCTTCGAAGCCGCGTGATGTCGCT
>JBJXEH010000153.1:0-5094 GCA_046153995.1 Micropepsaceae bacterium
CGGCGTTCCCATACGTGCGCCTTCGTCGGCGCTCTCGATGTCGTCCGCATGCGCCTCAGTCCAGCCTTCGGGGACGCGTGGTTTGAACAGCGCGACGCCGCGGACGCCGTCGAGTTCCGCTGGTTTCGCGCCTGCGGCCATGCGATGCGCGACCTCGACGATCGCGCGTTCCGCGTTGCCGTAAAGAAGGATGTCCGCCTTCGCGTCCGCCAAGATCGACCGGCGTACTTTGTCCGACCAGTAGTCGTAATGCGCGATGCGCCGGAGCGACGCCTCAATCCCGCCGAGCACGATGGGCACGTCTTTGAATGCCTCGCGGCAGCGCTGCGCGTAGACGACGGAGCAGCGATCGGGCCGCTTGCCGCCCTCCCCGCCCGGCGAATAGTTGTCGTTGTGGCGCAGTCGACGATCCGACGTGTAGCGGTTCACCATCGAATCCATGTTGCCGCCGGTGACGCCGAAGAAGAGTTTGGGCTTGCCCAACGCCTTGAACGGTTCCGCGCTCTGCCAATCCGGTTGCGCGATGATGCCGACACGGAAGCCTTGGGCCTCCAGCAGGCGGCCGATGATTGCCATGCCGAAACTCGGGTGATCGACATAGGCGTCGCCCGTCACGATCACGATATCGCACGCGTCCCAGCCGAGGCGCTCCATCTCCGCCCGCGACATCGGCAGAAACGGCGCGGGCTTGTGCGGCGGTTTCGCGGTCTGAAAGAGTGGTTGGGCAGCGTCCATGCGGCGTGATGTGCGCGGTCACTGGTGCCTAGTCAATGCAACGCGGTGTCCGCGGGCAGGTCCAGTAAGTAAGGTTCACCACCAAGACACCAAGAACACCAAGGTTCACCAAGAGGCTGGTGCCCTATTCGGCGCGCAGCGCCTGTGATGCATCTGGTTGCGCGCTGGCGCGCGCAGGGTGCCGCGAACGCCTTGGTGCAACTTGGTGACCTTGGTGCCTTGGTGGTGAATCTTCCTTTTTGGCTCGACGCGAGGGCTGGTGTCGGTCCTGTGCCGTTAACCCAACATCTTGCTGCCACAAAAATCCGCACGGAGCGTGTCGGAAAGGCACTGCACACGCCCCGCGGGAAATGCCATCACTACACCCTGGGGTAGCTTGGACTGTGTAGCGCTGGGGGGCGCATCGACGGTGGCCGAGGGGGCGTTTCCGTCTGAGAGTGACGTCAAGGGACGATTGATGTTGTCGGGGGCCGACGCCATGGGACCGAACCCATGGACAGCGCCGCGGCCGACGGCGGCTGCGCATGGGTTGACGACCGACGATCTCGACGACGACTTCTTGGCCAATGCGATCGAGAAGACGCGAACGGAGTTGAAGCAATTCGGCTCGCGGTATCTGTCGTCGTTCATCGTGCCGCTCTCGGTTTTCGGCGTTGCGTACTATGTGCTGGTTGGCGACGTGTCGTTCGTGCAGACGCCGATCGAGTTCACGAAGCTTCCCATTATCGATCCGTCGCGCTTGCCGGCGTGGGAGTGGGCGGCTTATCTGGGTGCGTCGCTAATACTTGCAGCGACCGCTGCGTTCTTTCAGTCGCACCGGCATAAGAAAGCGAAAGTTGCGCGCGAGCACTACGCGACGGCCGGCGAACGTTTTCGCGCGTTCCAAGAGGCCGAGCGCGCGTGGGTCGCCGAGCAACGCCGCCGCACCACGGCCGCCTTCTGGCAGAACGACATCCGCAAACTCGCCGCCGGCAAGGGCATGAAGCCGAACGACGTGTTCGCGCAGGAAGTCGGCAAGCTGTTCGTCGCGTGGGGCTGGATGGTGAAGCTGAACCAACGCTCGCACGACTACGGCGTCGACATCTTTGCGAACGGCAAGGAAGGCAGCGCCGTCGTGCAGTGCAGTCATTCCGCCGACGGCGGGCCTGCCGCGTCGGAAGTGCGCGACCTGGCCGGCAGCCGGCATGCGTTCGACGCGGACTATGGCCTCATGATTTCGATCCACCCGCCCGGCGCCACGCGGCAGAACGAGTTTTTCTCCGAACGCGGCCAGCTTGAGTTTTGGCACCTCGGCCACATTCTCGAGCAGGCGCTGGTGCTGTTCAAACAGCGCACCGGCGAGAACCCGCCCGACGATGGCGCACGCAGCCAGTTCCTGAACCGCGACGGCACGCCGATCGCCTGGCACGTCGGCGAGCAAGCGGCGGAATAGCAGGCTTTCGCGAGCCACCGGCTTGTAGCCGCCGTCAATTGCGCTTCGCCGCCGTTTGCCGCCATTCTCCGCGACCAGATTCGGGAGTTCAAACGATGAAGCGTATCCTCGTTGCAGCCGCCTTCCTGTTCGCCACCGGCCTTGCTCAAGCCGCCGACGTGAAGGGATCGAAAGACCACCCGCTGTTCACGCGCTATCCGGATAGCCGCATCACCGACTACGACAAGAACTTCAACAGCGTGACGTTCAAGGTCAAGAACGCCGAGGGTAAGGTCGAGGAGAAAGCCGTCGAGGGCCAAGCGACTGTCATTAGGTACTTCTACAAGGACGCGGAGACCCAGCCCTCGCCACTGCAGGTCATCCGTAACTACCAAAACGCGGTGAAAGCGATCAAAGGCGACGTCGTCTTCGAACGCGCGCCGAAGGACATGGACCCCGGCGAGACCACGTTGAAAGTCAGCGCCAACGGCAAGGACATCTGGGTCAAGGTCGTGCCCGATATCTGGAGCGCACCCACGCAGAGCTATGTCTTGTCGGTCGTCGAGGTCGAGGCGATGGCGCAGGTGATCAGCGCGAACGCGATGCTCGACGCGCTGAACAAAGACGGCTTCATCGCGCTTTACATCAACTTCGACACCGGCAAGTCGGTGCTGAAAGCGGACGGCGAAGCGACGGTTAAGGAGATCGCCGCCATGCTGAAAGGCGCGCCGGATCTGAAGATTAGCGTCGAAGGCCACACCGACAACGTGGGCACGGCGGCCTCGAACCTGACGCTTTCGAACGCGCGGGCGAAGGCGGTGATGGACGCGATCGTGAAGGGTGGCATTGCTGGCAATCGCCTGAGTTCGAAGGGCCTCGGCCAAACCACACCGATTGCCGATAATCGTTCCGACGAAGGCAAGGCCAAGAACCGCCGCGTTGAACTCGTCAAACAGAAATAGCAACGGCTGCCGCCGGATTCCCCTCAGAGGGGAAAACGGCTGGTAAACATCGACGGGTTGCGGCGGATTAACAGGACGCCGCAGCCCGTTTTGCGTTACAACTTGAGGCTCTCGTGGGTTGGGTACGAGTTTGGGGTTATGCCGCTCAAGGGTTTCCTGAAAGCGATTGGCTTGGCCGCGCCGGAAGCGGAGGAGCCCGACGTTCCGGCGTTCGGCGGCCCGGCGTTTTTCGCCGCCGCGGGACGTAACGCGCCCACGGGCGAGTGGGAACACATCATCGGCGGTATCCAACGCGCGCGGAACTCGCATGTCATCGCGCTCGTCCATGGCCACCAGCTGCCGCGCGAATATCCGTGGGAGTGGTACTGGCGCGAGTTCATCGGCCCCCGCCACATGGAAGACTTTTTGACCGCGATGGCGGGCGTGCCGCCGACGGCGAAGCTCGACGTCATCTTGCACTCCTTCGGCGGCGGGTTCCTCGCTGTGCAGCAGATCGCGCGGGCGATCAAGGCGCATAAGGGCGAAACGACGGTTTTCGTGCCGCATTACGCGCAGCATCTGTCGACGCTGATTGCACTCGCCGCGAAGAATATCGTGCTCGGGCCGAACGCCGCGCTTTCGTTCATCGAGCCGGACGACCAAGTGCTCGGAAGCGTCGTCGCCCAGAAGGGTGCGCGCAACGTTTCCGACGTCACCGTGATGCGGCTTCACATGGAGAAGAACTGGTGCCGCGAGGCGCGCGCGTTCGTGTGCGAGCTGGAGCACAATGCTGGGCACGACGGCCACTGCAGCCTCGCGATGCAGCTCGTCGGCGGGAAGCGCTCGCCGTGGGACCCGATGACGCCGAAGCTCGCGCGCTCGATCGGGCTGCCGATTTCGACGAGCGTGCCGGCCGAGGTTTACGAACTGATCCGCGCCAGCCGCTCGAACCCCGTCGCCGATCAAGGCGTTCGCTCGGGCCCGTCGCCGGCGGAGATGCAGGCCGCCGCTTACATGCCGTTCGAAAAGTACTCGCCCTGGCGGCCTCACGCTGCGTTGCGCGAGCCGCCGCCTGAAGCCGCGCCGCGTGCGCGTCAGCAAAATGCTGGCGATGACGGCGATAGCGGCACCAGCAGTTGGGAAAGCTGCAACATCGCCGCGCGGCCGTTCATTTCGCGTATGGAGCAGCGGCGCGGCACGCGCGTGCTGTGCGTGATCCATAACGACATGATGGAGAGCGGCAGCGTCGACTTCTTGACCACCGAAGACACGTTGACCGCGCTCTATGCGCTGGACCCGCACGCACCGCTCGACATCATCCTGCACACGCCGGGCGGCATGGCCTATCAGGGCATGCAGCTCGCCCGCGCGATCAAGGCGCACAAGGGCAAGAAGACGGTCTTCGTGCCGTTCTACGCGATGTCGGCCGGCACGATCATGACGCTGGCCGCGGACGAGATCGTGATGTCCGACCACGCGGCGCTTGGGCCGATCGACGCGCAGGTCTACGTGCCCTCGATCGGCATGCGGTTTCCGACCGGCGCGATCCTCGCGGTGCCCAAGACGAAGCCGAAGAAAAAGATCAGCGACGACGTGCTGGAACTCGCGCTCGCCTGCCAGCGCGACCAGACCGAACACCACAACAACGCGCTTGAACTGATGGCGGGCACCTACCCGTCCGGCACCGCCAACAAAATCGCCCACCGCCTGAACGACGGCGACCTGACCCACGGCTATCCGCTGACGTACAAGGAAGCAAAGAAGCTCGGCCTCAAAGTCTCGAACGCCATGCCGGGCGAAGCGGTCGAGTTGATCCGCATCTTCCGCCGCGACCGCTCCGCGCGGAGCGTGTTGTTCTGCCCGTGAAACACCGCGCGGGCAGGCGGTGAAGCCCGAGCTTATTTCACCATCAACGCCCGGTTGTGGCGAAAACGCGAAAAACGAATCCGTTAGATGCGTTCGCACGGCGGATTTTTGCGGTTTCATCCGTTCGGAATCCGTTTGGTA
>JBJXEH010000154.1:0-8056 GCA_046153995.1 Micropepsaceae bacterium
GCGCTCGCCGACGACATCTTAGGCCGCGAAGGCCGCATGGTCGACGCCCTCGATGCGATGGGACCCGCGAAGGTGGTGTTCGAAGGCGTGCTGTTTTCGCTGCCGTTGGATGCGAAGTGAAGAGCGGGGCGTTGAGGGAACAACCCAACACCGTCATCATCGGCTTGAACGCTTGCGTCGTGACGCTCGGCGACGACACGCCGCGCGTGCTCGTCGTACGTCGCGATCCGGTGTCGAAGGCCCATGCCTCGAACGCGCTTCCGTTCGGGCCGTTCGAACCGGAACACCACCGCACGCTGGAGATCGGTCTGCGCAATCTCGTGCACGAGCAAACCCGCCTGAGCCTCGGCTACGTCGAGCAGCTTTACACATTTGGCGACCGCGGCCGGCACGAGGTCGAGCCAGGCGAAGGCGCGCGCGTCGTTTCGGTGGGCTATCTGGCACTAACCCGCCAACCGGCCGACGGCACCGCGAACTTCCGCAACATCTATGATTTCTTTCCGTGGGAGGATTGGCGCGGTGAGCGTCCCGCGATCATCGACACGCTGATCCGCCCGCGCCTCGACGCCTGGGCCAAGCTCGCCGACACCCAATCACGCCAAGAACGGGCGCGCCTCTGCTTCGGCTTCGACGGCTTGCATTGGGACGAAGAGAAAGTGCTCGAACGCTACGAGCTCATGTACGATGCGGGCCTCGTACTCGAAGCGCGCCGCGACGGCCGCACCCTGCCCGCCTCCGCTCCGCGTGCCGAGGAACAAGCGACATTCGGCGAGCCGATGCTATTCGACCACCGCCGCATCCTGGCGACGGGCATGGGCCGCCTGCGCGGTAAGCTGAAGTACCGCCCGATCGTATTCGAACTGATGGGCGCGACCTTCACGCTGCTCGATCTTCAGCGCACAGTCGAGGCGATCTCCGGCATCCGCCTGCACAAACAGAATTTCCGCCGCTTGGTCGAAAGCTCAGGCATTGTAGAACGAACTGGCAAACGCAGTACGAAAGCGGGCGGCCGCCCCGCCGAAGAATTCCGCTTCCGCCGCGAAGCCCTGCGCGAACGCCCCGCGCTCGGCGTGAAAGTCCCGCTGCAACGAACGCAACGCCCTTAAGCGATTGCCGCTGCCTCATCGAGCTGAAGCTCATCAGCGCCGCGCCGCGCGGGATCGGGATGATTGGCACGCATCAGATCGAGCATGCGCCACAGACGCGCTGGGGGCTCGCCGTTCACTTCGAGCGCGGCGACCAGTTCGTCCTGCGGCGGCGCAACGCCGAGCTTGATCAAACTCTCCGCCGCCGCCATCCGCACATGATGATCCTCATCGTGGAGCGCGCGGCCCAACATCAAGCAGCCCTGGCTGTCGCCCATGTGCCCCAAGCCCTCAGCCGCAAACGCCCGTAGCACGGCATTCTGATGCTGCATCCAAGCGCCCAGCGTTTCGCGCGCGTGATAGCGCGCAAGCAACCGCACGATCCGTGCCGCCGGTGCCCCGCGCATCACGCGCAGAAGCTCGATCGCGGCGACGAGCAGAAGCCGGTGCTCGAACGCCGAGAGCCGGCGAACGAGATAAGGCGCGCGCTTTCCGTTCCCCGCCAACAGCAGCGCCTCGGCGAACTTGCGCTTGACCCGCGCCTGCGCGCGCTTGCGCCGGTTGTGAAACAGCCCGGCAAACGACCACGAAAACGGCGCCGCCAACGTCCGGGCAAAAAGGTTGAACCCCACCAGCCACTCCTTGTTCGCCCCGTCTTCGCGGGACGTCTCGGGAAGCATCTTGATGTAAGAATTCAATCCAAGACGTTAAAGCGATGAACCGTAAGGCTTAATCGCGGATTAATTCAGCGGCACTGCGACGGATCGGTGACGGCGATCTCCGCCAACACCGGCAGGTGGTCCGACCCTGTGCTGGGCAGAACGGTGCGCGACACGAAACTCAACCCCGGCCCAGCCATCAAATGATCGATCGGAATCCGAAGCTGTCCCGGCAGCACCGAAGGCCACGTACCGCTTGGTCCCGTCGCCGCACGCACGTTGCCGCGCACTTCGATCGTGCGGATCACGTATCCCCACGGCGCCGCGTTGAAATCGCCGAGCACAAGCTTCGCGCCAGGGATCAACCCCACCACGCTGCCGATCTCGCGCGCCTGCTCGCGCTGCGAGTTGTAGGGCGGATGCGGAAACGGCCGCGTCATATGCGTGGCAAGCAACGTCATTCGGCAACCCGCAATATCGGTCCCAACCGTCACGTAAGGCGAACGGTTCGCATCGCTCGTCCGCGCGATCGTCTGCGGCAACAGCCGCGCCCGCGAAAACATCACCACATCGCAGCCCGACGCCGTACAGTCGAAGCGATAGGGATAGGCGCTCATGACGGCTCGAAGCGCTTTCCGGGCTTTCAACGAGGACTCCAGGATAACGACCAGGTCGGCGTTCTCGCGCTGGATCAGCTTCGCGACATCGGAAAGCCGCTTGTTCCCAAACCACATATTGAACAGCAGCACGCGAAACCGCGGCGCCTCCGCAGCCACCGGCCCCGGAGGCGTCTGAGACGGCATCGCGAGCGCATAGGCTGCGAGTGCGGCCACGGCAGCCCCTCCCGCCATAACTGGCCATCGGGCGAGCGCCGCGACCGGCACGATCAGCAGCGCCACCACGAACGCCGGCAGCAGGAACTGCGCCAGCAGATCGAACGACCAATGCAACGGCGCGCCTAGCACGCCGATGACAACGGCAATCACGCCAGCGAGCCCAGCCAGGACCGCCCATCGAACAAGCGCCATCATCGAAAGTTTGCTGGTAACAGCGAACACCAGAAAAATGTAGAGTAACGCGAGGTAAACGAGACTGTCCGTCCACTCGGCCTTTTCTATGGCAATGCGCCGCGGCGGTCGTGTGACTGCGGTTCCAAACACCCGCTTGACTCAACGTTATGCTCAATCCTAGCATTTCCTCACCGGGCGGCCCTTGGCGCCGCCGTTTTTGATACCATATATATGCTCAGATTGAGCATAAGGATGGCGAGCATGTCGGGGGCTTCCGAAACCAAACTGGCCTACACGCCGGAGGTCGCTGCTGCGACGCGCGAACTTTACGCAAAGGTCGCGAACGTCGTGCCGGAGATCGAGTGGCCGCACTTCGCGCCGCTGATCGCCGAGATCAACCGGCTGAAGAAAGAGCGCGGCGCCGTCATCCTCGCGCACAATTATCAAACGCCCGAAATCTTCCACTGTGTCGCCGATTTCGTCGGTGACAGTTTGCAACTCGCACGCGAAGCGGCAAAGACCGACGCCAAGATCATCGTCCAAGCCGGCGTACACTTCATGGCCGAGACATCGAAAATCCTGTCGCCCGACAAGACAGTGCTGATCCCCGACCTCGAAGCGGGCTGCTCGCTCGCCGCCTCAATCACCGGCGCCGATGTGCGTTTGCTGAAGCAGAAATACCCGAACCTCCCCGTCGTCACCTACGTGAACACGTCAGCCGACGTGAAAGCCGAAAGCGACATCACCTGCACGTCGTCGAACGCCGTCGCGGTCGTCGAATCGATCGCGAAGGAACGTGGCGTCGACACGGTGATCTTCATCCCCGACAAGTTCTTGGCGCAAAACGTCGCGAACCAAACGAAGATCAAGATCATCGCCTGGCATGGCCGGTGCGAGGTGCATGAGCGCTTCACCGCGGAGGACATCCGCCGCTTCAAAGCCGACCACCCCGGCGCGATCGTGCTGGCCCACCCGGAATGCCCCGCCGACGTAGTCGCGGAATGCGACTTCGCGGGCTCCACCTCCGCGATGACGCAGTACGTCATCGAAAAGCGTCCGCCGCGCGTCGTGCTGCTGACCGAATGCTCGATGGCGGACAACATTTCGGCGCTGCATCGCGACGTCGAGTTCTTGCGCCCGTGCAACCTCTGCCCGCACATGAAGCGCATCACGCTGGCGAAAATCCTGCGCTCGCTGCAGACGATGCAGCACGAGGTGAAGGTCGATCCGGCCGTCGCCGCCCGCGCCCGTGCCGCGGTTGAGAAGATGCTCGCCGTCGGCAAACCCAAATCCGCGGTGCACTGAACCATGACGCGCCACACCGACAACGTGATCGACTCCGGCGGCGTGCTGATTGTCGGCGCGGGCTTGGCAGGCCTGTTCACGGCGCTCAAGATCAAGGGCCCGGTGACCGTGCTCGCCGCCGCTTCGCTCGGCTCCGGCGCATCGAGCACCTGGGCACAAGGCGGCATCGCCGCCGCCCTTGGGCCCGACGACTCGCCCGAGCTCCATGCGCGCGACACCGAAACGGCCGGCGCCGGCATCGTCGATCCGAACATCGCGCGCCTGATCGCAACCGAAGCCGCCCCGCGCATCGACGACCTCGCCCGCCTCGGCGTGCCGTTCGACCGCGACGCGAAAGGCAACTTCGTCCTTGGCCGCGAAGCAGCCCACGGGAAGAACCGCATCGTGCGCGTCACCGGCGACCGCGCCGGCGCGGAAATCATGGCGGCGCTGATCAGAGCGGTTAAAGCCGAGCCGCGCATCCGTGTCGTCGAGGGCTTGGTCGCGTTCGACCTCGCGATGCAAGGCGGCCGCGTCGTTGGTGTCTATGCGCACCCGGTCGCCGACAAGTCGTCGCCCGTGCTGATCCGCGCGGACGCCACAGTCTTCGCGCTCGGTGGCGTCGGCGGCCTATTCGAAGTCACCACAAACCCACCACAAGCCCGCGGCCAAGGCCTTGGCATGGCGGCCCGCGCCGGAGCCCTGATAGCCGACCCCGAATTCGTGCAATTCCATCCAACCGCGATCGCGATCGGCCGCGATCCAGCCCCGCTCGCTACCGAAGCGCTGCGCGGCGAAGGCGCTATCCTTCTCAACGATCGCGGCGAGCGCTTTATGGTTGGCGCTCACAAAGATGCCGAACTTGCACCGCGTGACGTCGTCGCCCGCGGCATCTTCCGCGAAATCAAAGCGGGCCGCAAAGCGTTCCTCGACACGCGCGACGCGATCGGCGTCCGCTTTCCGGAAGCGTTCCCAACGGTCTTCGAATACTGCAAGTCCGCGGGCATCGATCCGCGCGAAGAGCCGATCCCCGTCGCTCCCGCCGCGCACTACCACATGGGCGGCATCGCCGTAGACGAACACGCACGCACGAGCCTCGAAGGTCTTTGGGCGATCGGCGAGTGCGCCTCGACCGGCGCGCACGGCGCGAACCGCCTCGCCTCGAACTCGCTGCTCGAAGCCATCGTCTTCGGCGCACGCGCGGCCGCCGATGTGGAGCGGATCGTGCACCGCCACCAAGCAGAGCCCGATCATCTGTCGCCGCCCACGACCGGCGCCCCGGCAAACGACCTCGCCGTGACGAAGCTGCGCATGACGATGACACTGAACGCTGGCCTCGAGCGCAACACCAGCGACCTCATCGGCGCACTCGCCACGATCGCCCAACTCGAAAAGACAAACGCCGCCGATCCCGACATGCGCAACATGACGGCGACTGCTAGCCTGATCGCGGGCGCAGCCTTGAACCGCACCGAAAGCCGCGGCGGCCACTTCCGCAGCGACTATCCGCAAGCCGATCCCGCCCAAGCCAAGCGCACATTCGTGACGCTCGCCGAAATCCGCGCGACCACGGCGCTCGCCGCGCACGAAACGAAAGCGCACCTCAAGGCGGTCAAATGACCACGAAGACGCCCGTCGTCGCGGTCGAGCCATTGTCACCGCTGCTGATCGAACCCGCCGTCCGCGCAGCACTCGTGGAAGACTTCGGCCGCGCCGGCGATCTCACCACGCAAGCAACAATCCCAGCGTCCGCGACCGCCCACGGCATCATCGCCGCGCGCGAGCCGGGCCGTATCGCGGGCCTCGACTTCGCACTGACCGCATTCCGCCTGATGGACCCCGCGATCCGCATTGCCGTCCGCGCGCCCGACGGCGCCGATGTCGCCAAAGGCGACGTCGTCGCCATCGTCGACGGCCCAGCACGCCCGATCCTGACCGGCGAACGCGTTGCCTTGAATTTCTTAGGTCAACTCTCCGGCATCGCAACCGCAACCGCCAAACTCGTCAAACTCTGCGAAGGCACGAAGGCCCGCGTCGTCTGCACCCGCAAAACCACGCCGGGCCTGCGCGCATTTGAGAAGTATGCGGTTCGCTGCGGCGGCGGCCAAAACCACCGCTTCGGCCTCGACGACGGCATCCTGATCAAGGACAACCACATCGTGGCCGCCGGCGGCATCGCGAACGCGATCAAAGCAGCCCGCGCGCATGCAGGGCACATGGTGCACATTGAAGTCGAAGTCGACAGCCTCGATCAACTCGACAAGGCGCTCGAACTCGGCGCGAACGCGATCCTGCTCGACAACATGAAGCCCGATCAGCTACGCGAAGCGGTGAAACGCACAAACGGCCGCGCGATCCTCGAAGCCTCCGGCAACGTCACCGCCGACACCATCGCCGCCATCGCCGCCACGGGCGTGGACATCATCTCGTCCGGCGCAATCACCCACTCGGCGAAGTGCTTAGACTTGGGGCTCGACTTTCAGCAGGTGTGAAGCGGATAAATCGCTTTCACCACCAAGACACCAAGAACACCAAGTTTCACCAAGAAAAAGTCATCTTGTAGGCCCAGGGGAACATGCTCGGGTCCAATGGCGCTGCGCGCCGCGGGCTCCTGATCAAACCACTGGAGGCATCATGACAAACGCTCCTATTCCCTCTGAGATAGATGCGCTCGCGCGCGAAATTGTCGATGCAGGCATCAAGGTCCACAGAACGCTTGGACCTGGATTGCTTGAATCGGTGTACGAACTTTGTCTCGTACACGAACTGACCAAGCGGGGCCTCAAGCCACAACGTCAAGTCAGCCTCCCCGTTGTCTATGACGACGTCAAATTGGATGGCGGACTGCGCATCGATCTTCTCGTAAACGGCTTGATCGTCGTCGAGGTCAAGGCTGTCGAAGGGCTTCTGCCTGTCCACCAGTCCCAAATACTGACGTACTTGAAGTTGTCAGGCTGCCGTTTGGGCTTTCTGATGAACTTCAACGTACCGTTGTTGAAGGATGGCCTGAGACGCTTCGCAGTCTAAGTTTTTCTGCGCGAAGCGCGATCGGCAAATAGCAGCGCCGACCATGCTGGCTAAATCAGTCTTGGTGAAACTTGGTGCTCTTGGTGTCTTGGTGGTGAAAAAAACACCGCCACGACGCCAGCGTTGGTCAATCGTCCCGATAGACCTTCTCGCGCTTTTCGTGGCGCTCTTGCGCCTCAATACTCAGCGTCGCGATCGGACGCGCCTCCAACCGGCGCAGGCTGATCGGATCGCCCGTTTCTTCACAGAACCCGTAAGTACCTTCCTCGATCCGCCGCAGCGCCGAGTCGATCTTCGAGATCAGCTTGCGTTGTCTATCCCGCGCGCGCAGTTCGTTTGCCCGCTCCGCCTCGCTCGACGCGCGGTCGGCCAAGTCGGCATGCGGGACAGAGTCGCTGGCCAGTGTGTGCAGCGTTTCCTTCGACTCGCGAAGGATATCGTCTTTCCATTTCAGCAACCGCTGCCGGAAGTATTCGCGCTGGCGTTCGTTCATGAACGGCTCGTCGTCGGACGGCCGGTAATCGACGGGTAGTGCGACGCCCATGGCGATAGTTCCTCCCGCGGGCCGCGACGCACGGCGCCAAAGTGCGGCGGACTATATGGGCCGCCCTCCGGCCCATCAACGACAGAAAGACGAAAAGAAATTTAGCCTTTACGCCCGATTTCCGGCATATCTCGCGTTTGCGAGATGGCTCTAGCGTGCGCGCCGCGCCACACGCACCGTAGCCGAAACGGGCCGCCCTGCGCGGCTCAAATCGAAACGCAGCGTCCGCCCCGCAGCGGCCTCGACAACAAGCTTCTGCATCATCCGCGAATCCTTCACAGGCGTCCCGTCGATACGCAACACGACATCGCGGGCTTTCACACCCGCCAAAGCAGCCGGACCCGCGGGCGTCACGTGGCCCACACGCGCCCCTGGACGTTCGTCGTCGAGGTCCTCGACGTTGGCGCCGATCCACCCGCGCTCGACCCGCCCATGCGCCTTCAGCTG
>JBJXEH010000155.1:0-24448 GCA_046153995.1 Micropepsaceae bacterium
CGGCTGGCGCCGATCAGCGCGATGCTTTTCGGCGCGAAGAAGGACTTGAGATTGCGGACGGACATTGGAAACCCTGAGCGGAAGGCGGGCGACTAACCACCAACGGGCCGCGAAGACAACTTGGTCGAACGATTGTTGGCACCTACCGCACTGCCGGAAGTGGCGGTTGCGATGCTCGCCAACAGTGCGCGAACGTGTGAGACCGTTCACAGGTTGAGTTGTTTTGCACAGGAGCTTGTGAGCGGATCGCCTTGATACCTCTTGCGTTTTGTCCATTGCCTGTTGAGAAAGTGATTCTCAAGCGTGACGTGCTCCTGTAGTGTTGGTTGTGTGAGAGCGCCGTTGCGATTGAGGGCAATTGCTTTCTCGCGCTGTAAGGGGGGAGCCATCGTCGCCATGCTGTTCGGGGCAGCTCTAGTATGATGAATTGGCCGCGTACGTTTAGTCGCCGTCCCGCGTTGGCGCGGCGCCAGGCCGCGTTCGATCCGTCCGCATCGATCGAAGATCTTCGCGAACACATCAAACAATTTTGGGCGGGGTTCGGGCCGGTGCAAACCGGTGTCGATGTTCAACCCGTTTTGATCAGCGCTATTCGCGGCGAATGGGTCGTGCCGGAGTCTGCGACCGGACGGCGCGTCATTCTCTATTTCCATGGCGGCGGATTTATTGCCGGATCGCCGGAAAGCCATCGCCCGTTGATTTCGCGTTTGGCGCATGCGGCGAGCGCGCGGGCTTTGGTTCCGCAATACCGCTTGGCGCCGGAGTTTCCGTACCCGGCTGCGCTGCGCGATGCGGCGGACGCTTACCGTTGGCTGCTGACACAAGGAATCACGCCGGCGAACATCGTGTTTGCGGGTGACGGATCGGGCGGTGGCTTGGTGTTTGCCACGTTGCTTGCTTTGCGCAATGCGGGGTTGCCGTTGCCTGCTGCTGCGCTGTGTTTCTCGCCATGGGCCGACATGACGTTGTCGGGGTGGTCTATGCTGAAGAACAAGGCCTCCGACGACGCGTTGAGCTGGGAGTTGCTGGCGACGTGCGCGCGGCACTATCTCAAGGGTGCCTCGCCTGCGGAGCCGTTTGCGTCACCGCATTACGGCGACTTCCGCGGCATGCCGCCGATTATGATCCACGCGGGGAGCCTTGAAGTTCTGAAGGACGACGCGAGCCGGTTGGGCGAGCGTGCGGCGGCGGCGAACATCAACGTGAATGTCGAGGTTTACGAGGGCATGCCGCACTTGTTCCAAGGGCTGCCCGAGCTTCCGGAATCGAAGGTCTCGTTGACGCGCGCTGCCTCCTTCATCAAGGCGCGTACGCCGGACGTCGCGCTGCGCCGCGCGGCACAATAGACTTCAGCGTTTCGGCTTTTTCTTAGCTTTGGGCTTTGGCCCCGGACGCTGACGCGCGAGCGTGCGGCCGAGCTTCTTCTCTAGCGACTTCACGAACGCGGGCGAGCCGAACGGGCGGCCCGTGTGTTCGCAGGCTGCGATAACCTTCAAGTCCGCGGGGGCCAGTGGCTTCGCCAGTTCCGCTTTCCAGGCGCTAGCGCTTTTGCCCAGAGCTTTGACGTCGACGAAGCCGTCGGCCTTGCCCTTCAAATGAACGCCGGCGCTTGACCATTTCCAGCTGCCCGCTTTCGCAGCAGCGCGGCCGCGCACCGGCGCCTGTTCGACAAAGCGTGCGACCAGCGGCAGCGAAGCCTGATCCATTGGGAACGACGAGAAGCGGCCGCGAAACAGGCCGCCGTCGCGCGAGCGGCGCTGGTTCATGGCGCGGGTGAAGCGGCGGTGGGCCTCACCCAAGGCTTGACGCAGTGCTTTCGGGCTTGGGGGTACAAGGATCAGGTGAACTTGCTTCGGCAACAAACAGTAGGCGAGCACGCCGACCTTTGCCGAGGCGCAACCGTCCGCGACTAGCGCGAGGTAGTCCTTGTAGTCCTGATCGGACGCGAAAATCTTCTGCCCGGGATTGCCCCGTTGCAGTATGTGATGTGGGGCGCCCGGCGCCACCGCTCTTGCCAATCGGGCCATGGCGGCGAAACTAGGCGGAAGGGCGCGCCACGTCAACGAATCTGTGTCCCCGAAATGATGCGTTGCTTTGACCAAATTGGCAGTCTCGGGTGCACTATGCCTATGCAAACGTTTGGAGCGATAACGATGCGACTTCTGCGTGCCCTAATTATTCTGTGTATCGTTACTGCGGTTCCTGCTTGCGCGTCTCAAACGACGCTGCCCGCGCAAGCCGTTGTGTCACCGGACGAGACCCAGATCACGCTCGTGTTGACCAGCGACGTCTACAAGATGGAGGCGGAGAGCGGCCGCGGCGGCATGGCGCGGATCGCGGCGGCTCTGAAAGCCGAAAAGGCCCGGCACCCCCATGTGCTGATCGTTCATGCCGGGGACACGATTTCGCCGTCGCTGATGTCCGGCTTCGACAAGGGCGCGCACATCATCGACCTGTTCAACATGACGCCGCTCGACGTGTTCGTTCCCGGTAACCACGAGTTCGACTTTGGGCCGGACGTTTTCTTGAAGCGGATGGGCGAGACGAAAGCCTCTGTTCTGGCAGCCAATCTACGCAACGAGGCGGGGCAGCCAATCGCCGGAATCGCCGATTCAAAGATGTTCGCCTTTGGGCCGGTCAAGTTGGGCGTGATCGGGTTGACCGCGGACGATTCGGCAGTGTCTTCGAAGCCCGGCAAGCTGCAGTTTGCCGGGAGCATTGCCACGGCCGATCGCGAGGCGGCGCGCTTGCGCAAGGCGGGTGCCGATCTGATCGTCTTGGTGCCGCATTCCGGGCGCGCGTTGGACCATGAGCTTTATTCGTCCGGGATCGCCGAGGTGATCTTGTCCGGGCACGACCACGATCTCTATATGAACTTCAACGAGAAGATGGCGATGGTCGAAGCGGGCGAAGACGGCATGGTCGTCGTCGCGGTCGATCTCGCCGTGAAGGTTGAAGAACGCGACGGGAAGCGGCGCGTGCGATGGTGGCCGCGGTTCCGGTTCATCGACACCGCGGATGTAACGCCGGACGCGGCTGTCGAGGTCCGCGTCGCAGCCTACGCGAAGACGCTCGATGCCGAACTCGGCCAGCCTATCGGGACGACGGAAACGGAGCTCGATAGCCGCAACGCGACCGTGCGCGGCGGCGAGGCGGTGATCGGCAACCTGTTTGCGGATGCTATGCGCGAGACGACGAAAAGCGATGTCGTGTTGATCAACGGCGGCGGGTTTCGCGGGGGCAAGATCTATCCGGCCGGTACACAACTGACGCGTAAGGATGTGCTGACCGAGTTGCCATTCTTGAACAAAGCCTATGTGCTTGAGCTCAGCGGGGCGCAGTTGAAGGACGCGTTGGAGCAAGGATTCGCCACGGCCGAGAACGAGGTTGGACGTTTCCCGCAAGTGTCGGGCATGAAAATCAAGGCAGATGTTACGCGTGCGGTTGGGCAGCGGGTTGTTGTGGTGACGGTCAACGGTGCGCCGCTCAAGCCGTCAGCGAAGTATCGTTTGGCGACCAACGACTATTTGGCCGGCGGCGGTGACGGATATGCGGCTCTTAAGAGCGCAAGGATTTTGAGCGGCGAAGCGGAGGCCGCACTGGTGGCCAATGCCGTGATCGACTACATCCGTGCGAAGGGTAAGGTGGCGCCGGCTCTTGAAGGACGAATCATCGTCGGACGCGCGCGGCCGCCGGGTTAGGGGATCACATGGAACGGTTCGGGCCGACGTACTGCGAAACGCCGGAGACGATTACGGGCATGTTTCCCGTCGAGCCCGCGAATGCGATTTCGAGCGGCGTCATCGTGCTGTTTGGCTTGCTGGCGCTGTTTCAGGTGATGCGCCGGTCGCCGCGATCGATCGAGCTCTATGTGTTGTGCGCTTTGCTGATCACGAACGGCGTTGGCAGCATTCTGTGGCATGGGCTTCGGACGCGCTGGTCGCTGACGCTCGACTTTCTGCCTGCCGCGATCTTCGTGCTTGTGATGGCTATCGTCTGGGCGCGGCGAGTTGCGCCGTGGCAGCAAGTGGTATTGGCGTTCGGCGCGTTTTTAGCGGTGCTAATCGCACTCAGGTTCGTCGATTTGGGTTTGCCGATCCCCGGACGCATGGCGGCGAGCGCGATTGCGATCGTAGGGTTGGCGGTTTGGCTGATCGCAAAAAGCGCCGCGGTTTCGCGCGATGCGGCTATGCTTGGCGGAGCGGCGTTGATTTCAGCGTTGACTGCGCTGACGTTCCGTTCGGCCGATTCCTGGGCTTGCGAAACGTTTGGAACCGGATCGCATTTTCTGTGGCACGTGTTCTTATCGGCCGGCGCTTATCTGTCGCTGCTGACGATCATGAAGCTTCGTGAGATCGGGCCTCCGCCAAAACCTGTGGCGGCGCAAGCGTAGCTATCAGGTCTATACGGCGCGGAGGTCATTCGGATCATCGGCATCCGGCGGCTTGGTGCATTCGTCACGCTTTGCGCTTTGAATCGGGCATGCTCACGGCCTCGTGAGCCGGTCAGGGCAACCCATCGCGCACGCCCTGCGTAGAAGAGGCCAACTGCGGCGAACGACGCGGCGCCCCCAAGAGGAGAGGCGCCCGCTTCGTTCGCAGCGGTTCCCGAAACACTCGGGTGCTTATCAATTCGGAAGGCATGGCGCTTTCCGGAAACCGGACAACCTTGTCTTCAGATGGAGAATTCAATGTCATTCGCACGTAAAACCGCTCTTGCCGTTGCAGCAGCTGCGCTGCTCTCGGGCGCTGCGTTCGCCAACGTTATGGTTGGCGGTCAAGCCATGTTCCCGACGAAAAACATCGTCGAGAATGCCGTGAACTCGGCCGATCACACCACGCTCGTCGCCGCTGTGAAGGCCGCGGGCCTTGTCGATACGCTGCAGAGCAAAGGGCCCTTCACGGTGTTCGCGCCGGTGAACGCGGCGTTTGCCGCATTGCCGGCCGGTACGGTCGACACGCTGCTCAAGCCCGAGAACAAGGGCGCGCTGACGGGCGTTCTGACCTATCACGTGGTTGCGGGCCGTTTCACCTACAACGACATTCGCGGTGCGATTCAGAAGGGCCGCGGTAAGGCGACGCTTTCGACTGTCGCGGGTGGCACGCTCACTGCCGAAATGAACGGACCCGTGAACATCGTGGTCAAGGACGCGACGGGCGCGGCCGCGAACATCAGCGTTTATGACGTGATCCAGTCGAACGGTGTCATCCACTCGATCGACCGCGTATTGATGCCGAAGTAAGGCCAGACTTCGGCATGCCGGAGGCGGGCTCTCTCTCCCCCGTCTCCGGCCCCTTACTTTCAGCCCACTTTGCGCGCCGCCGCCAGAAACGCATCGACCTCTGATGGTGTCGTCGAAAAGGCGCACACGAGGCGTATCAGCGGACGCCCCTCCGTTGGCGGCTCCCACTCGTAGAATTTCGCGCCGGCGGATTCGAGCGCTTGCTGAGCCGCGATCGACGGCAGGCGCACAAAGAGTTCGTTTGCTTCGACCGGGTTTTCCAGCGCGATGTTCTTCAGGGGGCGAAGTCCTTCGGCCAGACGGGCCGCCATAGCGTTCGCGTGGCCTGCGAGTTTCAGCCAGAGGCCGCCGTCCAGCATCGCTTCGATTTGGGCGGAGAGGTAGCGCATCTTCGAGAACAAATGCCCTGCCCGCTTGCGCCGGTACGCGATGTCGGCTGCGTGCGCGGGATCGAAGAAGATCACGGCTTCCGCCGCCATGGCGCCGTTTTTCGTGAAGCCGAAGGAGAGAACATCGACGCCGGCCTTCCATGTCGCTTCTGCGGCTGAGCATTTGAGGTGGGCGATTGCGTTCGCGAAACGGGCTCCGTCCATGTGCAGCGCGAGGCGTTCGGCCTTTGCGAAGTGGGAGAGCGCGGCCATTTCGGCTGGTGTGTAGCAAGTGCCGAGTTCGGTCGCTTGGGTGAGCGATATTGCAGATGGTTGCGTGTGATGCACGACGCCGCGCTGATGATGTGCGAGGGCTGCTCTTACGGCGTCCGGCGTGATCTTGCCGTGCGCACCTTTCAGAGGCACGAGCTTTGCGCCTTGGCTGTAGAATTCGGGTGCGCCGCATTCGTCCACGTGAATGTGTGCACCCTCGTGACAGAAGACGGTGCCGTGCGGCGGGGTCAGCGTCGCGAGCGAGAGTGCGTTGGCCGCCGTTCCTGTTGCGACAGGGAAGACCGCGACTTCTTTCTCAAACAGCGCTGAGAGTTTCGCTTTCAAGCGGTCTGTGACGTGATCATCGCCGTAGTTGCCTGCGGCACCGTCGTTGACACGCGCAAGGGCTGCCAAAACTTCCGGCGCGGCGGGTGCGGTGTTGTCGCTTTTGAAGTTCATAGGTGCCCCGTTTCTTCGGGGCACCCTAGCCTTGGCCCGAGGGCGATTGAATGCGTTATTGACGCGCGAGTTGGCGCTTCGACGATGAGGGGCGGAAGATCAGGTAGATCAAGCCGAAGACGAGCAGGAACGGCGCCGCCCAAACCAGCAACTGGATCGCGAGCCCCAGGATCGTGAACGCGAGGCCGATCGCAAGGCCGACGGCGGCGAAGCCGAGGCTGACCAACACCGCCAAGATCACGATCGGCGCTATCAGCAAGAAGACGAACAACGCGATCAACGCACCGATTAAGTCGCCCATTTGTTTTGCCTCCCAATTGCCGCTCAACGCGGCTATTACAAGGTAAATAGTACGAACCTGTTACTATAGCAAGGGCTAAACTCTGCGGTTTCTTGAGTAGGGTCGGGAGCGGTTGCTTGTGGAACACAGCGCACGCCGGATCGCAGCCCAAGCCGTTCGTTCGACGGCACACTGCGATTCGCTCGCGTTAGGATCGCGCTCTAGTCTGGTGATTCGTCATGGGTTTTGCGTCTGCCGCTCGCGTTGCGCCGCTTCAAGTTGGTGGCTGGCCGCGCGTTGCCGTGGCAGAGACTGCGGCCATGAAGGCGCCCTCCGCCATCGACCTGACCGTCATCATCCCGACGCTCAACGCGGGCGCGCGGTTGAGCGCGACGCTGGCTGCGATCGACGAGGCGCGCGATACGCTTTCGATCGATGTTGTGGTTGTCGACGGCGGATCGGGTGACGATACCATCTTGCGCGCGGAGGACGCGGGGGCGCGCGTCATACAGTCCCCGAAAGGCCGCGGCGTGCAGCTGTCGGCGGGCGCGAAGGAGGCGACGGGGCGTTGGCTTCTGTTCCTGCACGCCGACACGACGTTAGAACCGTTTTGGAGCACGACTGTCTCGTCGTTTATGCGCGGCAAGGGCAACGGGCTGAAGGCTGCTTATTTCACGTTCGCGCTTGACGACGCTTCGAGCGCGGCTCGGCGCATCGAGGGGCTTGCGAACTGGCGTGCGCGGCGGTTGGGTCTGCCGTATGGCGATCAGGGGCTTTTGATGTCGCGGACGATGTACAGTTCGCTCGTCGGTTATCTCGACCTTCCGATCATGGAAGACGTCGATATGGTGCGCCGGATCGGGCGGCAGAATTTGATCGAGCTGCCCGCGACCGCAACAACATCGGCGGACCGCTACCGGCGTGACGGCTATTGGCTGCGGCCAGTCAAGAACCTGACGTTGCTTGGCCTCTATTTTATGGGCGTGGCGCCGAAGCGGCTTGCCCGCATGTATGGCTAAGCCGCTCGTCGTCATCTTCGCCCGCGCGCCGCGTTATGGTGCGATAAAGACGCGGCTTGCGCGCGATATCGGCGCGGGCGAGACGTTGCGGTTCTACCGGAAGGCTCTCGGCGATCTCGTGCAACGGCTTCAGCGCGATGTACGCTTCGATGTTGAACTCGCGGTGACACCGGATTACGTGCGGGACTGTTGGCCCACGATCCGCGTCATCGCGCAGGGACGCGGCGATCTGGGGCGGCGGATGGTGCGTGCACTTCGCGGCGCAGGTTCGCGGCCGGCGATCGTGATCGGCAGCGATATTCCCGAAATCGCAGCGGCGCACGTTGCGTCTGCGTTTCGTGCGCTCGGAAAGGCGCCGTTCGTTTTGGGGCCCGCGCACGACGGCGGGTATTGGCTTATCGGCGCCAGGCATCCGCATCGGATGCGTGCGAGCGTGCTCGACGGCGTGCGGTGGTCCGGCGCTCACACGATGCAGGACACGATCGACCGTTTGGGCGAGGTAGCCGTCTTGAATAGCGTGCTTGAGGACATCGACGACGGTGCCGCGTACCGGCGTTATCAATCGAGGCGCGCCTAGCCGATCTCTTGCAGAGCCGTGACGAGGCGGTCGACGTCGGCTTCGTCTTGATAGATGCCTAAGCCGATGCGCAGGCGATCGCCGCGGTGATCGACGACGATGTTGCGGGTGCCAAGCTCGCGGTCAAGGCGCGCGGCCTCGCTGGTGCGGAACGTCAGGAAGCGTCCGCGGCGGCGTTCGTCGGCGATCATGAGGTTGACCGGCTTTAGGCCTGTTTTTGATGCAGCGAGCCGATCGAGGAAGAGGCGCTGAAGCGTCAGGCTGTGGTCGTGCATGGTGGCGACGCCGATGCCTTCTTTGCTCAACCAGTCCATGACCGCGTTCAAGCGGTAGAGGCCTGACGGGTCGAACGTGGCGCCGACGAAGCGGCTTGCGTCCTTGCCGTAGGCCACGACGCCGTCGCGGGATTTGTCGAGCGCGCCGAATTCGGCGTACCAGCCGGTGTCGCGCGGGCGTTCGCCGTAGCCCGGCGGACAGTGCATGAAGCAAACGCCCTCGCCCGCCATCGCGTATTTGTAGCCGCCCGCGATGTAGAACGCGCGCGCAGCGATGCCGCTTAGATCGACGGGCAGTGCCATGAATGCGTGGTAGCCGTCGAGGACTGCAAACGTCTCGCGGTCCGGGATTGCGGCGAGTATTTCGGCGATGTCTCCCGGTGACAACACGAAGCCCGAGTTGAAGAAGACGTGGCTTAGCCAAACGATGTCCCAGTCGTCGCGTTCGGCAAGTGCGCTCAAGAAGCGTTGCTTGAAGGTCGGGAACGGTTCGACGGGCACGCGGACGAGGTTCACCAATTCGTCTTCGGCGAGGCGGCTCATTTGGCGCGTGAAGGAGTGGAACTCGCTGTCGGTTGCTAGCACGTTGTGCTTCGGCAAGCCGTGGGTCGCAGAGAGCAGGCGCAGCAGCAGGTTGTGCGTGTTCGGGGCGAAGGCGATGGTGGTCGGGTCAGTAAGCGACAGGTGGTGCGCGATGTGTTTCTGCGCGGCGGGGACGACGCTCTCGAAGATCATGCCCCACTTGCTGTCGAGCAGCTTGGCCGCGTCTTCCCAGCAGGCTTGTTGCGCGGCGAACGTGACGTCGGGCCAGGGGTGATGGCTATGGGCTGCGAAATGTAGCGGCGCGCCGGGCCTGCCGATCGAGCGGGAGAAGTGATGTTTGAACGACGCCATTCGTTTACGCTTCGTAGCGATAGCGCATAGCCTTGCGCACGTCTTCGGGCAGCGGCGGTAAAGCGGAGCGCGGGATCAGGAACGTCGCGATGGCGAAGAGATCGTTGTAGGCGCGGTGCTTGTCCGCCGTCGCGCGCAAATAGTCGTAGCCGGACGAGCCGCCGGTGCCGACCTTCCGGCCCAACATGCGCGAGACCATTAGCGCGTGGCGCATGCGCCAAAGTGCCAGCGTTTCGTCCATGTCCATGAGCGCCTTCAGCATTCGGAACCCGGCGTTCGCCGCGGGTTCGTCGCGGTAAAGGAACAGAAACAGCGCCGCCTGTAGCGCGCGGCGCGAGAAGGTCCATGCGCCTTGGGCGTGCAGCTCAGCGTAGCGGGCGTCGTCCAATAGGCCGTCGAACATCGCGCGCGACTTTTGCAGCGAGGCAAGCTGTACGTCCTTCTCGGCCTGCGACAGATGCGGGTGCGTTCGGATCTGACCCATGTCTTGCGATAGCATTGCGTCGAGCGCTTTTGCGTACGCGTCGCGGAAATGGAAACCGCCTTGATCGACGAACGGCGTACGCGACAGCCAATTGTCGATTTGATCACGCAACGAAGGTTTCGCCTCTTGGCCGCGAACACGCCCGCGTGCGGCGGGATCGAGGCTTGCGTCAAAGCTTTCGTCGTTGAAGGCAAGGCGGGCTTCGCGTTTGAGCCCTAGGCGCACTTCGAGTAATCGGAACTGTTCGCTTTGGAAGCCGGAGCTCGGCATCAAGAGGTTACGGAACTCCAGGAAATCCATCGGCGTCATCGTCTCTAGGATGTCGATTTGGGAGACGAGGAGCTGCTCGATTTTGACGATGCGTTCCGCCGCAAGGACCGCCCGGCCGAGGGCTGCGTCATCGACGGCTTTGCCGCCGAAGATATCTTGGATCAGGTCGAGTTCATGGAGGATTTGTTTGAACCACAGCTCATAGGTTTGGTGGATGACGATGAAGAGCATCTCGTCGTGGGCCGGCGCGCCGCGCTTGCCGCTTTCCAATTCCTGAATCGAGAGAAGCTCGTGAAGCTTCAAATACCCGGCGTAGTCCATCTTCGGCCTCAATATGGTTGCGGCGGTATGAACGGCGGCCGCGGGCGGCAACATACCGTTTGGGAAGATTAATGGCGAATAACTATCGGGCTGCTCAAGCTTTACGCAACCTCAATGCGAATGTGGGAAACAAGACGGGCCAAACAAAAACGAGTGGGCAGCAATGGCACGGGTTCTCATCATCGACGACGACGAGCTTTTCATCAAGCTCATGGTTCACGCGTTGAAACAGCGGGGACACGAAGTCGAGTTCGCGCTGGATGGGCTTGCGGGTTGCCGCATGTTCTCCGCCTCTCAGTTCGATGTCGTAGTCTGCGATATCGTAATGCCCGAACAGGAAGGCGTCGAGACGATCAAGATTATCCGCCGGGCGCGTCCCGATGTCGGCATCATCGCGATCTCCGGGGGCTTGAGCCTCAGCCATACGACGAACATCGACGTTTTGCACATCGCCGGCCAATTCGGTGCGGACACGACGCTGAAGAAGCCGTTTCAGCTTTCCGAGTTGACGACCACGGTGGACGGCGTGCTGGCGTCGCGGCAGGCGGGCCGTTCGCACGCCAGGGCCTAGGATGACCGCTAGGCTTCATGGGCACCAACCTCTCAGCTGAAAAGCGAACGGCGGACGTTCGCTCCAACACGATCTTCGCCCTGTTCGGCATGATCGTGGCGATCGTGCTTGGCGCGATCTGGTTCGGCGTGCAGATGACCAATGCGGTATCCGGCGCATACTCCGACGCGTTGAAGGAGGATGTCGAGTGGCGGGGGTACGATGCGCGCGTGGCGGCGCTTGCTGGAATAGTGACGCAGATGAATGCGATTGCGACCGATGAGACGTCGGTTCGCACTTCCATCCGTAACCGCTCGCTATTCGAATGGCTCCATGCCGATTTTGGAAACAAAGCGGCGCGCCTGACGCGGGACCTTCAGACCGAGCTCAACTGGGGCCATTCCACTATTCCGCCGCTGGCGGCGGCCTTGACGGAGGCAACGCGCGCCGAGCAGGCACTGGAGCGGGCCGGGGCCGGTCTCGTGGCCGCCGGTCGCGTGCGGTCGAGCGAAAAAGAGTTAAGCGAAGTTCGCTCGTTGGTCCGCAGCTACCGGCTTACCGTGCTCAAACTCGCCAGGGCCGGAGGGCTAATCCAAGAGACGCAGAGCATTTGGTGGATTGCGCAGCTCAAAAAGCTCGATCGTTTGCGCACGACACAGGCGCAAGTGTCGGTCGCCCTGATCGCAATCGTTCTGCTCTTGCTCGGTCTTGCATACTTGGTTCACCGGCGGGTCAGCAGATTGAGCGGCGCTCTCGCGACCAGCGAGCAGCGATACCAAAGTCTGTCGGAGTCTATGGATGGCGTCGTTTATCGCGTTCGCCTTGGCTCAACTTGGGTCCTCGAATATCTGAGCCCGAACACGCAACGGTTCTTCGGCGTTCCCGCTTCGCACCTCATCAGTCTGCCCGCCGATCAGATACTCTGGTGGGTGATCCGGCCCCGCGACCGTGCGCGCCATCGCGCGGCGATCGATCATGCGATCAGGACACGCGAGCCGTACGAAGTCGAATACGAGATCAAGACACCCGGCGGATACCGTTGGGTGCTTGAGCGTGGCCGCGTGGCCGGCGGGACGGAAGCCGGCGATGTGCCGTCTCTTGACGCGCTGTTTGTCGATGTGACGGCGCAACGGCTCTTGCACGACCAGGTCGAGAAGCGCGAAAAACTGTTCACCGCTATGGCTTCGAACTTTGACGGCGTGATGTTCCGGATACGCCTCAACGACAGGTTCGAGGTCGAGTATGCGAGCCCTGGCGCAACAAAGATCTGGGGCATCGACGCATCGCGAGCGACCGGTCTTCGTACGCCGACGATGCGGTTGATGCTGCCGGAGCATGCGCACGACTACTTAAAGACGGTCACCTCTTGCTTGGGCGGAGAGCTCTACGAAACCGAGTACCGTATCCGGACGAGGGACGGCGAGCTGAAGTGGTTGCTGGAACGCGGCCGTGTCAGCGATCGCGACGAGTCTGGGATTCCCACTCATATCGACGGGTTCGCCGTCGATGTAACTTCGCGTCACGACATGGAGGCCGCTCTCGCGGAATCGTCAACAAGGGTCAAGAACCTCGTCGAGTGCATCGATGAGGTGTTCTTCACCTGCAAGATGGACAGCGCCTGGACGATGCTTTTCGTGAGCCCGAGCGTCGAGCGTATGACGGGCCATCCGGCCGGCGATTTTTTGGCAGGCAGAATGTCGTTCGGCGCGCTTTTGCATCCCGAAGACCAAGCGAAAGCGTGGGAGATCGTCGGACCCGCAATCGAAGCGCAGAAAACCTACGAGATCGAGTACCGGATCACGCATAAAGACGGAACAGTTCGCTGGATGTTCGAGCGTGGCCGCCCGGCAGGCGCCCATGAAGACGGCACGCCGCTTCTCCATGGCTATATGGCCGACATCACAGAGCGCAAGGAAGTGGAGAAAGCGCTCGCCGCCGCCCGCGATACGGCGGAAGCAGCGAGCAACGCAAAATCCGAATTCCTGGCAATGATGAGCCACGAAATCCGGACGCCGATGAACGGTGTTTTGGGTATGACCGGCGTGTTGCTCGACACGGAGCTTACGGCCGAGCAGCGCCGGAGCGCTGCAACCATTCGCGAATCGGCTGAAAGCTTGTTGTCCATCATCAACGACATTCTCGACTTTTCGAAGCTGGAAGCTCAAGCGATGGAGTTGGAGAACGTCGCATTCGACGTGCATTCACTGCTGGCCTATGCCTGCGAGATCGTGGTGCCGCGTGCGAATGCGAAGGGTGTCGGCGTCCATCTCGACATCGCGGCAGACGTGCCGCGCTACATTCACGCCGATCCTGGCCGTATCCGGCAAGTCGTCCTCAACTTGCTCGGCAACGCGGTCAAGTTTACGGAAGCGGGATCGGTTACGCTCAGGGTTTCTGCCGAACCGGACGGCGCGAAGAGTAAGCTGAGGGTCGCAGTTCAAGATACAGGGATCGGGATTCCGGCCGAACGTCTCGAGCGGTTGTTCCAGAGCTTCAGCCAAGCGGACGCGTCGATTTCGCGGCGGTACGGCGGGGCGGGGCTCGGACTTGCGATCTCGAAGAAGCTGACAGAGCGCATGGGTGGCGCGATCGGCGTCGATAGTAGGCCTGGTGCGGGCTCGACGTTCTGGTTCGAGCTCCCCGTGGGCATCGCGTCGGCCGAGGATTGCGAAGGTTCGAACCGGCTGTTCGAGGCCGAGCGTATGACTGGCGCGTTGGCGACGATTGCAGCGCTGGGCCGGCCGCTGCGTGTTCTCGTCGCGGAAGACAACGCAACCAACCAACTTGTGGCGCGATCCGTTCTCACGAAGTATGGCATCGTGCCGGACTTCGCTGCCGACGGTTTGGAAGCGATCGAGGCGGCGCGCCAGCGCACGTACGACGTCGTCCTTATGGACGTTCATATGCCCGAGATGGACGGCCTCGACGCCACGCGCGCGATCCGTTCGTTGAAGGGGCCACGGGCGCAGGTTCCAATCATTGCGCTGACGGCCAACGCGTTTTCACACGACGTGGACCGCTGTAAAGCGGCCGGCATGAACGGCCATATCGGCAAGCCGTTCCGCAACGAAGACCTCATAATCGCCATTGCTGCCGCGCTGACGGGTACCGAGCGATTCGGAGAACTTGCTACAGAGGCCGACAAACCGGTCAGCGAAGTGGTCCTCGATGCAGGCGTCATCGAACGTTTTCGAGCGGACTCGGGCGAGGAAATGCTGCAGCTGTTGATCGAGACTTTCGTGCCGGACGCGGTCGAGAAGCTGACGCGGCTGGTGTCGCTTGCCAAAGCAGGTAAGCCGACCGACGAAGCGGTGCGTCTCGCGCACTCGCTGAAGAGTGCCGGTGCGATGGCTGGGGCCAGCGCGTTGTCGCGGGCGGCGGCGATGCTTGAAGCCAAGCTCGCCGATCGGGAAACGTTCGTTCCTGCCGACGCCGGGGAGCTTGAGCGGTTGTTCGGCGCCTATCGCCTCGCGCTCAAAGACCGCGGGCTGATCGCGGCCTAGTTTTCGAAGACCGACAGAAGCCCGCGCGTGACGGCGCCGGGGAAGACGCTGTTGTGCGTCTCTCCATCGAAGACCCGATAGCGGACGATCAAATTCCGGTTGTTGCGCGACTTCAGCTCTTCGACGAGTTCGGTCAGGTCGTCGACCATGCTGCGATTGGCGCCCGGCTGATTTTCGAACGAACCGACCGCGAAAAAGACGCGCGCTTCCGGCTTCTGACCTGCGGCGGCCGCCTTGTCTTCCATGGTGAGCGCGATGCGATTTGCGTACCAGAGCGACGGGCTCACGATGATGTACCGCTTGAAGAGCGCGGGCTGCGTCAGGAGGACGTAAGTCGCAAAGAGGCCGCCGTAGGAGTGGCCGATGATCGTGCGGTCTTGGGCGGCCGCGCGGTAGCGGCGCTCGATCAAGGGGATTAGTTCCGAGGCGATGAAAGCGCGAAACTTCGGGCCGCCACCTGAGACCTTCTGATACTCCGCGCCGTAGCCGCCGTCCGGTGCGTAGGCCGGGGTGTAGTCGCGCGTGCGGTTCTTGCGATAGGTCGCGCGGTCGCCAGCCGCCCCCGGGTAAGCGATAGCCACCAGGATCACTGGCGGCAGATCTTCGCGCTCGACGAAGTGTTGGACGATGTTGCGGACGAGCGCGAACGCGTAGTCGGCGTCAAGCATGTAGACGACGGGGTAGGATTGCTTCGACGTGCGATAGTCGGAGGGGAGGGCAACGAAGAGTTCGTAGGTTACGCCGGTTTGCTGGGAGCGCAGTGCGATGACTTCGGTGTTGGGGATGGTGTAGGGCTTGGCGAACACCGGAAGCGCCAACATCACAACACCCGCGAACGAGAGAAGGATTCGGATCATGTTTTGATTCTATTCACTCTCGTGCACGAAGAAAGGCCCCGGTTTTGCCGGGGCCTTCGATGAGTCTTTGGCTGGATCCCCGCTTTCGCGGGGATAAGGCTTTGCGGCGACCGCGAAGCGGCCGCTCGCAAGCGCCTTACATGTCCATGTCCATTCCGCCCATGCCGCCCATTCCGCCGGGCATGCCGCCGCCGGACTTCTTCTCAGGCCGCTCGGCGATCATGGCTTCGGTCGTGATCAGGAGACCAGCGACGGACGCTGCATTTTGCAGGGCCGTGCGCACGACCTTCGTCGGGTCGATAATGCCCGCGTCGATCAGATCGCAGTACTCTTCCTTCTGGGCGTCGAAGCCCGCGGTCGAGGACTTGCCTTCGAGCAGCTTGTTGACGACCGGGGAGGCCTCAACGCCAGCGTTCTCGAGGATCTGACGGATCGGGGACTGGATCGCCTTGCGGACGATGTTGATGCCCGAGGTTTGGTCGTCGTTGTCGCCCTTCAGGCCGGCCAGCGATTTCGTCGCATAAAGGAGCGCCGTGCCTGCGCCCGGGACGATGCCTTCTTCAACGGCCGCGCGCGTTGCGTTCAGCGCGTCATCGACGCGGTCCTTACGCTCTTTCACTTCGACTTCGGTCGCGCCGCCGACGCGGATGACCGCAACGCCGCCGGCGAGCTTCGCCAGACGTTCTTGCAGCTTTTCCTTGTCGTAGTCGGACGTCGTGTCTTCGATCTGCGCCTTGATCTGGGCGACGCGATCTTGGATGTCCTTCTTCTTGCCCGATCCGTCGATGACGGTCGTGTCGTCCTTCGTGATGCGAACCTTCTTGGCGGTGCCGAGTTGGTTCAGCTTCACGTTTTCGAGCTTTACGCCGAGTTCTTCGGAGATCACTTCGCCGTTCGTGACGATCGCGATGTCTTCGAGCATAGCCTTGCGGCGGTCGCCGAAGCCCGGGGCCTTCACGGCCGCGACCTTCAAGCCGCCACGTAGCTTGTTGACGACGAGCGTCGCCAAGGCTTCGCCTTCGACTTCTTCGGCGATGATGAGCAGCGGACGGCCGGTCTGGACGATCGATTCCAGGATCGGCAACATCGGCTGAAGCGAGGAGAGCTTCTTCTCGTGGATCAGGATGTAGGGATCTTCGAGATCGGCCACCATCTTTTCCGCGTTCGTCACGAAGTAGGGCGAGATGTAGCCGCGGTCGAACTGCATGCCTTCGACGACTTCGAGTTCGCTGTCGAGGGACTTGGCTTCTTCAACCGTGATCACGCCTTCGTTGCCGACTTTCGCCATGGCTTCGGCAAGCTTCTTGCCGACCCATTCGTCGCCGTTCGCGGAGATCGTGCCGACCTGGACGATTTCTTCGTTCGACTTGACCTTCTTCGAGCGCTTCTTGAGGTCCGCCACGACGGCTTCGACCGCGAGCATCACGCCGCGCTTCAGGTCCATCGGGTTCATGCCGGCGGCCACCGACTTCATGCCTTCGCGCACGATCGCCTGCGCCAGAACGGTCGCCGTCGTCGTGCCGTCGCCGGCCGTGTCGTTCGTCTTCTGAGCGACTTCGCGCACCATCTGGGCGCCCATGTTTTCGAACTTGTCGGCAAGTTCGATTTCCTTGGCGACCGTCACGCCGTCTTTCGTCGTGCGCGGAGCGCCAAACGATTTGTCGATGACGACGTTACGGCCCTTCGGACCCAGCGTCACCTTGACCGCATCGGCCAGGATGTCGACGCCGCGCAGCAAGCGCGCGCGGGCATCGGCGTGGAATTTGACTTCTTTCGCTGCCATTTGAATTGTCTTCCTTCGTTGTGGGGTGTGAGGCGTTCAGCCTTCAGAAAAAAAGCGGCCAAGACCGGATGGTCTTTAGGCCGCTTTCTTCGTCGAGCTCTTCGCGCCTTCGAGCACGCCCATGATGTCGGACTCTTTCATGATCAACAGGTCTTGCCCGTCGACCTTCACTTCGGTGCCGGACCACTTGCCGAACAGGATGCGGTCGCCGACCTTGACTTCAGGGGCAATGCGATCGCCCTTTTCGTCGCGGGCGCCGGGGCCGACGGCCGTGACTTCGCCTTCTTGGGGCTTTTCTTGTGCAGTGTCGGGGATGATGATGCCGCCGGCCGTCTTCACGTCTTCTTGGACGCGCTTTACGACCACGCGATCACCGAGCGGACGGAACTTCATGAGGTTCTCTCCTGGAGATGACTGGTGTTTGAGGTTGGCGTACTGCTAGCACTCACGGGGAGTGAGTGCTAAAACGCGTCGTGGATTTATGGAGTGGCGCCGAGGGCGTCAAGTGGGGCGCGAAAGAAAATTACGAGACTTTGACTTTTTCTCTGCAAAATCAGCCGCTTAGCCCAACGCCTATCTTGCCGCAGACTACCAGCCCGCCGCCAACGAGACGAACACGCGCGGTTCGCGATCGCCTTGCGAGAGTACGTCCCGGGAAAGCGGTTTGGCGACCTCGACCGTGGCCGTCAGACCCGGCGAAACGCCGATCCGAACGCCGCCACCAGCCGATGTGAGGCTCTCCGACGGGCTGTCGTCGTTCCAGATGCGCGCCGCGTCGGCGAAGGCGTAGACCTGCACGGAGGTCAGCCAGTCATTCAGCTTCTTCCACGTCCACCGGAGTTCGAGCGCGCCTGCGATGCCCTGGTCGCCGACGATTTCGCTGTAGTCGTAGGCACGGCCGAACCGGGCGCCGCCCGCGCCGAGCTCTTCGGACGCCACCAACGCACCGTCGGACCATTGGGCCGCACCGGTGGCGACCACGTCTAGTTGCCCGAAGAGCCGATGCGTGACCGTCGCATCGAGCCGCGCCTTCGTGAACTGGGGTCGTGCGTCGGCGCGGCTGAGGTTGCTGTCGCCGTTCTGTGACGCGTCGAAGGCGTCGAGCCCATGCGCGGTTTCGAGCGCGATGTCTGCACGCGTGGCGCCAGCAACAAGCGCGTAGCTCAAGCTACCGCGCAAGACGCGTGTGCTTTCGTTGGATGATACCGCGGTTGCGCTTAGGACTGCCGTGTCGCGCGCGTCGGCTTGGAACTTCACCCAGAGCGATTGTTCGCGCGAGCGCAACACGGGAACGATCAGCCGCGCATAGCGGCGTTCGGATTCGCTGACGAACGCCGGAAAGAAACCGTCACTGCTGGAGCGCGAGGTCGACGCGCCGATCTCCGTCCAGAGATCGCCGCCGAACCAACCGCGGCCGTACCCAATGTCGGCGAAGAAGAGTTCGCTTCTATCGGTTGGAGCCGTGAAGAGCTGAGCGATGATGCGGTCGCTTGCACCGAATGGCGAGTTGAACGAGACCGCGGCTAAACCCTGCTCCGGCCCTTGATAGGCGTCGCCGCGATTGTCGCCGAAGACGCGCCACGTGACGGGCGCCAGTTTGACCGCCAGTTTCAACGTGTAGCGCGCCGGGTCTTTGTCGTCGGCTGCGAGCTTTGTCGATGTGATGCGGCGGCCGTAGCGGTCCGCCAAGAGAAGGAGGCTGCGCTCGAATGTGCCGAGTCTCGCCGGCCGTTCGGCGAAGGCGGGTGCGAACTGTGCATCGGCATCGACCTGGTCAAGGCCTTCGGGCTGAACGGCTGCGATGTAACCCTCGATGACGCGTACCGTGAGAAGGCCGTCCCGAACCTCCTGCTTCGGGACGATCGCGCGCGACAGGAAGAAGTCGCGTTCACGATAGAGCGCCGTCACGCAACTTGTTACGCCGGCAAGATCGGCGGCGCCGACTTCTTCTCCAATCATGTCCGCTGCGCAACGTTCCGCCTCGCGGCGCTTGATTGCTGTCATGCCTTCGAAAGCGACAGCCTTAAGTGCGAACGGCTGGATCGCGGCAAGGTCTTCGTCATCCCCCTTGACCGGCGGCGGTGCGGCGACGTCAGGCTTTGCCTGCTCAGTGGGCAACCGCTCTTCGATGCGTTGCGGGTCGGTCGCCTCGGCGGCATGCGTCATACCTACGGTGCACAAAAGAAGCGCACCGGCGATGCATCCCGCCACTCGTTTACGCCGTGCTGGCAACATTCTACTGAGCCGACTCGTCCAATCATCGATTGATGGGGCTCAGGCCGTTAACGAGAAGTAACCGGCACGGGCCGCCGTTAGCTCCGTGTCAACGATACGAGCGGATTGCGGCTCGAAAACCGCACTCGGACTGCCGTCAACCAAAGTTCTTTCCAGGGTCTTAGGGGCATCCGGGCGAGTTTTGGCGTTCTACAGCCGGAGGCTCAGGATTCTTATGCGTATTCGCTGGATACTTGCCGCTGCGGTTGCGATTGCCGCTGCATTTCCCACAAACGCGCAGGCCGACGAGGGTTGGCGCGTGATCGATACCGCCGGTGTCGTGCGCGTCGGCGGACCCGGCTTCATGCCTGTTGCGCTCTCGCGCGAGCAGCAGTTGCCCGCCGATGCCTGGATCGAAACGGCATCCGGGCGCGCCGTTTTGGTGCGTGGCCATGAGACCGTGATCGTCGAACCGAACAGCCGGGTGCAATTGCCCGGCCTAGCGGTGAATGGGAACACGCAGGTTCTGCAGACGATCGGCTCGGCGATCTACAAGATCGGCAAACAGAAGAAGCCGCATTTCCAGGTGGACACGCCTTACATGGCTGCGGTCGTGAAGGGTACGGCGTTCACCGTGACGGTGAGTGAAGACGAAGCCTCAGTCGCCGTGACGGAAGGCCTCGTCGAAGTTTCGACGCCCGATCAGTTGGACGTGGAATTTGTCCGTCCTGGATTCACCGCGCTGGTTTCGCGCGAAAACGGCAGCGACATCGTGATCGACCAAACGCGGGGTGAAGACCGCCGCGGGCCGGAAGTTCCGAAGACCGACGGCGGAAGCACACAGGCCATCCTAATCCCGAAGGCGTTCGGCGACGTCGAAGTCGATGTGAAAGAGGTGTCGAGTGGTCTCGTGACCAACGACCTCGCGCCGGCCGATCCGATGCCGGGCGATACGACGTCCGTCGATCCGACGCCGGTTGACGTCCTGAACGATACCGGAAAGGACGAGGTCGCTGTCGATTCCACCGATCTGGGCCCGGCACCGCCGGAAGTTCCGAAGGACGGACTTGGCGTTGGTATTGGAATCGACATTGTGCCCCCACCTCCGGTTGACGACGTCGTCGATAACCTTCGCGGCCAAGGCAACGGGAATGCGTTCGGTGTGGGCAATGGCCGGGCGCTTGGCCACTTGAAACGCGACGACTAGCCGACCGATGGGGGCCATGGGGGAAGCGGCATACAAGATCGGCCGCGCGGCCACAGAGTGGCGCTACGAGCTGATCATCTTCACGTTGGCAACGGCCCTTGCTGCTGCGGGGCTGTTCAACGCGTCTCAGCACGCCCTCAACGACGCCATGTTTCGCGTGGCGACGCGGCCGCCGTCCGGCGACATCGTCATCGTGCAGATCGATCCGAAGAGCTTGGCCGCCGTGCAGACGTGGCCTTGGCCGCGCAGCCGGCATGCGGAGGCGATCAAGCGCCTGCGCGAAGCCGGCGCCGAACTGATCGCGCTCGACATCGATTTTTCCTCGTCGTCTCAGCCCGAGGAGGACGCGGCGTTGGCTGCGGCCATTGCTGCGGCGGAAGGGCACGTGATCCTGCCGTCGTTTATCCAACACACGGAGCGCGGTGTCAGTGCCGAACTGATCGAGACAATTCCCTTGCCGCTTTTTCGCGAGCGTGCGCTTGTCGGAAATGCAAATGTGTTCGCGCCGCTTGGGCGGGCGCGGCGCGGGAGCTTTGGGCTCTACATGGACGACGGCCGGTACCGGCCGACGTTTGCGGCACTTCTGGGTCAAAGTGGCCCGTCAACGATCTCAAGTTTCGACATCGACTTCGGCATCGATAGTACGTCGATCCCGCGCATCTCGATCATCGACGTCTTGCGCGGGAACTTCAACCCGAAAGCGGTGAAGGGAAAGCGCGTCGTCGTTGGTGCAACCGCCATCGAACTTGGCGACTATGTTCCCGTGCCCGTGCGCGGGGTGATTCCAGGCGTCGAACTTCAGGCGCTGATGGCCGAGAGTATCTTGCAAGGCCGCACGCTGATGCCGATCGGGCCGTTTGGCGCCTTGCTCATCGTTGCGCTGGGGCTCGCCTTTTTGAGGCCGACACGATCGGGTTGGACGTTCCGTAGTTTTGGCCTGCCGTTTGCCGTCGTCGTTGCCGCGCTGGTGGCGGCACCCGCGATCGTTCTGACGGCCGTGCCGCTGATCGTCGAGACGGCGCCTGCGCTGTTCGCTGCCGGCGCTTCATTGCTGTGCGTCGGCTTTCGCGAATTGAGCGCACGCGCGCGGGCCGTTTTGCGCGAGCGATCGACCGGTAACTTCCGGCGCGTCCTCGTCAATTTGATCGTCGACGAAAGCTCGGACGGCGTGATCGTTGGGGACCGCGCCGGAAAAATCGAACTGTGCAACGAACGCGCTGCCGTTCTCTTGAATGCGACGCGCAAATCATTGACAGGGCGATCAGTGGGCCGCTTTCTGCCCGCGTTCGAGCGCATGCCGCACACGGGGACAGCCGACGATGCCGTCCGGCAGACGGATCTCACCGTCGATTGCGACGGCGGGGCGGTGATGCTGGACGTCGGGGCCCGTCGCATAACAGTGCCTGCAGCCGCCAACAACGGCGAGCCGATGCGGGTCGACGTCTATACGCTGCGCGACGTCACCATGCGCCGCAAAGCCGAAGTCGCAGAGCGCGAGATGCAAGAGCAGCGCTACTTGGCGGAGCGCGCGAAGTCGAACTTCATCGCGAACATGAGCCACGAACTGCGCACGCCGTTGAACGCGATCATCGGGTTTTCGGAGATGATGGCGGGGCAGCTTTTGGGGCCGCTCGGCCAACCGCAGTATGTGGAGTTCGCCGATGTGGTGGCGAAGAGCGGTCATCACCTGCTTTCGCTGGTCAACAATATCTTAGAAATTTCGCGGCTTGAGCAAGACGCGCAGGCGCTTGCGATCGACGAGCTTGCGTTCGACGAGTGTGCTGAGGCGTCGGCGGAATTCTCGCGGACTTCGCGGGACTACAAGGCTCAAACGATCACTGTTCAGGTCGGCGAAGGCGCGCGGCGGGTTCTGGCGGATAAACGGGTCATCAAGCAGACGCTGGCGAACTTGCTTTCCAATGCCATCAAATTCACGGGTGCGAACGGCAACATCGGTGTTCGCGCGTGGGTCGATGGTACTGCGTTCTGCTTCGAGGTGAGCGACGACGGCCAAGGCATCGACCCCAAGCTGATGCCGCACTTGACCGACTTGTTTAGGCACGCGGACCAGAATTTTTCGCGCAAGCACGAGGGGATGGGCGCTGGGCTCTACCTCGTCAAGCGCTACATCGAGCTCATGAAGGGCTCGCTGGCGTTCGAGAGCACGCTGGGCAAGGGCACGCGGGTAACGGTCACTCTGCCCGGCGCCGCAGTCGCGCCGAAGCATGTGGTTGTTGCCGACGCGAACGCTGCTTGATCAGTACTTGACGCTGCAGCCGTACGGGTCGGTTGCCGTCTCCGCGACCTTGCCGCCGGTGGACACCGCCTTGAACGCTTCACGAACGTAGTTGCGCGCTGTCGTGATAGTTGCCGCTTCGGTCGAGGGTTGATCGTCGATCGCGCCCATGTAGCGCACGTTGCCTGTTGGATCGATCACGAACATATGCGGTGTCGTCTGCGCTTCGTATGAGCGGCCGATGGCGCCAGCGGGATCGAGCAGAACCGCGGTCGGCTGCGCCTTGTGCTTGGCCGTCAACTGATTGGCTTCGGCGCCGGTGACGTGGCCTTGCTTGCCGGGTGCGGACGAGATGATCGAGAGCCACACGCCGCCTGCTGCCGTGATCTCTTGCTGTAGCTTCTGCATGTTACCGGAGCCGTAGTGTTTCTTCACGTAAGGGCAGCCGTCGTTCGTCCATTCGAGGACGACGGTTTTGCCTTTGAAGCTGGCGAGCGAATGCGTCTTGCCGTTCGAGTCGACAGCGGTGAACGAAGGTGCGGGCTTGCCGACGATCGGGGCCGCTGTGGCGATAGAGATTGCTGTCAACGAGGCGGCAACGGCGGTCAGAATGCGATTCATCGCGGGTCCCTCAAGGTTTCGATCATCAAAGATTGGGTTAGGATTTGCGGCAAGATTCTTGGCGCACCGCCGCCCGGCGGGAAGTAGAGATAGAGCGGCACGCCTTCGCGTCCATGGGTTTTCAGGAGCGCGCTGATTTCCGGATTCTGGTTGGTCCAGTCGCCGACGAGGTAGGTCGTGCCCGTGGCTTTGAATGCTTCGGCGACCGCAGCGGTCGAGAGCGCAACGCGTTCGTTGTAGAGGCAGCTGACGCACCACGCGGCTGTTAAGTTGACGAAAACGGGTTTGCCTTCGGCGCGAAGTATTGCGAGGCGTGCTGTCGAGTAAGGCTCGGACAGCGTTGTTCCGCCCTCGGCGGTTGGCGCGTCAGCCGTGCGTGTCTTGAACGGCAGCGCGATCAGCGCGACCGCGCCGCCTAGAGCGAGCAGGAAGATCGTGCTTGAGAGGATGATCCGGCGCGACAGGGCCGCGCGCGCTTGGACGGTGCCGAACGCCCAGGCCGCGAGCGCCAGCAGCACGATACCGACCATCACGCGGAAGAGGCCTTCGGGATCGACTTGCTGCGACAGTACCCAAACGAGCCACGCGGCTGCGCCGTACATCGGGAAGGCCAGGAACTGTTTGAAACGCTCCATCCATTCGCCGGGCTTTGGCAGCAAGCGGATCAGTGCGGGGCTGAAGCTTACGATCACCCATGGCAGCGCGAGGCCGAAACCCAACGCCAAGAAGATCGCGAGCGTGACAGCTGGGTCTTGCGTGAAGGCGAAGCCCATGGCGGCGCCCATGAACGGCGCGGTGCAGGGTGCCGCGACGACGACAGCGAGGACGCCGGTGAAGAAGGCGCCGACAACGCCGCCTCGGCTACTGAGCCCCTGCCCTGTCCCTTGGATGCTTCCGCCGATCTGGAAGACGCCGGAGAGGTTCAAGGCGACGAGAGTCAGAATGTAAGCGAGGATCGCGACGGAGAGCGGCGACTGGAGCTGGAAGCCCCAACCAACGTCCGCGCCTAGGCCGC
>JBJXEH010000156.1:0-28757 GCA_046153995.1 Micropepsaceae bacterium
CGATGGCGTGCTTCGACGTAGCGGAGCGGCAGAACCGACAGACGCGTACGGTCTTCGTAGGAAAGCTCCGCCATTTTCGAGCGCTTCATGATCTGCTGGTAGGCGGGCAGTTCGCTTGCCGGGATGAAACTGAATTCGTCGAAGAACGGATGGTCCGGCGGGAAGTCGCGGAAGAGCTCGAGCATCGTCTCGGCGATCGAGAGACCCATCGCGACCAGATGTTTGTCGAGGCGCTCTTCGGCGGCGACACGGCGGAAGTGCGGCAGCACCGGCAGGTTTTGTGGCTGCAGCAGCGGGTCGGTGCTGGCGCCGAACAGGATGTTTTCTGCGATCGAAGCGTTGCGGTTGTAAACCGCAGGATCGAAACGTTCGACGAGGTTTGCATAGTCGGGCGTGCTCAAGCGTTTATGAAGCGCCAGGCGCGCTTCGACGATGCGATCGGCGGCGGCCGCGTTTTGCTTGGGATCGATGCGCGATTGCAAACCGAATTGGTAAATGTCGTTCTCCAGTTCGACCATTGAAAGAATGTCGATCATGCGGTCGAGGATGGCCTTCGGATCGCGCGTGCCCAGCGCGTCGTAGTCGAGCCAATCGGCGTCAGCATCGAACACCGGGTTGCCTGCGCGGTTCGCTTCGTGGAAACGACGCTCGGCCGTGGCGCCGGAGCGCGGCGCAAGCTTCAGGCCATAAAGCAGGTTTTCTTTGACGGTCAGCGGGAAGAAGTAGCCGTCGGGGCCTGCGTAGGCAATCGTACGTCCGGTAGATGCCTCTGGAAGCGAAAGAAGATCGGTTTCGCCCGCTTTGACGGTGCCGTTCTTAAGTGTGATTTGCCGCGCAAAGAGTTGGCCCAGCGCCTCCTTCCCGCAACCGGCCGGACCGACGACCGCGACCGTCTGATCGAGCGGGAGCGTAAGGTCGATGTCGTCGAGCAGCGTGAAGCCCGCATCGTCGAGCGCGGTGACGTTCTTCAGTTCGAGCGGACTTGCGAACGCCACGGGAGCTCCAGCGTCGCCGTGCGGCTCGGGAAGCGTCATGCCTTCGGGATGGAACTGGTCCATCACCTGGTTGAATTTGATCTCGACGTCTTGGCGCTGGAGATCCCAATCGATCAGTTCCTTGATCGGGCCGGGGAGGTCTTTGTAGGCGACGATGACGGCGACCAGCTGGCCGACATCGAGCGACCGGTCGACGATCAGGAAGTAGCCGCCCACCAGGTAGAAGATGAACGGCGTCATCTGCGCCATGAAGTTGTTCAGCGACTTGACGAAGTATTTGCGCTGATAGAGCTCGAAACGGATGTCGAAGATCTTGCCAAGGCGGCGCACCATGTCGGCGCGTTCCCAGTTCGACGTGCCGTGGACGCGGATGTCGGGCCCACCGTCGACAATTTCGCCAACACGGCCTGCGAGTTCGCGTGCCTGGAGTTGTCGCTGCTTGCCGAGTTGGAGGATCGGCTTGCGCAAGCGGGGGATGACCATCGCTTGGCTGAAGATCACGACGGCGGCGATGAGCCCAAGCCAGAAGTTCTGCACTAGGATGAAGATCAGCGCGGTCAAACCCTGCCCGGCCAGGAACACGGGCCACACGACCGCGTCGCCCGAGAAGCCGCCCAGCGGCTCCACCTCGTCCTTCACCATCGAAGCAATTTCGGCTTGTTTTGCTTTGCGCAAGTGCGACGGCGGAAAACGGAGTACGCGATCAATCAGATCGTAGCGCAGGCGGCGGAGCAACCGCTCGCCTAGGCGGCCTTTCATCGTGTTGATCAGGTATTTGAGGAAGCCGTTGAAGCCGACGAGCGCCAGGAACGCGAAAGAGAGCGCGACGAGATAGGGCATACGCTCCAGCGCGAAACCCTGAAGGATCGTCCACTGGCCGCCGAGCCAATCGGGCAGCCCGATGACGAGGCGCAGGAAGTTCTCGGTCGCGCCTTCGGTCGTGAACGCGGTGCCGTTCTGCGGGCCGGTGATGGGGCCGTTGATGATCAGCTTCGGCAGCGTCAGCGTCAGGAAATAGAACGGTTGCGCCGCCACCGCGATCACGAGGATGACCAGCTGGTCGCGGCGGGAATGCTGCCAAATGTATTTGTAGAGCGACTGGTGCGTGGCCATGCAACGGATGCCGGAATCGCGCTTAAGCTAGAGAGAAAGGTTTAACAACGCCACGCCCTTTCGCTGCGCCGCGTCCCGTGCGAACTTCCGGCGCTACTTGCGCGCCGAGGTTTAACCATTAGCCAGTCGCACGGCCGGGTTCTGATCTACAGCCACGACAGTTTCGGGCTGGGGCACATCCGGCGCTGCCGGACGATCGCGCATGCGCTTGCCGAGGCGTTTCCGAAGCTCAAGGTGTTGATCGTCTCGGGCTCGCCGATCATCGGCAGCTTCGACTTCAAGACGCGCGTCGACTTCGTGCGCGTGCCCGGCATCATCAAACTTCGAAACGGGGACTATGTGCCGCTTGGCGAGCATGGCTCGATCCAGGAAACGACGGCGCTGCGGTCTTCGCTGATCGGGGAGACGGCGCTGGCGTTCGCGCCCGACCTCTTCATCGTGGACAAAGAAGCGTTGGGTCTGCGCGGCGAACTTGAGGGGACGCTTGAGAAGCTGAAGGCGCGCGGGACGCGGCTGGTGCTAGGTCTGCGCGACGTGCTCGACGAGCCCGAAGCCTTGGCGCTCGAGTGGCGGCGCAAGCGGGTGATCCCTGCAGTCGAACAGCTTTACGACGACATTTGGGTCTATGGGCTCAAGGCAATTTACGACCCGCTGTCAGGGCTTGGGCTTTCTGCGGACGTTGGTGCCAAGACCACGTTTACCGGGTATCTGCGGCGGACGCGGCCTTCTGCAATGCCGGCGGCGACGTTTGCGGATATCGGGCAGCGTATTCTTGTTACGGCGGGTGGCGGGGGCGACGGCGAGTTGCTGATGGATTGGGTGTTGCGTGCGTACGAGCATGATGCGCGCGCGTTGCCGCCGGCTTTGATCGTGCCGGGGCCGTTCATGCGTGCCGATCTGCGCGCCGCGTTCGAGCAGAGGGCGGCGGCGATCGCGCAAATCAGCATGCTGACGTTCGAACCGCGCATGGAGCACTTGATGGCCGAGTGCCTCGGCATTGCATCGATGGGCGGGTATAATACATTTTGCGAGATCTTGTCGTTCGACAAACGCGCGCTGCTGGTGCCGCGGCATACGCCGCGGCTGGAGCAGACGATCCGCGCGGAAGCGGCGGAACGGCTTGGCCTGGTGCGGATGTTGCGTGAGCCTGACGGTGCGCCTGAACCGGGCGCGATGCGCGATGCCTTGCGGGCGCTGCCGGGGCAATCGTTGCCGTCGCGTTCGACGGCGCCGGGATTGCTCGACGGACTCGCCACGATCGTCGCGCAATGCGGTGCTTGGTTCGGGCGGGAGCCCGCGCGCGGGTGACGGCGCCGAGGCTCGCGATCGTCGTGAAGGGATTTCCGCGGTTGTCGGAGACGTTCATTGCGCGGGAGTTTTTGGGGCTTGAAGCGCGCGGGATTTCATTTTCTCTGCATGCACTCAGGAAGCCTGGCGGCGATGCGGGCCTTGTCGACAACAAGGTCGCGACGATTCCGCTGTATTTGCCCGAGTATCTGCATGAGGCGCCGGGCGCCGTTGCGCGCGCGTTTGCAGCGGCGCGCATGTTGCCGGGGTTTGGTGCGGCGTGGCGGGCGTTTCGTGCCGACCTTCGCGAAGAGTTTGCGCGGGCGCGGGTGCGCCGGTTCGGTCAGGCTTGCGTGTTCGCCGAGCAGATGCCCGCCAGTGTGAGGCACATTCATGCGCATTTCGCACACAGCCCGGCATCGGTTGCTCGCTATGCGGCGCTGATGCGCGGTATCAGCTTTAGCATTTCGGCGCACGCAAAGGACATTTGGACCGCGCCGGAATGGGACCTAAAGCGCAAGTTGGCCGGTGCTGCATTCGTGACGGTTTGCAACAAGGCTGGGTATGAACGGCTCAACGCCTTCGGCGAAAGCGCGGCGCTGAAGTTGATCTATCACGGCTTGGCGCACGACGTGATCGTTAATGCGCCGCGCGCGCAAACGCGTAACGGGTCCGATGCGCGCGATCCCGTGCGTATCGTCACCGTTGCGCGTGCCGTCGAGAAGAAGGGGCTCAGGCGATTGCTCGATGCGCTGGCCTTGCTGCCGCATGAGTTGTCGTGGCGGCTCGATCACTACGGCGGCGGCGACTTGCTGGCCGCGTTGAAAACGAAAGCGGCTGCGCTTGGGCTCGATAGCCGGGTCGCTTGGCATGGGCCGCAGCCGCATCGCGCGGTGCTTCAAGCACTCGATGCCGGCGATCTCTTTGTGCTGCCCGCCGTCGTCGGCAACGACGGCGACCGGGACGGGATTCCGAACGCCCTGCTTGAAGCGCAGGCACGCGGTCTTGCGGTCGTCGCTTCGCGCGTCGGGGGCATCGATGAAGCGGTGACCGACGGACAAAGCGGGCGGCTCGCGGCACCAGGAGATGTCGAGGCGTTGCGGCGCATTCTGACCGAATTGATCCGCAATCCGGCGGCGCGGCAGGCGCTCGGCGTGGGAGCGCTCGAAAACGTTCGGCGGACGGGCGACGCGGAAGCGGGCTATGATGCGATCGCTGCGTTGCTGAGGGAGCGGATTGGCGGCTGATGCGTGTCGCGTTCTATTCGCCGATGGCCGAGCCGGATGCGGGTGCCGCTTCGGGGGTGCAGCGTATGGGGACGCTGCTTCAGCAGGCGCTGACGGCGGCGGGTGCGGAGATCGTGCAACCGAAATTGCCGCGCACGTATGAAGGGCGTGGCGATGGTGCGCGGCAGGCGTCACTGAAGCAGGCGAGCGAACAGGCGGCTGAAGATTTCTTGCAGGAGGTGCGCTCGGGCAGGTCGCCACGCCCGGACCTCTGGTTCAGCTATCACGTGTATTACAAGTCGCCCGATTGGATCGGTCCCGCGGTTTCGCGCGCGCTTTCGATTCCTTATCTCATCGCCGAGGGATCGCATGCGCCGAAGCGCGCGGGAGGCCCATGGGCGCTCGGCCATGATGGCACCACCGCGGCACTACTGGCGGCGGACCGGTTGCTTGCGATGACAGTGTTCGACCGGTTTTGCCTCGATCAGCTGCGACCTGGCCGCGTACGCGACTTGAAGCCGTTCATCGACGCCGCCGCGTTTGGCGCGCCGCGCTTGCCGGCCGAGCGCGTCCGGTTCGTGACGGTCGCGACAATGAAAGATGAGCGCAAGCGGGCGAGCTATTCGCTGCTGGCGGATGCGTTGCGCCGCTTGGATGTGCCGTTTGCATTGGCCGTCGCGGGCGACGGGCCCGATCGCAGTGAAATTGAGGCATTGTTTGCGGGTCTAGACGTTCGCTTTGCGGGGATGGTGGCACCCGATCGCATTCCCGCATTCTTGGCGGAGGGTAACGTGTTTGCTTGGCCGGGGCTTGGGGAAGCCTACGGTTTGGTTTTCCTGGAGGCACAGGCGTCGGGGCTTGGCGTCGTCGCATGCCATGATCGCGGCGTGCCGGATGCGGTGGGTGCGGATTCCGCGTTGTTGAGTGCACCGGGCGACGTCGCCGCCTATGCCGCGAACCTTCGACGTTTAGCGATCGACGGCGCGGTCCGACAGCGGCTTGGCGAGGCGGGCCGCGCGTTCGTTGCCCAAGAGCGGAGCATCGAGGCGGCGGCGCGAACGCTTCGTGCTGTGATCGCGGAGGTCTGCTAAGTGAGCGCGCGCGTCTTCATTTGGGTGCAGCATTTGCTTGGCTTCGGGCATTTTGCGCGGGCGCGGGTGGTTGCCGAGGCTTTGCACAACGCCGGTTTTGGCGTGACGCTGGTCAGTGGGGGCGTGACGCCTACCGACGCCGTGCCAGGCGGCATCTCGTTCGTTCAGTTGCCGGCGGCGCGGGCGAAGGATGAGTTGTTCGACGAGCTTGTCGATGCGGACGGGCGTGACGTCGACCAGCGCTGGCACGAGGCGCGGCGCGATCAGTTGCTCGCCGCGTTCCGGGCGGCGCGTCCGGATGTGCTCGTCACGGAGACGTTTCCGTTCGGGCGGCGGTTGCTCGAGTTCGAGCTTATGTCTCTGCTCGATGAGGCACGTCGCGCTTCACCTGCGCCCAAGATCGTGTCGTCGGTTCGCGATGTTCTGCAACGGCCGCGGAAGGATGTGCGTGCGGCCGCGATGGTCGAGCGTGCGCGCGCGATCTACGACGCCGTCATCGTGCATGGCGATCCGGCGGTGCTTCGGGTGGAGCAGAGCTTTCCCGAGATGGATGGAATCGCTGCAAAGTGTATCTACACGGGATACATCTGCGCCGACATGCCGAAGCGAACGTCTATGCGCCGCGAGGTTTTGGTGTCCGCGGGTGGGGGCGCGGCGGGGCAGAGTTTGATCAACGCCGCGCTTGAGGCGCGTTTGCATTGCCGTCCTAGCGACGGGCCGTGGACGTTCGTCACGGGTCCGTTGACGGCGATGCCAGCGCCGGTTGAGGGTGTGACCATGGTGCGGTCCCTGTCAGACTTTCGCGCCCGGCTTGCGAACGCGGCGGTGTCGATTTCGCAAGCTGGTTACAACACACTGATCGAGACCGTGAAGGCGCGCACGCCCGCGATCGTCGTGCCGTTCGAGACCGACCGGGAGCAGGAGCAGGTGATGCGGGCGCGTGCGTTCGCCGATTTGGGGCTCGTGCGCCTGCTGCGCGCGAACGCGCTGGAGCCCGCGCTTTTGGCACGGCTCGTCGATGCGACGATTGGGTCGGTGCCGCCGACCGCGAAGATCGACTTTAGCGGCGGCGCGGGTACCGTTCGGGCGATCGACGCGGTGCTTGGCCGATGACGTGGGACAACGTTCGGCGCGAGCTTGATGTTTGGGCGCGGGAGAAACGCACGGCGCAGTTCTGGTGGCGCGACGACGATGCGCAAGATGTTTCGGACAGGCTTTCACGGATGATTGCGACGGCGGCGCGGTTCGATGTGACGATCGGGTTGTCCGTCATTCCGGCGAGGTTGAAACCGCGCCTCGTAAAAGCGCTGGAGCGCGAAGCTCACGCGCAGGTGTTGGTGCATGGCTTTGCGCACGAGAATCACGCCAGGCCAGGCCAGGCGAAGCGCGAGTTTGGCGGTGCGCGGCGGCTCGATGAGATCGCCGCGGATTTGGACCGCGGCATGCAGCTGACGCGTGCGGGGTTTGGGCGGCGGTTTCTGCCGGTTTTGGTACCACCTTGGAATCGCATTGCGCCTGCAGCCGTCGCGCGGCTGCCGGCGTTGGGTTATCGCGGGTTATCGACATGGAAGCCGCGCGAGGCCGTGCATCCCGTTCCAAAGCTCGTTCAAGTCAACACGCATCTTGATGTGATCGATTGGCGAGGCGGGCGCGTCGTGAAGGACGAGCGCTTGATTGCGGGCTTGCTGCTTCGAAAACTACGCTGGCGTCGCGAACGGCGGGAACGCGCATCGGAGCCGCTGGGTTTGCTTACGCATCATGCGTATTGGGACGCCACAAAGGAGCGGATCATCGCGAACTTGCTGGAGGCAACGCGCGGGCATCCTGCCGCCATTTGGCATACACCAGCCGCGGCGTTCGGCTTATGAGCGAGGTCAGCGTTCACCGTTGGCAGCCTTCGGCGCTCACCGGCGACCTCGTGCGTGGGCTGGTCGCTGCCGGGCTGACGCTGTTTTTTCTGCTGCTCGTGCCTGTGTTCACCGTCGCGTTCTATGTGCTTTTGGTTCTTGCGGTCTTGTTTGGGCTTTATCTTGCGGGCACTGTGTCCCGCTGGCGGAGCGTCGTGGAAGCGGACGACGCGGGATTGCGCGTCGCGGGCGGCTTCTTCGGGCGGCGGACGATCAAGTGGGCGGAGGTGAAGCGGTTCGAGCTCAGGCACTTTCCGCTGAGCCGCGACCGCACGCAGGGGTGGATGGAGTTGAAGCTGGCTAGCCCGAACGCGACGGTGTCGATCGACGACCGGCTTGAACGGTTCAGCGAACTGCTTGCGCGTGCGTGGACCGCGGCGCAGCGCGCGGAGATCGGTATCTCGGACGCGACGCATGCGAACCTCGTTGCCGCCGGTCTGATCGCGATGGAGCGTTGAGGCGTGGCCGGCGATGTACTGACCATCGAGAAGTTGTCGGTCGGCTACCGCGACGGACGCTATGTGCGGCCGATCTTGCGCGAGGTCAGTTTCGGGGTGCCACGCGGCAAGACGGTAGCGCTCGTCGGCGAGAGCGGATCGGGCAAGTCCACGATCGCGGGCGCTGCGATGGGGCTTTTGCCGAAACACCGTGCGGAGCAGAGCGGACGTATTCTGTTTCGCGATGGCGACCGGGAGATCGATCTGACGCGGCTTTCGCCCGGTGCGTTTCAGAAGCTTCGCGGTAGCCGGGTAGCGATGGCGTTTCAGGAGCCGTCGGCTGCTCTGTCGCCGGTCGTCAGCATCGGTGCGATGCTTACGGAGACGCTCTCCATGCACGAGCGCGTGACGGCTGGCGAAGCGCGGCGGCGGGCGGTGGAAGTTTTGGCGCATGTCGGCTTTCCAGATCCGACCGGCGCGATGAAGCGGTATCCGTTCGAGCTGTCGGGCGGTCTCAGGCAACGGGCGATGCTGGCGTCGGCGCTGATTTGCCGGCCTGCGCTCGTGATCGCGGACGAGCCGACGTCGGCGCTCGATGTCACCGTCCAGGCGATGGCGTTGAAGCTGCTTGGCGATCTGCAGGACGAGTTGCAGCTTGGGCTGCTCTTCATTACGCACGATTTTGGCGTTGTCGCGAATATCGCAGACTATGTGATCGTGCTACGCGACGGGATCGTCGTCGAGCAGGGGACGATGCACGATGTTCTGACAAAGCCGCAGTCAGATTATACGCGCGCGTTGCTTGCCGCCGTGCCGCGTCTCGAGGGCGCGCCGTTTGCGCTGAACCCGACACATGCGCGCAGCAGTGCCATTCAGACGCTTGCGCCGGTTTGGAAAGAGCGCATCGGGCCGCCGCCTGGGTCACCGCTTCTTCAGATCACCGACGTGAGCAAGACCTTTACGGCGCGCAAGCGCGGGCTGGTCGCGGCGGAGAGCGACACCGTCGATGCCGTGTTAGGCGTGAGCCTCACCGTCAACGCGGCGGAGTGCGTGGGACTTGTCGGTGAAAGCGGGTGCGGGAAGTCGACGCTTTCTAAGATGATCTTGCGTGCGCTGACGCCTGACAGCGGGACGATAAGCATCAGCGACGGCAAGACGATGCGGTCTGTCACGTCGCTGAGCGGCAGTGCGTTGTCGAAGCATCGCGCGCGCGTGCAGTACGTGTTTCAGGATCCGTTTGCCTCGCTCAATCCACGGCTGACGGCGGAGGAGATCGTGACGGAGCCGTTCGTCATTCACGGCCTCGGCGATCCGGCGCACCGGTTGCGGTGGGCGGCGGCGCTGCTTGAACTCGTGGGGCTGGAAGGCGTGATGCTGATGCGTCATCCGAATGCGTTCTCGGGTGGGCAGCGGCAGCGCATCGGGATCGCGCGGGCACTCGCGCTCGGGCCCGATCTTTTGATTTGCGACGAACCTGTCTCGGCGCTCGATGTTTCAGTTCAGGCGCAGATTTTGGGGCTACTCGACGGGCTTCGGCAAGACCTTGGAATTGCGAGCCTGTTCGTCAGCCATAACCTGGCGGTTGTGCGAGCGGTGGCCTCACGCGTTTACGTGATGTGCCGCGGGCGGATCGTCGAGGCGGCGCCGACGGCTGAGCTTTTTGCAAACCCGCACCATCCCTATACAAAGGCGCTGCTGGCCGCGAATCCGGAGCCCGATCCTGACCGTAAGTTGGATCTGGCCGCCCTGATGCAAGGCCGTGCCTCGGACCCCGCCGCGTGGGACGAGCCTTATCGCCTGAAAAAAGGCGCGAAAGCACGCTACAAGACGGTCGGCGAAGGCCATATCGTGGCGATCGCCTGAACAATTTGAGGGACGGCATGAAGCGTTCGATTTGGGCTGTGTTGGCGGTCGCGAGTTTTGCGGGCCTGGCCCAAGCGGCAGACAGAATCGTTTACCTGGAAACGCCGTTGCTGCAAGCCGATGTCGCGAAGAAGGTACTTCCGGCTGTGGCCGCGCGTGTGCCAGGCGAACCGCTGCTCGTGGACCTCAAGGCACAGGGGCGCGAGACGGGTAGACACGGCGGCTCATTGCGCATTTTGCTGAGCAAGGAAAAGGACGTCCGGCTGCTCAATACGTGGGGCTACGCGCGGCTTGTCGTGTGGACGCCGAAGCTGGAACTGAAGCCCGACCTTCTGAAGTCAATCGACGTCAAAGATGGGCGGGTGTTCACGTTCAAACTGCGCGCCGGCCACAAGTGGTCGAACGGGCAACCGTTCACCACGGAAGACTTTCGCTATTTCTGGGAAGACGTGGCGACGAATAAGGAGCTCAATCCGGGCGGGCCGCCTGTCGAGATGCTGAACGGCGGCGAGGCGCCGAAGGTTGAGATCGTCGATGCGGTGACTGTTCGTTACAGCTGGTCGAAGCCGAATGCGCGGTTTTTGGCATCGCTCGCGCAGGCGCGTGAGCCTTACATCTACCGGCCGGCGCACTACCTCAAGCAATTCCACGCCAAGTACGCGAACGCCTCCGAGCTTGCGAAGAACGCTGCGGCAGGCAAGGCGCGGTCGTGGGCCGAGTTGCACAATCGCCGGGACGCGATCGACGACAATGACAATCCCGCGATGCCGACGCTGCAGCCGTGGGTCGCGACGACGGCGATGCCCGCGACCCGCTTTGTCTTCAAGCGCAATCCGTTCTTTCATCGCGTCGATACGGCGGGGCAGCAGCTGCCCTATGCCGATGCGATCGAGATCGCGATCACGGACGGTGGCTTGGTCGCGGCCAAGACGGCTGCCGGCGACTCCGACCTGCAGGCGCGCGGGCTTTCGCTTGCGGACATCACGGTGCTGAAGGCGAACGAAGGTAAGGGCAAGTACAAGGTTTTGACTTGGCCGATCGCGAAGGGTTCGCAGGTCGCGCTTTATCCAAACTTGAACGCCAACGACGCGGGATGGCGCAAGTTGATGCGCGACGCGCGGTTCCGGCATGCGCTGGCGCTCGGAATCAATCGCGCCGACATCAACAAGGCGCTGTTTTTTGGGATGGCGGCGGAAGGGAACAACGCCGTGCTTAAGGCATCGCCGTTGTTCAAGCCCGAGTATCTGACCGCGAATGCCGGGTTCGACCCGAAAGCAGCGAACGCCTTGCTCGATCAAATCGGGCTCACGCAACCCGGGCCGGACGGCGTGCGGCTGATGGCGGACAAGCGGCCGCTTGAGCTTATCATCGAGACGGCGGGTGAATCGAAGGATGAGAGCGACGTGCTGCAGCTGATCGCGCAGCACTACAAAGTGCTTGGGATCAAGGTCGTGATCAAGCCGTCGGACCGTACGATCATGCGCAGCCGCGCCTATGCGGGCGAAGCCGTGATGACGGTGTGGTCCGGCTGGGATACCGGGATCCCAACCGCCGACTTGAGCCCCGCCGAACTTGCGCCGACGCGGCAGGACACGCTGATTTGGCCCAAGTGGGGAAACCATTTCGAGACGAACGGGAAAGCTGGCGAGGCGCCGGACTTACCCGCGGCGAAGGAGTTGCTCAAGCTCGATGCGGCTTGGAATGCCGCGAAGTCTCCGGCCGAGCGCAAGGCCGCGTGGGAGCGGATGCTTGCCATTCATGCTGAACAGCAATTCATTATCGGCACGGTTTCGGGCGTGATGCAGCCCATCGTCGTCAATGCGAAATTGCGCAATGTCCCCGTAAAGGGCATCTTCTCTTGGGACCCGGGCGCGCAATTCGGTATGTACCGGATGGACGAGTTCTGGTTCGCCCAATGACTTTCCTTTCGGGGGGATGATGCTGCGTTACGCAGCCGAGCGTCTGATCTTGATGGCGTTTGCGCTGTTCATCATCGCAGCGCTGATCTTTCTCATTATCCAGTTGCCGCCCGGCGACTACCTCTCGAACGAGATCGTGCAATTGAAAACGCAAGGCGACGCCTCGGGCGCCGCTAAGGCCGAGTACCTGCGCAAAGAGTACAGCCTCGATAAACCGGTGATCGAGCAGTTCTTGGTTTGGCTCGGTGTCGCGGAAGGGCCGCGGGGCCATTCAGGTCTTCTGCAAGGCGATTGGGGTTATTCGTTCGAGTTCAAGAAGCCGGTCACGGATGTAGTCGGGTACGCGTTGGGGCCGACCATACTCGTGAACGTACTTGCGGTTCTGGCGATCTATCTGATCGCGTTGCCGCTCGGAATTGTCGCTGCAGCCAAACAGTATTCGCTGCGCGACTACGCGATTGCCGGTTTCGCGTATTTCGCGATGGCGACGCCAGGGTTCTTGCTGGCGCTGGTCGTGCTCGTCTACGCGAATGCTTGGTTCGGCGTCAGCATCGGCGGGCTTGTCGATCCGCAGTACGCGGACAGCGATTGGTCTCCTGCGATGGTTCAGTCGCTGTTGGCGCACCTTGCAATCGCAGTCATTATTATCGCGTTTTCGGGCGTCGGGTCGATGATCCGGCGCTTGCGGGCGAACCTGCTGGACGAACTGCGCAAGCCTTATGTGGTGGCCGCACGGGCGCGCGGCGTTAGCGAGACACGGCTGATGCTGCGGTATCCGGTGCGGATGGCGCTGATCCCGTTCGTCGCGGATATCGGCAACCTGCTGCCGTCGCTGGTGTCGGGGTCGGTGATCGTGTCCGTGGTTCTTGGGTTGCCTACGGTGGGCCCGATCCTCGTGCGCGCGTTGCAGGCGCAGGATCAATTCTTGGCGGGCTTCATTCTGTTGTTTGCCGCCGTTTTGACGCTGGTGGGGACGGTGATCTCAGACCTGTTGCTTGGGCTGATCGACCCCCGTGTGCGGTTGGGTCAGGGGCTTGAGCGATGAGCGCCGTCGATTCCGCAACGATCGCAAAGCTGGAACGGCCGACGTTTCTCGACCGGCTGTGGTTGCGAAAAGGTGCGTTCTTTTCGTTCGTCTTTTTGGCGGTGCTCTACGGCATGCTGCCCTTCGTCGAGGTGATTGCGCCGTATGCGCCCGAGACGCGCAACAACGACGCCCTCTACGCACCGCCGGCCGACGTCAATTGGTTTCACGACGGTGCGTTTGTGGGGCCCTTCGTCTACCGGATGAAATTGGAGGTCGACCTTGCGACGTTTTCTCGCACGTATTCGGTCGATACGACACGGGTCGAAATGCTTCGATTCATATGTGACGGCGACACATACAGCTTTTGGGGCTTGTTCGAGACTCGGTTTCACTTTGTCTGCCCTGCCGAAGGCGGCGCGGGCTTTTACATATTCGGGACGGACCGCCTCGGGCGGGACATATTCAGCCGGGTGATGTACGGCGCGCGCATTTCGCTCACCATCGGACTCTTGGGCGTCGCGATTAGTTTTGTACTGGGCTGCTTGCTGGGCGGGCTTGCCGGATACTTGGGCGGTTGGGTCGATGCCGCGATTTTGCGCGTGATCGAACTTTTGCGCGCACTGCCGGAGTTGCCGCTTTGGATGGCGCTGGCCGCTGCGTTGCCCGCGACGTGGTCGCCGATCTGGGTCTATTTCGGGATCACGTTGATTCTGGGTCTGCTCGATTGGCCGGGTCTTGCGCGTGCGGTGCGGGCGAAGGTTTTGTCGCTGCGGGAAGAGGACTATGTGGTGGCGGCGGAGCTTTTGGGTGCGAGCCGATTGCGCGTGCTATTCCGGCACATGCTGCCCAACTTTTCGGGCCATCTGATTGCGAGTGTCACACTTGCCATACCGGGCATGATTTTGGGCGAGACGGCGCTGTCGTTCCTGGGGTTGGGCTTGCGGGCACCGGTCGTAAGCTGGGGCGTGCTTTTGAACGAGGCGCAGAATATCAGCGCGGTTGAGCTTTACCCTTGGCTTTTGATCCCGCTCGCGCCCGTTGTCCTGGTTGTGCTGGCGTTCAACGTGCTGGGCGACGGCATTCGCGACGCGGTTGACCCGTATTCGCATTAACTAACGCGAACGTGACCCGCTTGACCCAACGGCTGTTTGAAGCTGTCTGTGGCGTACCTATATACGTCAATCTGATGGGGCACGGCACTTGCTGGCTTATGCGGTACGATGAACGATGTAAGTGCACAGCGGGCGACCGCAGCGAGTGAGATCGAGCAAACGCTTGGTGTGGGGCGCGCGGCGAAGCCGTGGTGGCGGCGCTGGTGGGCAATTGCGCTTGCGCTTTTGTTGATTTCCCTTGTGGCGTGGTGGGCGCTGACGCCTGCGAAGAAAACCGAATACGTGAAGGGCAAGGCCGAGATCGCGACGATCCGCGCGCTCGTGACCGCGACTGGCACGCTGCAACCGATCGACAAGGTCACGGTCGGTGCCGAAGTTTCGGGGCGTATGGACGACATTTACGTGGATTTCAACGATCGCGTGACGAAAGGTCAGGTCATCGCGCGGATCAATACCGACGAACTTAAAGCGCGCTCCGTGCAAGCGCGGGCCAGCGTTGCGCAAGCCGACGCCAATCTCGCGAAGGCGGAGAACGACTTGCGGCGCGCGGTGTCTTTGCGGGGCAAAGGGTTTGCTTCGCAAGCGACGTACGATGCGGCACTCGCCGCTCGAAATGCGTTGCGCGCGACGTTGAATACGGCGCGGGCGCAAGCCGACCAGACGGATGCGAACCTTGCGAAGGCCGCGATCCGTTCGCCGATCGACGGCATCGTGCTTGATCGCAAGATCGAGCGCGGACAGACCGTGACCGCTGGGTTCCAGACGCCGGAGTTGTTCGTGATCGCATCGGACTTGAAGAAGCTCGAGCTTACGATCGACATCGACGAGGCCGATATCGGCGAGGTTGCGGTCGATCAAGACGCTACGTTCACGGTCGATGCCTACCCCGCGCAGACGTTCACAGCGAAGGTCGTCGAACTACGCAATGCCGCGCGTACGATACAAAACGTGGTGACTTACCAAGGCGTGTTGAGCGTTCAGAACGAGAAGGGTCTGCTCAAACCGGGCATGACGGCGACGGCGGATATCACTGCAAAGGTCGTCGAAAACGTGCTCAGTGTCCCGAACGGCGCGCTGCGCTTCACACCGGAGAAAGACGCCAGCGCGACAGGCGGAATGATCCCGCAGGCGACGACAGCGCCTTCCGACCCGACTGCAAGCGGCAAAGGCCTAGTCTGGTCGTTGGGTAAGGACGGCAAGCCTGCGTCGCTGGACGTGACGATTGGCATCACGGACGGCCGGCGTACGCAGGTGACCGGCACGAACGTGAAAGCCGGGGACGAGTTCATCCTCGACATCGCGCGCACCGGGCAGAAGTAGCGCCATGGCCGACGCGCCGCTCATCCGTTTCGACCGCGTCTCGAAGATTTACGGCAAGGGCGAGACGGAAGTGCGGGCGCTCGACGGCGTCAGCCTTGCGATCAACGACGGCGAGTTCGTTGCGATCATGGGGCCGTCGGGCTCCGGCAAATCGACGGCGATGAACATTCTGGGCTGCCTCGATACGCCGACAGCGGGCCAGTACTATTTTCGCGGTATCGACGTCGGCACGCTCTCGCGGTCGCAACGCGCGCTGCTGCGGCGTAACTATATCGGCTTCGTGTTTCAGGGGTTCAACCTTCTCAAGCGCACGACGGCGCGCGAGAATCTCGAGCTGCCATTGATCTACCGCGGCGAGCCTGCGGCGGCGCGGCGGACGCAAGCGCTAAAGGCGCTCGACCTTGTCGGTCTTAGCGACCGTGCCAATCATACCTCGTCGGAGCTTTCGGGCGGGCAACAGCAGCGTGTCGCGATCGCGCGTGCGCTGGTGACAGAGCCCGCCGTTATTTTCGCGGACGAACCGACGGGAAACTTGGATTCCTCGCGCAGCCACGAGATCATGAAACTGCTTGAGGATTTGAACGCGCGGCGCAACATGACGATTGTGCTGGTGACGCATGAGGAGGACATTGCGGCCTACGCGAAGCGGCAAATTCGCTTTCGCGACGGCAAGATCGCGTCCGATACGCTGGCGCAGAAGGCAGCGGAATGATCTGGACCACGCTTCAGCTTGCTTGGCGGGAATTGAGGGCGAACCTCTTGCGCTCCCTGCTGACAACGCTTGGCATTATTGTCGGTGTGGCCGCCGTCGTGACCGTGGTGACGCTGGGCCAAGGTCTCACCATGAAGGTCACAGCGGACATCGCCTCGATGGGGCGGAACCTGCTCTTCGTGGTGCCGTTCACGCCGCAGCGCGCGGGGCCGGCAACGCCGCAAACGCCGTTCAAGATCGACGACGCGCACGCGATCGAGCGTGAGATCCAGGGCGTTTTGGCGGTGGCGCCGTCGACGATCAAACAAACGCAGGCGGTTTACGGTTCGAACAACTGGCAGGTCGGGGTCAACGGTACGACGAACGCGTATCTTATTGTGCGCGAGTGGGGGATCGCTTTAGGGCGACCGTTTTCCGAAAGCGAAGAGCGCGGTGGGCGGGCGGTTTGCATCCTCGGCGAGACGCCGCGTAAGGAACTGTTCGGGCAACAAAATCCGCTCGGCGCTTCGATCCGGCTTGGGCAGACGACATCGTGCGAGGTGATCGCGGTGCTTGCGGCTAAAGGACAGTCGACGTTCGGGCAAGACCAAGACGACACGATCCTGATGCCGATCCTCGCCGTGCAGCGGCGGATGACGGGCAACGACGACGTGCAGCAGATACAGCTGTCGGCGACGACCGCCGATCAGGTGAAGCCGGTGCAGGAAGCCATCGGCACGTTGTTTCGCGAACGGCGGCGTATACGTGCGGGCGAGCAGGACAACTTCTTCATTCGCGATTTGCAGTCGGTGTCGAGCCTGGTCGATTCGACCGCCGCATTGCTCACGGCCGGTCTGTCGGCTGTTGCTGCGATCAGCCTCCTCGTCGGCGGTATCGGGATCATGAACATCATGCTTGTTTCGGTGACGGAGCGGACGCGCGAGATCGGCATTCGCCTAGCGATTGGGGCGCTAGAGCGCGACGTGTTGCTGCAGTTCCTGATCGAGGCCGTGCTGCTGTCGTGCGTCGGCGGCTTGATCGGCGCGGCAATCGGCCTTGGCGGATCAGCCGCTATCGCCTATGCGATCGGCGTGCCGTTTGTGCTCAGCCCATGGGTGGTCGTGGTCGCGTTCGTGTTTTCGGCGGCCGTCGGGATCGTGTTCGGGTTCTTCCCGGCGCGGCGTGCGGCGGGCCTCGATCCGATCGAGGCCCTGCGCTACGAGTAAAGCGGTTAGTACCGCAGGCTTAGTACGACGCGGACGTCGCGGCCCGGCATCACGACTTCATCCTTGTTGAACGCGACGTGGTTGCGGATTTCCTCGTCCGTCAAGTTGCGGCCGATCAAGCTCAGGTTCACCTCGCTGCCGTCGTCAGTTTTGGCGGCATGCCAGGTGACGCCTGCGTCCAGCTTTGTGTAGCCGTCCGTCGGCGTCTCGTTGGCGGCGATGTCGTTTTGGTCGAAGGCGTGCAGCAAACGCGCGTAGACGTCGATGATTTCGCCTTCGTAACGCAAACCGCCGCCGATGCGGACGGGGGGAATACGGGGCAAGTCGCCACCGCCGCCAAACTCCGCCTCCACCGCGTCGGCCATAAGATCGAGCGTCAACTCGCCGTCACCGAACTGCGCGAGTTCGATTGCCGCTTGGAATTCGCCGCCCACGAACGTTGCATCGCGTTGAAGATAGAGAAGTTCCGCGAAGTCGGCGCTTAGGTCAGGAACGAAAACGCCGGCTTCGTCGTACGAGTTTCCGGTGAGTTGGCCGAAGACGAAACCTTCGAAGCTTGTACGGAACACAGTCAGTTCGGCGGTTACCCAAGGTAAGGTCAGCCGCGCGTTCGCTTCGATGTTTAGGGCCTTTTCGAGGTTGAGCGCGGGATCGCCGATCTCAAACGTGCCCGTCGCCTCATGAGGGCCGCGGGCGTACAATTCCACCTGGTTCGGTGAGCGCTCGGCGTAAAAGAGGGAGACACCGAACGTCAGCTCATCCATCGCACGGAACACCGCACCGGCGCTTGCGCTCACCGGTTTGAACTCGCGGCGCGTGAACACGTCGGAGATCGGCGTGCCCTCGACATCCGTCGTTTCGTAACGTGCGCCGAACTCCAGCGTGATGCGCTCACCTAGCGGTGCCTCGGCAAAGCCGAAAACTCCAAGCGAGCCGGTCACCGACGGACGCAAGAAGTCTTCCGCTTCGCCCAACCCCGAGAACTCGCGATTCTGCACCTGCAGGCCAATTGCGGCGGCCGAAAATGGACCGAATGCGCCCGCTACAAGTTCGCTGCGGATTTCGTATTGGTCGTCGAGGAACGTCGAGGCTACGCCCACGCCTTCGACGACTTCGTCATGGGCGTAGTCCGAGATGCCCGCATTCAAGCGGAATGCTGTGAAACCCGGAACGGGATCGCGCCACTCGGCCGCGAACAGGCCTTTGTCCTGTTGCATGTCGATGAACGCGTCTTCGGCGGGGATGCCGTACTCGCTTTCGAAACGAACATACGCGCCGCCGATGTAGCCGTTCGAGCCGATGAACGAGCCGCCCGCCGAATAGCCGAGGCCATCGGCCGCCGTATTGGTCATCACGCCCGGCGCGATGGGGATGTCGTAGTCGCCTCGATCTTGCTTCACGCCGTCGAGGTGCCAGGCGAAGTTACCGAAGTTGCCGTTTGCGAGGGCCGCGATCTCCGACGAGCTGTCGACCGAGCCCGTGGCGAAGTGCACGTCGCCGCTGAAGGATCGCGATCCCAAACGGGTGGGGATGCGGTCGTTCAGCGCGTTCACGACGCCGCCGATGGCCTGGCTGCCATAGCGCAAGGTCGCCGGGCCGCGCACGACTTCGACGCGCTGTAGGGCCAACGGGTCGATCGGGACGCCGTGGTCGGGGCTTAGGTCCGACACGTCGAAGCTGCCGAGGCCGTTCTCGAGGACACGCACGCGGCTGGCGTCGAGGCCGCGGATGACCGGGCGGCCGGCCCCTGCGGCAAAGCTGGTGGAATTCACGCCGGGAATGTTGGTTAGGGCATCGGCGATGTTGAGGCCGCCTTCCCTCGTCAGCTCGTCGCGATCCGCTGTACCGACGAGCGTTGCGAAACGGTCGCGCGACTTCGACAGGGGCGAGCCGGTGACGACGATCTTCTCGATAGGCGTTTCGGCTACTGGTTTTTGGTCTTGGGCGAGTGCTGGGAAGGCTGCGACGGCTGCGGTCAGCATAAGACCGCGTGTGTATATGGAAGGCATGTTGATACTCCGACACGCAAGAGAACGATGGCCGACGCCCTCGACGCGCGCGTGGCGCGACGGCGGGGTGTCAGCCGCGAAGGCTCTGTGTCAGAGGATCGGTGGTGCGCGGCTTCGCCAAGCGGATGCGAAGCGTTCGGGAAAGATAGCTCTCTCGTCCAGCGGTGCTTTCGCTGCCGCGATCAGAGGCTCATACGGCGTCGTTGCGATCGTGATCAGACCTGCGCCGCAGGCCGTTGACGCGTGCCAGAGCGGGCAATCGGCTTCGTTGTGAACCGGTGCCGGTTTCCCGCCGCCGGACGTGCCGGCAGCGAGCTCCAGCGACGTGTCGGATGCGCCGGTATGGATGTGGGCGCGGAGTACCGCCGTCTGGAAGATGAAAGCTGCGAGCAGCAGCAATACGAGTACGTACGCGCGGCTGCTTTGCCGCGCGGCTGTTCTCAAGGAATGAAGTCCGCTGCCCATAGCGCGTGAAAGCTACACGCGCCATCGATTTACAGCAACTCAGAAGGTCTTTTTGGGTTCAGCTGGCGGCGTTTGCGGCGCCGGGGCCACAGCGCCCTGGTTCAGTACCTTGAATTCGCCGGAACCAGCGACTTCTTGGTTAAGCGAGCCGGAGTATGAACCCACCGTGACGTTGCCGGAGCCGTAGATCTCGACCTTCGGGTTCACGGCGTGGCCCTTGAAGAGCACGTCGCCCGAGCCCGCGATCTGCACTGAGAAAGTGCTGGCGTTGCCGCTGTCGAGGATGATGCCGCCGGAGCCTGCAATCTCCACTTCTACCGGGCCGTTGACGCGGGCGACGCGGATATCGCCGGAGCCAGCGACTTCGGCGCTAAAGGCGCCCGCGAGCGGTCCAAGCAAAACGTTGCCGCCGCCAGCGATTTCGATCTCTGCCGATTGTGCGGATGCCGCGGAAAAATCTCCCGAGCCCGCCACTTCCAAGTCCAGCGTTTCCTTGATGGCGCCGAGATTGATGCGGCCGCTGCCGGCGATCGATACGCGTGCGCTTTGAACGCGGCCGAAGCGCGCGTTCAGTGCGTGACCTTCAAGGCGCAACGGCGCGTCGAGGTCACCTGCGTTGATTGAGCCGATCATGTCTTCAATGTCGTAGGGCGTGCCGACGGGCGCGGTAATGCGCACGCGCAGATCCTGCGCTTTGCGATCGCGCGACCACATGTTGAACAGGTTCCACGGGAACCAGGCTTCTTCTTCGTCGGAGTCGAGGCGCACAATGAGTTCGTCGCCAGCTGAGCGGACGTGGAACTCCTTCATGGTGTCGGCTTTGCCGCTCGCCTGAACGCGCACGGGACCCGGCTGGGGCGTCGTGATTAGTTCGACATCGGCGACCAAGCTGTCGATGCGGACACGACGGACCGTAAAGGATTGATCGACCGGACCGCCCTTTCCGGTAACGGACGGACCGGTTGCAAGGAGGTTGGTCAGACCGGCGAGGGCCGGCATTTCCATGCGGCCCTGAACCTGGGTCAACGTCGCGAGGCTACCCACGCCGACAGCAATGCTGGCGACGCCTAGTTTTGCGAGAAGGCTCATGAATCTAGCGTCCTGTGAACGGCAGCGGTTGGGTGCCGCTGCTCAACGGCTGGGTTTGCATGACCGACGCCGGCTGCGGCGCTTTCAGGTCTGCAAAGATGATTAAGCCCGATAGACCAATTAGTCCGACGCCGGAGGCTAGGGCCAGGGCGGCTGCCAAAACGAACTTTGCGATCAAGCTGGTCATAGGTGCTCCCCATGAGTAATCAAATGATAGTGTGAAGTGTATAATAGACCTTTCGCGAGGTTTCAAGAGGGGCGGCTCGGGAATCGGCTTACGTGGCCGTTTTGCCGCTCGTCAGGCGGCCTAGCTCTGCGACTCGAGCGGAATCCAGGTATTCCTCCAGTCGGGCGATGCGGCCGTCCCTGACCTCCACGACGATGCAGGCGGGCATGCTGAACGGGCCGCCCGGGGTCGTGGCCTCAAGCGTGTGCTGTTGGAGGAAGCCGCCTGGGATCGCGACCCGGCGGTGGACCTGGTAGCGGCGATTCGAAAGGTTGCGCGCCATCCAGGCGAGGACGCGCAGATTCTCTTCGACGCCTTGCTCCTTCAGATCGTGGCTGTGCCAGATGCGCGCGTCCGGCGCGTAGATCGCCCTCACCGCTTCGATGTCGCCGCGTTCGATCGCGCTGAAAAATCTCTCGGCGATATCGAGCGCGTCTCCGGTCACGGTACGAGGCGGTAGCCGCCGCTTTCCGTGACGAGCAACTTCGCGTGCGCCGGGTCGTTCTCGATCTTTTGGCGCAAGCGGTAGATGTGCGTTTCAAGCGTGTGCGTCGTGACCGCCGGATTGTAGCCCCAGACCTCGTGCAGCAGCACTTCGCGGCCGACCACTTTGTCGCCCGAGCGATAGAGGAACTTTAGGATCGACGTCTCTTTCTCGGTCAGTCGCACCTTTGTGTTGTTCGGGCCGGTTAGCAGTTTCGCGGAGGGGCGGAATGAGTACTGGCCGATTTTGAAGACGGCGTCTTCGCTTTGCGCGTGGCTGCGCAGGTGCGCGCGGATGCGGGCTAAAAGAACGGCGAATTTAAAGGGCTTCGTGACGTAGTCGTTTGCGCCTGCTTCGAGGCCGAAGACCTCGTCCGACTCGGCGACGTGGCCAGTCAGCATGATGATCGGGCAGCGCACGCCGCCTTTGCGCATTAAGCGGCAGACTTCGCGGCCGTCGAGGTCCGGCAAGCCCACGTCGAGAATGACAAGATCGGGCAGTTCGCCCTTTGCCTTCTCGAGCGCGGCGGCGCCGGTTGCCGCGTCGGCAACAATGAACTCCGACAGCAAATCGAGCTGTTCCTTTAGGGATTCGCGGAGGGCGTTGTCGTCGTCCACGAGGAGGACGCGTCGGGGCGTGGTCATGAGGGGCGGCCGGTGATTTGCGAGGGTCTCTGTCTAAGCTATAGCAGGTCAGTTGGAGAGCGGGAGAGGCATGAAATCGATAGCGCGCAAAAGGCCGAAGACGCGCGCTCGCGGAACTGTGAACGCGAGGGGGACGTTGGCCGAGCGGCTACTTGGGGGTGCGGTCGCCGTCGATCGTGCCGCGGCGGAGCTTCGGCGGGGGCTACCGGTGATCGTATTGCCGGCCAAGGGCGTACCGTCCCTGATCGTGGCGGCGGAACTTGCGAGCCCCGGTGCCTTGGCGGCACTCGCTCAATGGTCGGGGGGGCAGCCGCGCGTGCTTCTGACCCACCATCGCGCGGCAACACTCAAGATTCGTCTTTACACGGACGAGGTGGTCGCAGTGCCTTTACCTGGCGAGGATACCGCGCGGGCTGCGCAGGTGCTCGCCGATCCGACGCGCGATTTGCGCGACCCGATGATGGGGCCATGGCAGGCGCTGCGCGAACCTATTCCGGCCGGCGCGAAGGCCGCGATCAAGCTTGCGAAGATTGCCGGATTGTTGCCGGCGGCCGTCGAGGTGCCGGTGAAAGCGGCGGTCGCGAAGAAACTGGCTGCGCGTGAGGCATTGCCCATCGTCCGTGTCGACGAGATCGAGAAGTTCGAGACGCCTGTCGCATTCAAAGTCGCTGCGCGTGCGCGGTTGCCGCTCGAAGGGGCGGAGGATACGCGGGTGCTTGCGTTCCGGCCTACGAACGGTGCGCGCGAGCATTTGGCGCTGATCGTGGGTTCGCCGGAGCCGCCGGGGCCGGTGCTTGTGCGGCTGCATTCGGAGTGTTTGACCGGCGACTTGTTGGGGTCGCTGAAATGCGATTGCGGGGATCAGCTCCGTGGCGCGATTGCAGCGATCGGCAAGGTGGGCCATGGGATTTTGCTCTATCTCGCGCAGGAAGGGCGGGGCATCGGCCTGATTAACAAGCTCAAGGCTTACGAACTGCAGGATCAGGGGTTCGATACGATCGAAGCCAATCAGCGCTTGGGGTTTGAGGCGGACGAGCGGGAGTTCGCGGCGGCAGCCGAGATGTTGAAGTACCTGGGCTTTGGGTCAGTGCGGCTGCTGACGAACAATCCCGACAAGGTCGCGGCTCTGGCGCGGCATGGGATCGAGGTGGTCGAGCGTGTGGCGCACAGTTTTCCAACGAACCCGCACAACGAGGCCTATCTCGCGACCAAGAAGGCGAAGGCGGGACACCTGCCTTAGGCGCGGCTGCCGAAGATAGCGGTCCCGACGCGGACGTGCGTGGCGCCGAAGCCGATGGCGGTTTCGTAGTCGCCGCTCATCCCCATGCTGAGTTCGCTCAAGCCTGAATCGCGTGCCAGTTTCAGCAGCAGTGCGAAATGCGGCGAGGGTTCTTCGTCCGCGGGCGGAATGCACATCAAGCCTGCGATGGTCAGGCCGTAAGTGGTGCGACACTTCTCAATGAAGGCGCGCGTTTCGCGCGGGGCGATTCCTGCCTTTTGAGGCTCTTCGCCGGTGTTCACTTGCACGAACAGTTTTACGGCGCGGCCGGCGCGTTTGACCTCCGCGCTCAACGCTTCAGCTAGGCTGTCGCGGTCGAGTGTGTGGATCGCATCGAACAGTGCGACCGCATCGCGCGCTTTGTTCGATTGCAGCGGGCCGATGAGGTGCAGTTCTAGCTTTGGGTGTGCTGTTTTCAGGGCCTGGTACTTCGCCTTTGCCTCTTGGACGCGGTTTTCGCCGAAGGTCAGATGACCTGCGCCGATTGCGGCTTCGACCGCGGCCGCGTCGTGCGTCTTGGTTACCGCGATCAGCGTGGCGTCCGAGGCTTTCCGTCCGGCAGCCGCGGCCGCTTTCTCGATGCGCGCGCGGATGTCGCTGAGGTTCGCGGCGATGGGGCCGGCTGATACAGTGGTGGTCATGGGTTCCATGGACGAGGCACGAGCCAAACTTGCACGCCACGCGCGCGCGCTCAACACGCGCCACGCACGCGGCCGGACGCTGCCTGCGATCGTCCTGATGACAGATGATACGCGCGATGCGGACTGGGTTGCAGCCGCATCCGCTTTGCCGCGCGGGAGTGCCGTGATCGTGCGGCACCGCGACCCTGCGCTGCGCGAGCGGTTTGCGCGGCGGCTTCGCTCCGTCTGCAAAGCGCGACATGTGACACTGCTGGTGGCGGACGATGCCGCGCTGGCGCAGCGCATCCAGGCGGATGGGGTTCATCTGCCCGAGAAGCGAATTGGACGCCTCCCGGGTTTGCGCGCACAGAACGCGACTTGGCTCATTACCACTGCAGCCCATAGCGCGGCTGCCGTCCGGCGCGCTGGCGATGCCGACGCCGTGTTCGTGTCACCTGTGTTCGGGACGGCCAGTCATCCGGATCGAAGTGCGCTTGGGGTGATCCGCTTCGCAGGACTCGCGCGGGAGGGGCGCGCCGTTTACGCGCTCGGCGGGGTCGATACGAAAACGATCCGGCGGCTGGTTGCGCACCGGATCGTTGGGATCGGCCTAATCGGCGGGTGGGTTAGAAGTTGAACGAGGTTTCGATGTAGCCGACGTTGGCGTCGAGCGTATCGCAGAAGCCGGTGCTGCAGAAGTTGAGCGGGCCATCGAAATCGAAACGCTGATACCCACCGGTGATCCGGAAATCTTCGTTGATCGTGTAGCCCAGCGCGAACTGCAGACCAGAGCCGTCCTGTTCCGTCGAGAAAGGAACCTCTTCGATCATCGTTATGTAGTTCACGCTGGCCGCCCACGGACCCGCTTCGTACATCAGGCCAAAACTCCAAACTTCGGTCTGATAGCCTTCGATCACATTGGCGTCGAACTCTGCTTGGACGACTGGGCCGCCGCCCGCAACGTTCGTCAGGCGATAGGCCGCGCCAAACGTCCACTCGTTGTAGCCAAGCTTGATGGCGGCACCCAAGTCCTCGAGGTCGTCGTTGTCGGTGAAACGGGGGTTTGCGTTATCACCGAAGACATAGCCGACGCTGGCAGCGACATCGAGCATGCCGACCGTGCCTGTGTAGCTCGCTGCGATGTCGACGATATTCGTTTGTTCGTTCAACTCATCGTCGCCGAACAGCTCGCCCAAATAGCGTGAGCCATCGGGTGCGTAGGAGATCGCCAAACGGAAGCCGTCGAACACCGGCGTCACGTACATGATCTTCAAGAAGTTGTCGGAGCCGTGCACGTCCGAGCGCAACTGCATGCCGTTCGGGTTGAAGAGCGAACCGGGAAAACCTGGGTCCGGCGAACAGAACGGTTCCTGACACGGAAAAGCGAGCAGGTAGATTTCCGGGTTGTCCACGCGAATCGAGGAACTTACCGACGGCGGCGTGAGGCCGAGAACGTCGGCTGCGCCGTCCATCAACCCCAATTGCACGCGGCCGAGACGGCCTTCCCCGTAGAGCCAGGCTTCTTCGAGAATGTCGGAACGGCCGGCGTCGTTCAGGAACGTGTCAACGTGGCTTGAGTAGTCGAGGTCGAGTGCGACGCGTGCGCCAATTTCGCCGCCGCCGTCGAGGGGCAGTATTGCCGAACCGAACAAGCCGGTATCGACCGCGCCTACGAATTCGTCGAGGTCTCCCGTCGTCGACTGATCCACGACCGCGCCAACGCCTGTGATGTGGCCGTTCAGCTTCAGGATCAAGCGGTCGAACGCGTCCGCTTGAGCGACCGCGGTCGTTGCAATCAGGGCCGCCGCAGCGACGCTCAGCACACGCAACATGACAAACCCCTCACTCGATGGCGCAAGCTAACGCCGAATCGGCCCTAGCCCCAAGTTGTAATCGCACCGCATAGGGCTTCGCACAGGAGCCTGAAGCCACGGTAAATGGCCGTGGCGTCTAGGTTTTCAGCTCAAAACGTGATCGACGTCTCGAAATAGGCCACGTTGGCGTCCAGCGTGTCGCAGACCGCAACCGGTCCGGCGACGCAGGCATTTGCCGGGCCGTCGAACGTGTAATGCTGGTAGCCGACCCCCATTCGCAGGTTCTCGTCGAATTCGTACCCGACGGCGCCGGCCCAGCCTTCGGCTTCTTGGCTCAGGCGATAGGTGGTTGGGCCCGAGGTAAACGCCGGGAGCTCTTCGTCGAGCGTTGCGTAGTTCACGCCGAATTCCCACGGTCCGGTTTCATAGGTGATGCCCGCGCCCCAGACTTCTGTGCGCGCGTCCGAAAGAACGCATCCAGCGATCTGTACACAGCCGTTGGCGAACGCACCGACCTTGCGGTCGAAAAGGCCCGCACCGCCGGCGATGTTCGTGGAGCGGTAGGAGCCGCCGATCTTGAAGCCTTCATACATCACTTGAGCGCCGCCACCCCATTCTTCGAGATCATCGGGGACGAAGGCGTTGCTGACGAAAGATGTGACAGGTCCGCCGATCGTGGCCACGACCGGCAGTGTGATCGCAAGCGGATCATCGTTCGAGCCCGTTACGTAGCCCGCGTAGAAGCCGACGTCGAAGCTGGACAGAGAGCCTTGGTAGTTCAGGCCCGCTTCCCAAATGTCAGACTGGCGGTTGATCGAATCTTGGCTGTCGAACAGTTCGTCGAGTCCGCGGCGGACGTCGGGTGTGTAAGAGCCGGTGAACTGTAGACCGATTAAGCGCGGGGAAGTGTAGATGATTTTCAGAGCATCGCCGGAGGCATTTAAGTCGGTACGCAGGTGCGCGCCGTTCGGCATGTAGGCGGTGAACGCCGGCGCCAGCGGATTTTGAATCACGAAGGCGCGCGCGTCATCGACGCTGTTGATGTCGGATACGCCCGGCGAAAACATGCCGGCGCTGTCGGCCGCGCCGTCCTCAAGCCCGATCTTGATGCCGCCGAACGCGGTCTGCGCGTAAATCCAAACTTCGTCCACGAAGTCGGGCGCGCCACGAATGAAGTCGTTCGAGAATTGATGTTCGCTGGATTGAAAGCGAAGTTGCGCGCGGGCGCCAAATTCGGCACCGCTGTCGGTGACGAGCCGGACGCGGCCCCAGACTTTGCCTTCGGCAGCGAAGCCGAAGTTGTTCACGTCGCCGGTCGCGATGTCGTCTTGGTCGATCCCATAGGCTGACAAGTTGCCCTGCCCGCCCCAATCGAACGACGTGTCGGCGGACGCTTGGCCGCAAAGTACGAGGAAGGATGCCGCCGTAATGGCACGCCACGACCGCTTCATGAACACTAGCCTTTCACTTCGCCAAGTTGGTCCAAACGCTTCCCCCGTACGAAGTCATGCGGTTTTTTGCCGAGATGGGTCAAGCGCTTAGCCACCATGAACGCCAATCCGCGCGTTAGTGTTGCCGTCAAACCTGCAACCTGTCGTTACCGCGTGGCAAACCATCGAGTGTGTCTTGACCAAACGAGGCGCACAAAATTGCGATTTGTCGTGCTTCGTGATGCCCGTGACGATTGCCGGACGCGCGGACGTTCGCGTATAACGCGGCCTCACTTTAGCCCCACGCCGATTGCACCCTCGGGTGTGATCGCTCCCACTTTGTTTTCGAGTGCGCCCATGATTTCGAAGTATCTGAGTGTTGCCGTTGCTGCGTTGATGATCGCCGGATGCGGTTCGGACCCCGAGCGGCCGAAGCCGACAGTCGAAGCCCCGCCGCCACCAACTACGAAGGTTGCCGATGCGTCCGATAGCGGCGGCTGGTTCGGCGGCGGGCCGTCCGACAAAAAGGGCGGCGTCAGCGTCAACGCCTATCTGTGGCGCGCGAGCTTAGACGCGCTCTCGTTCATGCCGATGGATCAGACCGATCCGTTCGGCGGCACGATTAAGACCGGTTGGTATACGCCGGCGGCGACGCCGAACGAGCGGCTGCGGGTGGCGGTCTATATCCTCGATTCCAAGCTTAGGGCCGATGCGCTTCGTGTCTCTGTGTTCAAGGAGTCCAAGAAGTCGTCGGGTGATTGGGTCGATGCCACCGTCGATCCCGACACGGTCACAAAGCTTGAGAACCTTATCTTGAACAAGGCGCGCGAGCTCAAAATTCAAGCCGGCGACTAGTCCTCGCCTCCCAGAATAGAGCTTTGGAGCGCGCGTCTGAGACAAGACGCGCGCTCTTTTCGCGTGCGCCATCCTCTAGCTTGCATCCAGAGAACCACGGATAAGCATTTATGTCGCGCTACAATGCCCGCGAGGTCGAGCCCAAGTGGCAAAAGCAGTGGGAAGACGGCAACGTCTTCCTGGCCAAGATCGATCGCTCGAAGCCGAAGTACTACGTACTTGAGATGTTTCCCTATCCGTCGGGGAAAATTCACATTGGGCATGGCCGCAACTACGTGATGGGCGACGTCGTCGCGCGCTACAAGCGGGCGATGGGGTTCAACGTGCTTCATCCGATGGGATGGGACGCGTTCGGTCTGCCGGCCGAAAACGCCGCGATGGAGCAGAAGGTTCATCCAGGGAAGTGGACCCACGCGAATATTGCGACGATGAAGTCGCAGTTGAAGCTGTTGGGCTTGTCGATCGATTGGAGCCGCGAGTTCGCGACCTGCGATCCGGCTTACTACAAGCATCAGCAGAAGATGTTTTTGGACTTCCACCGCCTTGGGTTTGTGGCGCGGAAGGAATCCAACGTGAACTGGGATCCGGTCGATCACACGGTGCTCGCGAACGAGCAGGTGATCGACGG
>JBJXEH010000157.1:0-20714 GCA_046153995.1 Micropepsaceae bacterium
CACAGAGCCTGACGGTTGCTTTAGTCAGGGTGGGGTTGTTACGAAGGCTGTGCTTGCGCCCTGGAGAGCCTTCTCGGTCGCCCGAAACGCCGGTGCGAACACCGACAGGGATAATAATAATAGACCCTGGCGTTTTGGCTATAGTCCAAAAATGAACTCCAGCTAAAAATCGATCACGAGGATGTGATAGCGCCGTTCATCTAGGGTGGTTGGATGTCGGAAGAAGTCCCGTCAAACGTTTGAATTACAGCGCTTTTTATGCGGGAGTTGGTAATCACGAACACCAGCAATAGTACCATGAGAATGGCGCCAAACCAATAGGGCGCGATAGGGCTCCAAGAATAGAGTCCATTTCCGACCAAGGGGGCGAAAATGAAGCCCGCGGCGCCTGCTCCACCTGTTAGCCCCGCCATTGCGCCCTGCTCCTCCGAGGAAACTGACAGCGAGGCTGCAGCTGCGATGCCTGGGCGGAGCATGCCGAAGCCGAGGCCCGAGAGCACCAGCGCGAAGGCGAGCAGGCCATAGTTCGAGGCTACGACCACGAGCAGGTTCGAGATCAAGGCGACGATGATGCCCGCGATGATGAGGAAGCGGGTCGTCAGCTTGAAGCGCTGCACGAGCACGAACTGGGCGAACAACGCTGCGATTGCCATGCCCATGAGCGCCACGCCTGCGAGCTGCTGAGTCTCGGAGATCGAGAGCTTTTGCATGTCGCGGATCATGAAGGCCACCGTCTGGGTCGGGATTGAGCCTGCCGTGCCCTGCATGACCGCGAAGATCACGAATGGGAAGACGCGCGGGTCGAACCAGGACAGCGGCTTCTCGACCTTGCGTTGGTGCGGTTCGGAGCGCTCGGGAAGAAGGAGCCAGACCGCGACGGTCGAGACCAGAGCCATGAACGCCACGAAGTAAAGCGGCGCCACGACGCCGAAAATGGTGAGCGCCGCGCCGACACCCGGACCGATCGCGGCGCCGAGACCGAAGGCTGCGTTCAGCATCGCGATGCCTTCCGTGCGCTCAGACGCGCTGGTGCGGTCGGCGATGTAGCCTTGGGCTGCCGGATAGGCGCCTGCGCCGAACAGGCCGTAGATCGAGCGGGTCGCGACCATCAGCGGGAACAGCATGGCCGGCGGGATCAAACCCCAGAGGCCGAACTGCAGCACGCTGGCGAACGCGAATGTCGAAATCGCGAACGCGGCAATACCGATCAGGAGGACCGGCCGCCTGCCCCACACGTCGCTGCGCGCGCCCCAATAGGCGGAGGAGAAGACCCAGAGGAACGCCGAGATCGCGAAGATTGCGCCCATGCCGAATTCGGTCAGGCCGAGATCGTTGGCGAGCGGGGGCAGGATCGCGAACATCAGCGTCTGGCCGAGGCCATTTGCGATCAGGCTCGTGAACAGCAGCGCCATGGCGCGGCGGCGGCCGGGTTCGGACGTCGTGCCGTCCGGGTTCTCGGGCGCGAATTTTTCGCGGGTGCGGTCGAGCCAGGATTTGGATTCGGGCGCCGGTGCGGGTTGCTGCATCGGCTTGGTGTGCCCGCAGCCGCCTTGAGCGCGCAGATGACAAATGCGCGCAAGCGACTCTAGGGTTCGAATTCGTCGCCGCCGGGTAGTTGGCGCAGTTCTTTGACGCGCGCTTTGGTCGTGTCGGCCATGCAGAGCAGATAGGCGAGGCCCGCGTGGGAGCCGCCCCAGTAGATTTGATACTGGTATTTGCAGTTCGCGTCGCGGAACGTCACCCAGGCGCGTTGTGCGTCGCGTAACATCGCTTCGCTGTCGGGCATGTTCTGTTGTCCCGGCATGTTCCTCGTCGAGCGGTATGTCTCGCGCGCGTCGGCAAGCGCCTTGCCGTAAGCGACGTTGAGTTCAGCTTCGGCCTTCTTCCAATCTTGTTCGGCGCACATTTTCATTTCGGCGTTCGACATCGGGTCCTTGCAATCGGCTTGCGCGATACCGGTGGACGCGGCGAGCAGAAGAGCGGCGGTAACGAGGCGCATCTAGTTTTCTCCCTTCAGTCTAATTTGCGACGTGTCGCTGCGGCCGTCGGCGTCTACGACGGTGATGCGGGCGAAGCCTTCACCTTCGGGCGTCCACCAGTTGTTCGCGGTTTCGAGCGGCAGGCCGTTCACGATCCAGCGCAACGGTTCACGGCCGCCTTGGGCTTTCAACGGTAGCGCTTGCGGCTTCTTTGGGTCTTCGAGCGAGACGGTGGCGCCGTTCGGCGGGAATTGGATGCGCGGCGGTTGCACGCGAGTCAGACCTGCGGCCAGTTTCGCGTTCGAGCGGAAGCGTTGTAGCGCGGGCGGCAGTTGCTCGGCGTTCTGCGCGACGAAGGCGCCGTCGGGTGGCGGTGACGGTGCGCGGCCTTCGGGCGGCAGGAGGTCGAACACCTTCAGCAGCAGCGGCGCGGCGTCGTTGCGACCGATGTGTCCGGGGCGCGTGGAGCCGTCGGCGCGGCCGACCCAGATGCCGACCGTGTATGTTTTCGAGAAGCCCAACGACCAGGCGTCGCGGTAGCCGTAAGACGTGCCGGTCTTGAACGCGACTTGGCGTGCGCGTTCGATGCCTTGGCCCATCGACCAGCCGTCGGGGAGGTTCGCGTCTTTCAGCGTATCGGCGAGGTACCAGGCGGCGGCGCGGCCGAACAAGCGGTGGGTTTCGCCCTCGACGGCGTCGTCGCGGTAGCGCAGCGGACGCACTTCGCCGCCGCCGGCAATGCCGGCGTAGAGCATCGTGAGGTCGCGCAGCGTGATGCCGACGCCGCCGAGCGCAAGCGGGAGCGACGGGAGCGCGCCTTTCTTCGGGAATCGAAGATCGGCACCGGCGTTGCGCATCGTGGCGGCGAGCCGCACCGGGCCGACGCGATCGAGCAACGCGACTGCGGGCACGTTCAGCGACAGCTGCAGCGCGGTTGCGACAGTCACCGTGCCTTGGAAGCCGCGGTCGAAGTTGCGCGGTTCGTAGTCGCCGAACATCGTTGGCTTATCGTCGATCAGCGTTTGCGGGTGGACGATGAGCTCGTCAAACGCGATGCCGTAGATGAAGGGTTTTAGCGTCGAGCCGGGAGAGCGCGAGGCATTGCCGAGGTCGACTTGGCCCGCTTGCGTCCAAAAGTTCGCGCCGCCGAGGTAGGCTGCTACGCGGCGCGATTTGTTATCGACTACGATCACGGCGAGGTTTGCGTCGTCGTCGAAATAGGCGCGCTCACGCCGCGCGAGGTCTTCGAGCTTCGTTTGCACGCGGGCGTCCAGCGTCGAGATGATGACGGGTTCGTTGGTCTTGTTCTGCGTGAGCAGGTCTTGGGCCAGGTGCGGCGCGTGGAACGGGAAGCGCTGGCGGCGGTCGGGGATCGGCTCTTGTTTCGCTTCCAGCGCGTCGCGGGCGGTGAGCAGCCCGCGTTCGGCCAGCGTATCGATCACGCGGTCGCGTGCGGCTTTTGCGATGGCCGGGAAGCGATCGGGGCGGCGGCGTTCGGGCGATTGCGGGAGCGCGACCAGCAGTGCCGCTTCGCCGACGGTCAGGCGCTTCGGTTCCTTGCCGAACCAGGCGAAGCTTGCGGCACGCACGCCTTCGAGGTTTCCGCCGTAGGGTGCGAGCGTCAGATAGCGCTCGAGGATTTCGTCTTTCGTGAGGTGCCATTCGAGCTGCAGCGCGCGGGCGATCTGCAGGACTTTGGCACTGAGTGTGCGCTCACGCGGCTCCATCAGGCGCGCGACTTGCATGCTGATCGTCGACGCGCCGGAGACGACGCGCGCTTGCGCTGCCAACTGATAAGCGGCGCGCAGGATTGCCAGTGGATCGACGCCCGGGTGATTGCGGAAACGGTGGTCTTCCCAGGCGAGCAGCATGCGCTGATAGCGCGCGTCCACTTGGGCGGGCTTCACGGGCAAGCGCCAGCGGCCGTCTTTCGACGTGAAGGCGCGGAGCAGCGCGCCGTCGGATGCGGTCACGATGATGGAGCGGTCGTCGGCGCGCGTGCCGGTGAGCGGGTTCAGCCGGTCAGCCACGGCGGCTGCTAGGCCAAGACCGATGCACGCGAAGGCGGAGACGATCGCTGCCGAACGAAATCCGCTGCCGCGGAGGAAACGCATTTGGCGCAACGTCCCTCCCCTCTTTCGAGGGGAGGGATCCTTTGTGATCTAGTTGACCGACATCGTCCCCATGTTCGTGCGGGCGACGATGTCGGGGGCGTACATGTCTTCGACGACGGCGGCGGGCACCGTGTAGGAGCCCGGAACGGTTGCGCGCACGATGTAGGCGAAGTGGAACGTTGGGCGCGTTTGTTTGGCGCGTTCTTCCGGCGTCGACGGTTGGTAGTTCGAGCCGATGTCGAACGTCGTGACAAAGCGGTCGTCGCGGGCCTCCGAAATGTTCGACGATGCCAGCACCGGCAGGAACGGATAGATCGTCGATCCGTCGTCCTTGCGCTGAACCACGCCTTCGATCTCGAAGCCCGCGGGCAAGAGGTCGAGCAGCGCCATCAGTCGCGCGCGGTTGTCGGTCATCTCGCCCGACAAACGCACGATGAAGCGGTCGTTCTGCTTGACCGCCGTCAGGTTTGCCGGTGCGCCCGTCATCGTCAGGATCGCCTTCGAGAGCGTGACGCCGTTTTGGCTTGCGGGCAGCGGGTTCGCCGGAATGCCTTCTGCCGAAACGATGCGCCAGACGTCTTTTTGGCCGTTGTTCCTGAGCGAGATCGATTGATCCATCTCGCCCAAGGTCGGGCTAAAGCGGAGCACCTTGCCGCTTGCCGTCGCGCGCGTGCCGGACACGGTGACGTTCACCGGCGGCGTCGTTTCTTCGATGTCGTGCGCGGCGAGTAGCATCCAGGCCTTTTCCTGCGTCGTCGTGTAGTTCAGACGCGGGTCGAAGCCTTGGACGCGGCTGACGAGCGCCGGGACCAAGCCCGCCTGCCCTGCCCTGGCCGACATTGCGGTTAAGCCCGCCACGTCGCGCAGGAGCGAGCCGTAATACGTCGTGTCGGAGACGTACTTCACGGGGTCTGCTCCGGCCGCGATATCGCGCGCCTTCGTGAACGCCGGGGCGGCACGGGCGCGGTCGCCGATGTCGGCGAGCGCCGCACCCATGAGACCCAACGCAAACGGGTTCGTCATGCCTTGCATGCGCGTGTCTGCGAAGTAGCGCAGTTCGCTGGGGTTCAGTTTGCCGGCGCGTGCGAGCAGATAGAAACCGTAAGCACGCGAGAGGTCAGTGCTGCTTTCGGTGCCCGCGGCCTTGCGGGCCCATTTGAGCGCGCGTTCGATGCCTTCTTCCGGGATGACGAATTTGTTGTCCTTGGCCTGCATCAGGAAGTCGGTCGCGAACATGCCGATGTAGTTGTCGGCTTCGCCCGAGATCGAACTCCACATGCCGAACGAGCCTTCATAGGTCTGCATGTCGAGGATGCGATAGGCGGCATCTTGCACGCGGTCCTTGATGTTCTTGTCCTGCTTGACCTGCGCCAGCAGCGCCATGTCGTTGTAGTAGACGAGCGGGAAGGCGCGGCTGGTCGTCTGTTCGAGACAGCCGTAGGGATAACGGTCGAGCCAACGGAGCAGACCCGGCACGTCGTCGAAGCCGCGGCCGCCGGTCACCGTGACGGCAACTTGCGCCGTGCCCGGCTTGAACGAGGCCAAGAGTTCCTTGCCGAACTTCGTGTCTGCACCCGGCGCGATGACGGCGACGTCTTCCGACGACACGGGCAGCTGCGGTTCGCGCACTTCGATCGGCCATGAGCGGTCGACTTTGAAGCCGCCGGGGCCGGTCACGGTGAGTGCGATCGAGCCGATGCCGATCTGCGCAGCTTGCAGCGGGACCGGCGTCAGAGAGCGCTGCCCCGCCTTCAAGTTCAACGGCAGTGAGGTTTGTCCGCCGGGGCTTGCTACCGCGCCGGAGCCTTTGATCGTTGCGGTATATTGGCCGGGGCTACCTTCGACGTTGTGCATATTCAACGCCGCGCTGATCTTGTCGCCGGGGGCGATGAAGCGCGGCAGGATCACTTCGGCGACGACTGAGTCGCGCACGGTCATCGGGAACTCGGCGTGACCCAGCTTGCTGTTCGTGTAAGCGACGGCCATTAGGCGCAGTTCGCCCGCGAAGTCGGGCACGTTCAGCGTGATCGAGCCTTTGCCGCTGTCGCCCAAGGCGACGAGGCCTGAGAACAGCGAGACCGTCTTCTGCGGCACCACGGCCAGTGAGCGGCCACCGACGCCGTCACCACCGGTTTTCAGTTCGCCGACGATCGCGCGATCGGTCGAAATCAACCGGCCGTAGTCGTCGCGCATGTCGAGGCCGAGACGCCGCTTGCCGAAGTAGTGCTTGTTCGGGTCGGGGCTTTCGAAGTCCGTCAACTGAAGGATACCTTCGTCCACGGCGGCCAGCGTCACGTAGACGGCTTCACCCCAGCCTTGGTTCTTCACCTCGATTGGAATCGAGACCAACTGGTTGGGCTTGACCTTCTTCGGTGCGTTGATCGCGACTTGCAGCGTGCGCGGAGCCGGATCGACGGCGAGCCAGGCGACGCCGATGGCGCGCACGGGTGCGCGCGACTGCGCGGACGACAGCGGGCGGTAGTGCGTCACCAGCGCGTACGCGCCCGCGCCCCAATCGGCCGAGACCGGGATTGAGACCGTCGAGCCGGAGGCGGACACGTCTACCATGCGGGTGAAGTGGATCTTGTTCGAGGCGACGACGATCAACGCCTTGCCGTCAGACGGCGCGTTGATCTTGATGCGTGCGCTGTCGCCGGAGGCGTAGAGCTGCTTGTCGGCGGTCACAGCGACGCGATCCGGACGGTCGTTCGAAGCGCCCGAGCCCCAGCCCGACCAGAAGCGGTAGGACGTGCTGGCGCCGCTCGCGGGGTCAGCCACTGTCAGGCGGTAGGAGCCCCAGGGTAACGCCTTCGAGACTTTGAAAGGTTTGCCGGCGCTTAGGTCGGTCTTGCCGCCCGCCACGATGCGGTCGTTGACCACGCGCTCGTACTTCCAGTCGTTGTCGACTTGGTACCAGCGGTAGTCGATGTCTTCGTTGACGAGTTCCCAGGTTACGTTGCCAACCTGCTTGAAGCGGCCGTCGGCATCGACCGCGACCACGTCGAGGTTCGCCGGCGTGTTTTCCTGCACGGAATCGTATTCGAACGCGGGGCGGACACCCAGCATCGTGTCGCGCGTGCGCACGGGTAGCGAGACTTGGTCGGACGTCGTGCGGCCGCCGGGTTCGAAGATCGCGATATTGATGTCGGCTTTGAGCGGTAGCGAGGTTTCTTTCAGTTCGTCGATCGCAGCCGTTGCTTGCGTCTTGCCCGTTGCGTCGGTTTCGGGGACGCTCATTGTTACTTGCGTGCCTTCGAACGTGTCGTCGACCTTGCCGAAGCGATAGCCTTTGAGCGCGGCTACGCCAGCAAACGGCGTCGAGTCGCTTGTGATCGTCATCGTGCCTTCGCCACCCAGAGCGGCGGCAGGCGCGCCGTAAAGGAAGCGGCCATTGACGTCGATGACGGCTTGGCTGCCCGGACGCAGGATTTTTTGCGTGGGCTTCAGTTCGACCTTCAGCTTTTGCGGCACGAAATCTTGCACGTCGAACGCGACGCGACCCACCGGATCGCCCTTCGGATCGATGTAGGCGGCCACTTGCCAGCGGCCGCGCGGCGCGGTGTTCGTGAGCGTTACCGGCGAGGCTATGCCGCCTGCCTGCAAGTCCTTCACGTTCCACTTCTTCGCTTCCAGGCCGTCGGGGCGTGAGAGGACGAAGTTCAGTTGCACGTCGCCCAAGGCTTTGCCTTGCTGATCGCGCAGCATCGTCGTGACGTTGACCGTTTCGCCCGGGCGATAGACGCCGCGGTCGGTGTAGAGATACGCGTCGATCTGATCGGGCGACGAACGGCCTTCGACGCCGCGGTCGGTCAGGTCGAACGCCGGGCGGCGCAGGTCGAGGAACGTGAAGTCGTTGCCTGCGCCATAGGCCATGACAACGACGGGCTCGGAGCCGCCGGTGCCGCGCGTGAACGCGGCGTCGAACTGCGCGCGGCCGTCGCTGCCGGTCGTGCGGCGAACGATCTCTTCGTTGTTGCGGGCGACGAGCGCCAGGCTGACTCCGGAAACAGGCGCGGCCGTGCGGAGTGAGCGGACGAAGACGTTGAGGCCGTCTTTGCCTTTGAACGTCGTCAGCGCGAGGTCGGTGTCGACCACGAATTGCGCCGCACGCGGCTTCCAATCGACGTTTTCTTCGGTCGAGGATTTGTCGGCGGCGTTTTGTGCGATGATCAGGTACGCGCCGGGCTGACGTTGCGGCAGCGCCTTTCTGATCGGGAACAGGGTGATCGCTTCGTCGTTGCGGCGGTTGTCGGGAACTTTAAGTTTGCCTTCCCAAACGACCGCGCCTTGCTCGCCTTCGATATTGTTGCGTTCGTAGTCGTAGAACTCGCGCTGATCTACGACGCCGGTTTGCAGCTGCGACAGCAGGCGGTCGCCGACGCGGATGACTTTGATGTCGAGGTTACCGACGTTGACGGTCGTGATCGGAACGCCGTCGGTGTTTTCGCGCGGGAGGACCAGGCCATTGCCGAAGCGGACGAGGGATGGCTTGTCGCGCAGTTCGACCGGCAGGTCTTCGGACTTCGTGAGCTTCTCGGTTTCCTTGCCTTCGGCCTTCAGTGCTGGCAGACCCGCTTTCAGTTCGAGCTGATAAGTTTGACCGAACGCCAGACCTTGGATGCAGAGACGATCTTCGGTGACGCGGAGTGCGAATGTCGCTTGCGGATCGAACTTTAGATAGTCCTCATACTTCGTCGCGCCGGTGTTATCGAGCTTGCGTGTGAAGACGAGGCAGGCTTCCGGTTCGTCGCCGGAAGTCTGAACCTCGAGACGGCGGAATGCGAAGTATGGCGCCGGGGGCTCCGGCGTTGCGGTGATCGGACCTTCGGTCGTTGTCCCAGTGGTGCCACTGTCGCCCGTGATGGTGGACCCGTCGGCCACTTGGAGGCCGCCTTGTTGTCCGACGTAACGCACAGCCAAGAAGATCGCCGCGGTCAAGGCCACGACGACGGCAAGAACGATCAGCACGCGCTGCATTTTTATAAGTCCCCGAGATCAAATAGTTCCAGCGCGACGGTCCTGCACGCGCCTTTGCGCCGCTTGTTAGCACATCATGCCGGTATGCACAGGTCAGCGGTGACCGTCACACTCTGCCGCCATCTTGTCCGCTTTGGGGCACAAGTTCGGGTTGTTTGAGGCATTTTTTCCGTGGGCTTGTGCAACGCAGCAACGGGTGCGGTTCATCTTGGCGCTGCTAGCCTCACGAAATGCGAATCAATGTTGCGGCGGACACTTGCGGGTTGTTCAATCGCTGCTTCGGTGCGGTGCGGCTCTGGGAAAATTCCATGCTTGATTGGGTTGTTGGCGTACGTGCGTGGCTGAGCGGCGCCCTTTTTCTTCTGTTGGCTGCGGCTCCTGCTATGGCCGCCTCCTGCGATACAGCAGGTGCGCTGCGCGGCGCCCGCGGCTCGATAGATGCCGCCACGACCCGCGCTTTCTACGACGCCAACGGCCAGGGATGCGCCTGGGATGAGAACAACGCCGAGGCGCTGACTTCCGTGCTTCAGGCCTCGGGCGATCATGGGCTGGATCCGGCGATCTTTCATGCCGCGGCCCAAGGGCCGGCCGACGAGGCGGCGCGGGATGTGCTGTTGACCGACGGGGCACTGAAATACGCCGCTGCCATGACGCGCGGGCTTACCGGTGAGCCACCGTCCAAGACCGACCGGGCGTATTCGCGGGCGGATGGCGAGTTCGTCGATGGGTTGGTCGATGCGCTGGCGCAGGGCGATCTTACACGCTGGCTCGATTCTCTGCCGCCGCGGTCGGAACCATATGTGCAGTTGGTCGAGGCTTTGCGGATGTACCGGGCCATCGATGCGGCGGGCGGGTTTCCGGTGCTGCCGGACAGCTTGGTGCAAAAATCGAAGAGCAAGTGGCGGAACTATGCGCCGTTGCGCCAGCGCTTGGCTTTGGAAGGCGACATCGAGGCCGACGACGGTTCGGCGACGTTCGACGACACGCTGCGCCAGGGCTTGACCCGCTTCCAGGACCGCAACGGGTTGCGCGCCGATGGGCGGATGACGTGGAAAACGCTGGAGCGGCTGAACATTCCGGCGCGGCAGCGGGTGGCGCAGATTGCGCTGAATCTCGAGCGGTTGCGCGTTTCCGAGCGCGAGACGCCGGAGACGCGGGTTGAGGTCAATATTCCGGCGGCGACAGCTGCCCTTCACCGGAACGGCCAGGTCGCGCTTTCCATGAACGTCGTGGTGGGCGCCATCGGGCATGAGACGCCGACGCTGACCAGCACGATCGACACCGTGATCGTGAACCCGACCTGGACGGTGCCGCAGTCGATCATCAAGAACGAGATCATGCCCGCGATCGCCAAGAACAAGAACTACCTGCGTAAGAATCGCATGTATTGGGCGGGCGAACAGTTGGTGCAGGAGCCGGGTGCCCACAACTCGCTTGGGCGGATCAAGTTCGACTTCCAGAACCGCTACAGCGTCTATCTGCACGACACGCCGGCGCGGCGGCACTTTGCGAGCCCCGACCGGGCGCAGAGCCATGGCTGCGTGCGGCTGGAGCGGCCGTTGGACCTTGCGACGCTGCTGCTCGAAGGGACGGAGCGCTGGGACCGTAACCGTATCGAAGATGCGATCGAGGCGGGCGCCACGCGGCGGATCGCGGTGGCCGAGCCGATGCCGGTCGTCATTACCTATCGCACGGCGTTCGTGGCGGAGGACGGGACGGTGAACTTCCGGTCCGACGTTTATGGCTGGGACACCAAGATCGCCGCCGCCCTGGCGCAAAAGTCGGCAGCCATGGGGGCAGAGCCGACACAGTGGTAGGGCGGACTTTGCGGCGCCTACCTGTGGCATCTAGCGCAACGGCGCTGCTCGTATTATTGGTGATTCAAGAAAAGTGACGTGGGGGCGGCCGGTCCACAACCGGCGGCGAAAACAAGTGCGGGCAAGCCTTTTTGCACTGGGGATGCTGATCCTCGCCGGTTGCGCATCGACGGTTGTAAACACGACCGATTCGGCAACCGTGGCGCGACATGACGCTTTCAAGAGCGCCAATATCAACTTGCCCATGGGCACGCTGGAGGCTGCCGAGTGGACGATCAACCGTCCGGCGGCTTACGACCTGCTCGCGGCCGGTCAGTGGCGGGCGCTCGCCGACCTCGTCCAACGCAAGGGCATCAACAACGACCTCGCCTGGTATTATCTCGGCCGCGCGGCCGAAGGGTTGGGCGATTCAGGTTTGGCGCGCACGTATTACCAGCGCAGCCTCGATCGCACGAACTCCGACAAGTACAGTGCCACCTGCCAAGGCAAGGTGATGAGCCTGTGCGACGGGTTCGATTTCCCGGATGTTGCGCAAGCACGGCTCGCTTCGCTGCAGGCGTCGGCTCCGGCCGATCCCGCCGTGCCCACGATCACGCCGCCGGCGGAAGGTGGAAGCGCGTCGGCGCTGTTGCGAACCGGCACAGGCTTTACCGTCGATCCGGCTGGCTTCGTCGTTACGAATTACCACGTCGTGCAGTCGTGCGGGGCGGTGTCGTATCTGCTGATGAATTCGAGCTCGGTGGGCGCGAACGTCGTGGCGAGCGATCCGGCGAATGACTTGGCGCTATTGAAGCTCAAGAAGGCGGCGAAGACGGCGGCGGTGTTTCAGGATCCGGAAAAGCTGCGCGCGGGCGACGATGTTATCGTGTTCGGCTATCCGTTGCTCGGGCAGCTTGCCAGCAGCGGGAACTTGACGCGTGGGTCGGTGACGGCGCTCAGCGGTTTGCGCGACGATGCGCGGTATTTCCAAATGTCGGCGCCCATTCAGCTCGGCAACTCCGGCGGGCCGGTGTTGAACGCGAGCGGGCGGGTGACCGGGATCGTGACCTACAAGCTCAACGCGGCGCGGGAGTTGAAGGCCACCGGCGACATTTCGCAGAACGTGAACTTCGCGTTGAAGTCGTCGGTGCTGCGGGCGTTCTTGGACTCGAACAGCGTGAAGTACACGCGCGCGGAAGCAGCGAGTGCGCAAGCTCCTGCCGATGTCGGCCAAGACGCGGCGAAGTTCACGGGCATCGTCGGCTGCTATAAGAGCTAGCCTCGCCATCAAAAAATATCCGTCATGGCCGGGCTTGACCCGGCCACCCAGGATCGCTGCGCCGACCTCAAAGAAGATTCACCACAAAGCCACGAAGCACACCAAGACGCTTCGTGTTCTTCGTGGCTTCGTGGTGAAAACTTTGCTGCCCTTGAGCGCGCTGCCCTGGGTGGCCGGGTCAAGCCCGGCCATGACGACGGTTTTGAGTTTATGATGTTCTCGAATCGGCATCGCTAGTTGGGTATCAGTCGTCCATGAACGTCGTCATCATCGGCGCGGGTCTTGTTGGTCTGACCTCGGCCTATGCGTTGCACAAGGCGGGCGCGAAGGTCGTCGTGGTGGAGCGGCGCGAGGGGCCGGGGCTTGAGACGAGTTACGGCAACGCTGCGCTTCAGCATCCGAGCCTTGTCGATCCTTGGAATTCGCCGGGTGTCGCGTGGGATTTGCTGAAGTGGATCGGCCGCGACGATGCGCCGATGCTTTTGCACCTCGCGCAGGTTCCGGCGCTTACGGGATGGGGTTTGCGGTTTCTCGCGAACTCGCGGCCGGCGCGGTTTCAGGCGAACACGCTGAAGAACCTGCGGCTCGCGTTGCTCGCGCGGCGGGAGATGGCGGCCATTCGCGAGGATACGCGGGTTTCCTATCAGTGCCGGAAGACGGGGACGCTGGCTGTTGCGCGGTCGGCGGCGGCGTTGAGTGCGGCCCAAGCGCATGCTGCGTTCATCGCGCCGCATGGCGTTCAGTTTCGCAGCCTCTCGCGGGACGAGACGGTGGCGATGGAGCCTGCGCTGGCGCCCATCGCCCAAGCGATCCAGGGGGCGGTGTTTTATCCGGAGGACGAGCGCGGCGATCCGCATGCGTTTTCGACGGAACTGACGAACTGGCTGACGGCGCGCGGGGTGACGTTTCTGTTCGAGACGGAAGTGACGGCTTTGCGCGCCGATGCGAAACGCGTGCGTGCCATCGACACGCTGGCGGGCGAAGTTGAGGCTGATGCGTTCGTGCTGGCCGCGGCGAGTTTGAGCCCGGCGTTGGCGGCGCCGCTGAAAGTTCGCATTCCGGTCAAACCCGTGAAGGGCTATTCCGCCACGATCGAGGCGAAGGGCAATCCGCATATGCCCAAGGTACCGGTCTCCGACAGCGGTTTGCACGCCGCCGTCGTGCCGATCGGCGACGACCGCTTGCGTGTTGCTGGCACCGCGGAGTTCGCGGGCTTCGATGCGAGTGTGCGCCGTCCACGGGTAGACAATCTGCTCAAGCTCTTGAAACGCATCTACCCGAAGTTCGTCGAGAGCGTGGATGCTTCGAGCTTCGAGGCCTGGACCGGGTTTCGACCGTTGAGCCCTGACGGTGTCCCCATTGTCGGCCAGACGCGCATCGCAAACCTGTTCCTCAACACCGGCCACGGCCACATCGGCTGGACCACCGCGGCGGGCTCGGCGCGCCTGCTGGCCGATGTGATGATGGAGCGCGCGCCGGTGCTGCCCGCGGGGGAATACGCGTTGGCGCGGTTTTGAGTGGTTACATATCGGCAGTATAACGGCAGCAACCGACGCTTTAACGGCAGTTTTTGCCACAATAACGGCAGTCGTTTGCGCGATCTTGAACCATATGGTTATGGCCGAGCTTGACCCGGCCACCCGGGAACCGCATGCGCAGCCTTTGCTCGGAGTTCGTGACGTGTCCCCGCAATTTCCGTACGAACTGCCAGCCGTAGAGGGGCGTGAAGGGGCTTAACGAAATATTAATACTAGTGGGTTCTACGTGAGAGGTTAACGCTAGGTTGATCCCATGAGAAGCAACAGCACCGCGGGTTGGTCGAGCGCGTTTGCGCTGGCCGCAATGGTGTCGTCCGCGAGCGCGTTCGGCGCGGCCGGTGACAACGGTCAGTACTTCATGATCGAGGGTCTCTACCTTGAGAGGGACGACGTCGGCATAGTGGCGCTGACGGCGGCGGGCAATGCGCTCAACCCATACAACCCTGTGAGCAGCGACATCATCGAACTACTCGACGGCACGGGCGGCCTGCGTGGCACATTGCAGTTCGAGTCGCATGACAATCTTTGGCAAGCCTCCGCCTTCGGCGCCGTTCCTTTTAACGAGCATGGTTTCGTCTCGGATCTCGACTTCGGGGGCGTAGGGGGCGACAACACAAGCACAACCTACGCGGTATTCGACGAAGTTGGCGTTCCGGACGGTGACGATCCGGAGAACTCCGAGTTTCTCCATGCCCTCGACCTCGACCTCCAAGCGAATTTGTGGGGCGCGTCGTTCGATTGGCTGCACCCGATAGGCAAGATCGATTTCTTGTTCGGCTTGCGCTTCATTCACTACGGCGAAGAGTTGCGCTTCGTTGCGTTCGACAGTGCGGCCGCGTTGGCGGGAAATATTGGGGATCGCATTGCGATAAGCGTCGATAACGACATGCTTGGACTACAGGCCGGGTTGCAGGGCATGTGGAACATATGGTCCATCGTCGCGATCGGCGGCAACATCAAGGGCGGTTTGGCCGCCAACTTCGTCGGTCGCTCGCGCTCGTTTTCGGCCGACAACGGCGACCTCGTGATCCCGGACTTCACCGATAACGTCGACGGCACCGGCTTTGCCCAGTTCGTCGAGGTCAATCCGCGCATCGACATCGTTCTCGGCCAGTCGGCAACGCTAACGATCGCCGGGACGGCGTTGTGGATCAACGAGACCTCGCGCGCCTTGTCTCACTTCGAGACCGTGACGGACGTGACCGACGCCAACCTGCGCGACGACGACGACGAGCTGTTCTACGGCGCTTCGATCGGCGCGAAGCTGGCGCTGGATTGAACAGCAGCGCGAACGAATTTCGGGCGAGGGCGGGCTAACCCCGCGCTTGCTCGCGACGTCCGGCTCACCGCGCGGGTTCGCGTTTGCCGCTGACCTTCACCCAGTTGCTTCGGCATTTGGCGCAGCGCATGCGCGAGGCGATGTCGGGCATGCGCTTGCGCCCGAGTTTTGCGAAGTTGCGCTTCACCAGGCGGTGCGGCCACTCGCTCACGCGCCCGCACCCGTCGCATTCGACGACGAGCGTGAGGCCGCTCTCCACGAACTGCCAGCCGTAGAGCGGCGCGATGTCCTTATGCACTTGCCACGGCATGCGGTTGGGTTCAGGCATGAATGCGCTATAGAACAGAGCGCGAACATGTGCAAGGATGCCGGCCATGGATGCGCGCAGAAAAGCGAACACGTTGCGGATTGCGGACGTGCTGAAAGGCCGGACGCTGCGCCAGCTCGCCGACATCGGCATCTCGATCACGTTTGAATGCAGCGATTGCGAACATGTCGTGGGTCATGGCCGTGGCCATGGATGAAACGCGAGCGCCGGCTGCAGCCGCTCATGGGGCAAACGATCGACGCGTTCGCGCGGAAGATCGTGTGCGTGATGTGCGGGGCGCGCTGCTTCTACGTGCGGCCGTATGCGGCGGGGGATCCGCAGGGGCTGTGATAGTCAGTGTGATGCGCTCGCGAACTGAACTGCCGCAGAATTTGCTTCGATCTTGAGCAGCGGCGCGACGCGCACCCTCCGTGCGGCTTTGCGGTACACGCTGTCCGAAGAACTGCCATTCCTAACAATTTCTTAGCCATGACGGCGTCTGTTGATTGCGATACAGTGATGCCAGTTGGAGCGCACTAATGGCCGTGAAGCCAAAAGAGATTCCGAGTGATTTGACGCTGGAGATTGGTGCGGAGGTATCTCCGAATCAATTCCTCGCGGCTGTGCGTGCGTTCTTTGGCTACGTCGAAGAGGTTGGGCGCTTAATGGCGCCTGAGGGTGAAGCTCCCGCATGGCTTGTCCACGTGCGCGAGGGAAGTGCATTGGTCGGTGTTGAGCCTGCGCCATCCGCCGACCCCGCGATTGTTCGAGCGGTCTACGCTCGAAGTGAGCACGGGATCAAGCATCTCTTAAACGGGGACATCGAGGGGTCCGGCTTGAACGAACCAGCCCTCAAGTGCTTGCGAGTGTTGTCACAGATCACAGGCGATGGAACGAAAGATCGAGGGCTACCGGTCAAAGTATGGGTGCGCCGGAAGCCTATTGTCGTTGACCGAAGTATCGCTCGGACTATTCAAGAAGATTGGCAGAGCGCTTATACGGATTTCGGCACGATAGAGGGAAAACTGCAGGCGATTCATGATCGCGGCAAGCTGGAAATTCATGTTCGCGACGCGATGTTCAAACAATTGGTCAGGTGCACATTTTCCGAAGAGATGCTTCCACGTGTTTTTGAAAGCTTCCGGAAGCGGGTTGAGGTCTCCGGGCTAATCCATTACCGGAAAAATGGTACTCCAATAAGCATAGAGGCCTCCGACCTCGCCACGCTTCCCGACGACGATGAGTTGCCAACCGCCGCCGAAGTGAAGGGCATCCTGAGGGTGACACATTGAGCGTCGAGCTCATCTACTGGGATAGCGATGCTTTTCTTGGCTGGCTTCAGGAAGAAGCTGGAAAGGTGGAGCTTTGCCAGGGTACGATTGAGCGAGCTGAGAGTGGCGAGGTGCTGATCGTAACGTCCGCTCTCACCATTGCCGAGGTTCTTTGGATGAGGGGCGCTCCAAAAATTCCAAAGGATAAAGCCGCGATTCTTCGAAAGTTTTTTAGGCGGTCGTTCATCAGGGTGCGCAACGTAACACGAGCTATTTCCGAGCTAGCTCAAGACGTGGTTTGGGACAGTGGAATTCGGCCAAAAGACGCGATCCACGTTGCGACAACGCTCGATGCAAAAATCTCTGTATTGGAAACGTTCGATGAGGGGTTACTGACGAAATCCGGCAAAGTCGGGAGCCCTCCTCTATTGATCCGGAAGCCCATTGCTCCGCGCTCACCTCGGCTTCCGCTCTAGGCTCTAGGACCCGAAGCGCTATCCGCCGAATTCAGGGGACGCGTGACAATCTCCAAGTAAACCAGGTGAGTTCGTTACGGCCCCCCCCCCGATTCACGAAGAATAGGGTGACAGCATACCTATTCCCGTCAGTTTCGATCATGGGAATGGGTATGCTGTCACCTAATTACCGGTTCAGGGCGTCGTAGTCGTATTTGACGTTGTAACCGTCCGGCCAATAGGTGCGCGTCTTGTTCCCGGCAAGGTCGAGTTCGTAGGCCACGCGCCTGGTGCCGGAGAACGCCGGCGCCTGCTGGTCCACCCAATCGACGCGCTTGGCCGTGTCGAAATGGTAGACGAGGCTATGCCCCACGTTATCGCTCTTGTCCCTCACGCGGGAGGCGAGGTCGTAAGTGGTCGTAGTCAGCGAGGGTGAACAGATAAGCTGTCACCGCATTTCTGGAACTCCCGGAACTTCATTACGCGTCACCGCGACCGTCGATCAGGGCGCGCAATCAACCAAAACGCCGCTGCCGCGAGAAAACCATAGCCGGCAAAAAGCAGCAAGAAGGCCACGTACGGCAGTGACTTAGAGTGCTCTGTTTCATAAACCCACTGAGCAGAAGGCGGTAGCAAAAGCGTCAAAACAGCAAGGCCAATTGCAATGCCGGAAACTGCGTACGTGGTGAAGCTGTTAAGCTGCGACGATCTAAGCAAAAGAAAGAGAGGAACTCCAATGACGATCGTCACCAGATAGCCAAGGGCTGATGAAAACAAGGCGAACAAGAAGCTCTCCCTTGCTGGCGAACCAGTGGCCATCGACACGAGAAAAAGCGCAAGGCTCGGGACGAGTGGCGCCATTGCGAATCCCGCCAGAACTCGCGCCAGCGATAGTCTAACGTAGTCGCTCACAAAGCACCTCGCATGCCCTTGCACTTTCTCACTAGAGGCCGAGCCCATCGATCGGCGGCGGATTGGGATCTTGAGGCTTGCTCTTGCACCACGCTACGCAATTGACAATAGGCCCCAACACCTGGCCGACGAGGTTGTCTTGAGCTTGAGGCCAACCCGTACCCTCCCCATAGTTGTTTATCTCAGAACCGTCTGGTGTTTCGTTAACCTCTCTGACGACGATACCGGGTGCCAAATTATGTGCCGGCAACGTCACGTTGACGACAACAGGGTTTCCAGTTTTTTCGTTTGTTGTGGAATACGAAACTACGGGGTTTTCTGGCACCACCCCACACAATGGGCACGGTGTTGCGTCATTTCGTGTTCCTTCAGGGGTAGCAGGCTTTGGGTTCCCTGGGGTGGGATGATCCTTGACGAATTTTTCTGTTGTCTTCTTGTCGTTACCTCTCGCTTTCACCTTTTCGTTCGTTCGATGGTAGCCCTTGTCGGTGCTCTTGAAATCCTTGAACCCGGCCGGCGTTTTGAATCTCACGGTGTAGTCGGCGGTCGTGCACGTTGTCGTACCCTTTGTGCTCTCGCAATCCTTTCCGCTTGGGTCCGTCGCATTCATTGGATCATGGAGTACATAGGCATAAAGGTTTGTGTGATCCTTGTACCCCACTGGATCGACCTGCAAAAACCTCCCACCCACGGCCCAATAATACCGTGCCCGGTAGTAATAGAGCCCTGTCCCCGCATCCAACCTGCGCCCGGTGTACTTGAACGGCACGCCCGTGGCGGGTGCGCCGTTCCCGTAGGCGTCGTATGTGTACGGCCCCTCGCTCAGCGTGCCGTCGTCCGCCGACATCGCGATCAACAGGCAATAGGGGGACATGATACATATTCCCCTGCGTTTGTGCGACGCTTGCGTTGGAGCGTCCGCCTCCGCTTGCGCTCCGGCGGATGCAGGCGAGGACGCCCGCGGTCCCAGGGCAAGAGCGTGCTCACCGGCGCTGCGCTTTACGACGGCGATCACCAGCCCGGCTGCGAAACCACGCGTGCCCACTCGTTGGCGCGATCGCGCTTTTTCCGGCGGCGCTGGATCATGTCGTAGATCGTGTGAATGCAGCGACATGATACCTATTCCAGCTCATTGGGAATTAAGTGTGCTGTCATCAGATACCCCTAGTACGATCAGATCACGCAAAGTCACCCGCGTGTTTTTCGATAAATTTGGAGATGGCTGGAATAAGAAGTTGGAGTTCGTCACCCACTATCGCTAGCGGTGCGCCCATTAGCATCCAATCGTGCACGCTGATTTTTGCACTCGATGGTAAGGAATTGAATTCCGAGAACGTTCGTTCCACTTCTTCGACAAATGCCGCGCGATACTGCATGACGCCTGTCAAATGGTTTGAGATTTCTTCGGACTGCCGACAAAGCTCTAGTAAGTGCGCATCAGTCACTGGCGTGGCCAATGTCTTGCTTTGGAATCTAATGACCTCGAGATACACAGCCCTGCTAACTTGAATGGTGCCACCGTCATCCTCGAATGAGTCTTCGTTGAGGAAACGAGAGAACGCTTCTTTTTGATGATCGGGGATTGGGACAAGCCTTTCACTGTGGGCTCGCCAAATGTCGAGGCTCGACAGAACGTGGCTTAGCTCGCTTTTGGCAACACGAGCAGCCGCCAGAACCTTGATGCGCTCCTGTCTGTCATCACGCCTTCGGGTGAGTGACGCGTTGTACAGGGCACCCGCGAGAATGCCCGCTAGTCCGGTCAACGCCGCAAAGAATGCTCCGTAGAATGCAGGCGCGCCCTGCGTACCGAATAACAAAAACGGAAGGCACAGAAGAAACCCGAGCGCAATCGTTGCCGGGAGAACCACGATCGGCTCGCGCAACCAATCTCGTTTCATCAGAGTGCCCTGAATAGGGTGACAGCATACCCATTCCCGTCAGTTTCGATCATGGGAATGGGTATGCTGTCACCTAGTTATCGGTGGCTCGATCGCGCTTTTTCCGCCACCGCGTGATCATGTTGTAGATCGGCCCGAACCCCAGCAATGTTGCGCCCACGAAGGGCGCCGCAACCACCGACAGGCGAATGCCCAAAAAGCTGTCGGGGCTCGTTATCGTCACCCCTGCGGTCGCCGCCAGCCCCACGCAGATCAGAGCCACGCCCGCGACCACCCGCGCCTTGGGCACTGTGCGCCCGCCCCTGATCGGGCCGAAGCTGCGCTCGGCCTTAGCGAACACCGCGATCATCGGCAGCAGCGCTGCGATGTAGACCAGGAACCACAGCGGGCGCGAGGCCCACCACGAGGGCGATCCGGGGACCTGATCCAAGCCCAACCCGCCGAGCAGTACCCAGCACACCGTCATCACCAGCACGAAGGCGGTGAGGTGCCACAGATAGACGGTCATGATCATCCCGTTCATCAGCACCGTCGCGGTCCAGATGTTGAGATTGTCGAGCATGCCTCGCCCCCAACGCTCGAGCGCGAGCACCAGGCCTACCTGCGCTAACCCCAACGCAAACAGCGCCAGCGTCGGCGGCAGCGAGTTGGACAACTCCCCCGGCGCGGCCACCATCGCCACAGGGTAGAAGCCGTAGACCGTGATCGAAATCAGCACGGCCAGCCCGACCACGAACCAGCCGAGCGCGAACAGCCGGTTTTCGAACTTGCCGTCGCGCCAGGCAAAGCCGAGCTGATGGATGCCTAAAAACACCCACAGGAAGTTGGTGAAATTGACGTAAGGCACACCGGCCGAGAAGGTCAGCCAGTCGGTCAGGATGGCTGCGGGGATGAACCACGCGAAGCTCG
>JBJXEH010000158.1:0-6024 GCA_046153995.1 Micropepsaceae bacterium
GCCGCGCGGGCCGTCGAGTTCGTCGCCGAGCAGCGTGTAGGTCGGGCACGTTGCGGTGCAGATGCCGCAATGGACGCAGGCGCGCAGTTGCTTCTCGGCTTCGGCGAGATGCGGATCGGCGAGTTGAGTGGCAGAGAAGTTCGTGCGCATCAAATGTCTTTGTACATGCGGCCGGGGTTCAGGATGCGTGCGGGATCGAATGCGTTTTTGAGGCGCGCGGTGAGAGCGAGAGTTGCGGGGTCGAGGGGCGCGAAGATGTCGCCGATGGGCTCTGCCGTTCGCAATGCTGTGGCGTGACCGCCGAACGCTTTGGCGACGGTGTGCACGTTCGCGTCCGTGCGGTCGAATTCCAGAAGTAGCAAACCGCCCGCCCAATCGGCGGCCCATGCTTTCGGATTGAGTTGGTTGATGGCGGCTTCGGCGGCCGTTGGCGGGATCGATATTCGCCAGAGTGATGCCGATGGCGCGAAGAGGGGCACGACCTCGCCGATTGTTCGGAAGAGTTTCGCGCCCTCCTCCGCGTCCATCACCCGTGCGCCGCGAGCTATGGTGCGGCAGAGTTCGTCTCTGCGTGCGGCGACGCCGTCGGCTTGGCCCTCGAGGCGGATCAGTGTGAGTGACTTCCCGGCGACGTAGCTCAAGCCCGACGGATCGAATGGCGATGCGGCGACGACGCGGAGCAAGCGTAGTGCCGGGCCGGGTTCGAGGCCGTCAAGTGCGAGGATGCATGTGTTCGTGCGCGGTAAGGCGCGGAGCGTGAGTTCGGTCATCGCGAACAGCGTGCCGAACGAGCCGGCGGCGAGTTTCGGCAGGTCGTAGCCGGTGACGTTCTTCACGACGCGGCCGCCGGCTTTGAAGCGTTCGCCTTTGCCGTTGACCGCGGTGAAGCCCAAAAGGTGGTCGCGAGCCGCGCCGGCGGCGAAGCGGCGCGGGCCGCTGACGGCTGCTGCGACGATGCCGCCGATCGTGGCGTTCGCGCCGGTGGGCTCGAACGCCAGCATTTGATTGTGCTTGGCGAGAGTTGCTTCAACTTCGGCGAGCGGGGTTCCGGCGCGGGCGGTGAACACCATCTCGTCCGGTTCGTACATCGTGATGCCGGTGAGGCCGGAGAGTTTCAGCACCGCGTCCGCTTTGACGGTGTGACCGAGCGTTCGTTTGGTGCCGTTGCCTTCCAGCGCGAGTGGTGTGCGTGCGGCGAGCGCTTGCGCGATTGCTTCAACCACTTCGTCGTCGGATTCGGGTTTGAGAACGCGCATCTAGAGCCGCGGCAAGTTTGGGAACGGCATGCGGCCATGGTGCACGTGCATTGCGCCGCCTTCCACACACGCGGAGAGCGAGGGGAAGACTTTGCCGGGGTTCAGCAGGCTTTGCGGGTCGAACGCGCATTTGACGCGTTCTTGGACGGCGAGGTCGATGGGGGCGAACATTAACGGCATCAGGTCGCGCTTCTCGACGCCGACGCCGTGTTCGCCGGTGAGGACGCCGCCGACGTCGACACAGAGCTTCAGAATTGCGGCGCCGAATTGTTCCGCGCGTTCGAGGTCGCCGGGCTTCATCACGTCATACATGATAAGCGGATGCAGATTGCCGTCGCCCGCGTGGAAGACGTTCGCGACGGGCAAGCCGAACTCTTTCGACATTTCGCCGATGCGTGTCAGCACGGGGCTGAGCGCGCGGCGGGGGATTGTGCCATCCATGCAGAGCATGTCGGGGGCGATGCGGCCTGCGGCGGCGAAGGCCGCTTTACGACCGGCCCAGATTTGATCGCGCTCGGCGTCGGAGGTGCTGGCCTTCGATTCCAGCGCGCCGTTTTTCTTCGCGATCGCTTCGACTTCGGCGGCGGTGGCGGCGACTTCAACGCCCATGCCGTCGAGTTCGGCGATCAGGATCGCCGCCGCGGCGCGCGGATAGCCCGGCGCGCAGTAGGCCTCGATTGCGTCCATCGCGAAGCGGTCCATGATTTCCATCGCGGCCGGGATGATGCCTGCCGCGATCACGTCGGCAACGCATTGGCCTGCGGCTTCGATCGAGGGGAAGGCGATGAGAAGCGCTTTCGCGCTCGGTGGTTTGCGGCGCAGGCGAACGGTCACTTCGGTCACCACGCCGAGTAAGCCTTCGCCGCCGGTGATCAGCCCTAGGAGGTCGAGGCCCGGTGCGTCCAGTGCCTTACCACCAAAGCGGACGCGGGTACCGTCGATCAGCGCGAATTCGACGCCCATCAGGTTGTTCGTCGTCAGGCCGTATTTCAGGCAATGGATGCCGCCCGAGTTCTCCGCGACGTTGCCGCCGATCGTGCAGGCGATTTGGCTGGACGGATCGGGTGCGTAGTAGAAGCCGTCCGCTTCGACGGCGCGGGTGATGCCTAAGTTCGTCACGCCGGGTTGCACTACGGCGCAACGGTTTTCGAGATCGATCTCCAGCACGCGGTTCATGCGCGAGAGGCCGAGCAGGATGCCGTCGCCGAGAGGCAACGCACCGCCGGAGAGGGAGGTTCCAGCGCCACGCGGCACGAGCTTTAGTTTGTTTGCCGAACAGAACGCGAGGACGGCACTGACTTCATCGGCGGTCTTGGGCAGAACGACCGCGAGCGGCTTCTGCCGGTAGGCGGTCAGCGCGTCGCAGTCGTAAGCGACGAGCGCGTCGTCGTCGGCGATGACGCCGTCGGGCACGAGCGCACTTAATCCGGCGATCAAGTCGCTGCGGCGGGCGATGATGGTTTCGTCGAGGGCCGGCATCTGCATGCCGGCAGTATCAAGGGTCGCTGGCGCGAGCGCCAGGCCGGGGCCTTAGCCCTGGCGCGCTTTGAAGCGCGGGTTCTTCTTGTTGATGACGTAGACGCGGCCCTTGCGGCGGACGACGCGGCAGTCCTTGTCGCGGCCCTTCAGCGATTTCAGCGAATTGCGGATTTTCATCTTTTAAGGTCCTGGCGACGGCAGCTTTTGGCGGCGTTTTTCGAGGGGCGGAGCATTAGTGTGGCACTTCCAGGTTGTCAACCGGCCAAAGCACGCCCAAGTGTGCTGATTTCCTTGCTTTGCGGCCCTTTGCCGTGGCATCCGAGTCGTCATGTTTGTCGCACGTTTCCCAATGATTCCCGCCCGCGTGTTGGGTGCGGTTCTGTTCGCGTTGGCGGCCCTGCCCGCCGCCGCACAACCCTCCACGGTCAGGATGTCGGCGCCTGTGCCCGACACTGCCGACCGGCCGCCTGCGTTCACGGCGTGGCTTGAGGGCTTCAAAGCCGAGGCGAAGGCCAAGGGGATCAGCCAAGCCACGCTGGATGTCGCGTTTGCTAATGTCGATCTCAACCAGCGGGTCATTGAGCTCAACGAGAACCAGCCGGAGTTTTCGCGCGCGATCTGGGACTATATGGACAGCGCCGTTTCGTCCGATCGCGTGTCGAAGGGCCGTACGATGATGCGCAAATACCGCAAGTCCATGGGGCGGGCGGAGCGCAAGCACGGGGTGCCTTCCAGCATCATCACCGCGATTTGGTCGCTTGAAAGCAACTTCGGGCAGAACCTGGGCGGGTTCAATGTGATCGAGGCGCTGGCAACGTTGGGCTTTGAGGGCCGGCGCGCGTCTTTCGGGCGCGAGCAGTTGCTGGCGGCGCTTAAGGTCATCGAGAACGGCGACATTTCGGCTGGGCGCATGATCGGCTCTTGGGCCGGGGCCATGGGGCAGACGCAGTTCATTCCGACCGTGTTCCTGCAATACGCGGAAGACGGCAACGGCGACGGGCGGCGGAACCTTTGGGAGACGCGCGCGGATGTGTTCGTCTCGACCGCCAATTATCTGGAGCAGAAGGGTTGGGTCGAGGACGCACCGTGTTTCGACGAGGTGCGTCTGCCTGAGAACTTCGATTACGCGCAGGCCGATATCGGCACCGAGAAATCGGTAAGCGATTGGTCGAACGCGGGCGTGACGCTGTGGGACGGGCGGTCGCTCAAGCGGCGTTCGGATCAGGACTCGAGCGCGCTCGCGGCTGTTTTGTTGCCCGCTGGGCATCGGGGACCGGCGTTCATCGCCTACCCGAACTTCAAGGTCGTGCTCGCTTACAACAATGCGATTTCTTACGCGCTCGCCATCTGCCAGCTGTCGAACCGGTTCAACGGCGGCGGGTCGTTCCGCACGGCTTGGCCGCGCGAGGAAATGCCGATCCTGTCGCGCACGGACCGGGTGGAACTGCAGACGTTGCTCTCACAGCGCCGGTACGATGTGGGCGAGGCGGACGGCGTTATCGGTCGCCGTACGCGAGAGGCTATCCGTGGCTATCAGCGCACGGCTGGCATGAAGCCCGACGGGTTTGCGACGCTGGCGCTACTCCAAAACCTGCGCCAGTCGCCGGTTCCGAACTAGGCTCACGCCGCGATTGCTTTGCGTTTCATCGCTTCGGCGACGGCTTGGACGCGGGTTGCCACGCCCAGCTTCTTTTTCGCGTTTTCGATGTGGAAGCGCGTGGTGCGCGGGCTGATCGTCAATATCCGGCCGATTTCGGCGTCGGTCTTGCCGGCGGCGGCCCAGCTTAGGCATTCCACTTCGCGCGGCGAGAGAAGGCCGGCGCCGGCGCGGCGCGGGTTTGCCACCAAGTGGATCACCTGCTCGAACGCGCAGTAGGCGAGTAGGTGCAGTGTCGAGCGCACGATCGGCGTCATGTCGGGCTTTTCGCCGCCCAAGAGTACGATGCCTTCGAGCGTTGTGCCGTTGCGGATTGGGATCATCACGCCGTCGCGTACCTTCAGCGCGAGGTTGATCTGCACGAGCGCGCGGCGCTGATGAACGGTGAGCGGCATCGCCCAGAGTTCCGCCGCGGAGTACGGCCGCGCCTCTTTCAGAGCGTGCGAGATCAACGGGTTGTGCTTTGAAAAGCCGTGCTCGTCGAACGACTCCGCAAAGCCTTGCGGCATGTCGTTGAAGAGCACGCAACCCGCAACGGCTTCGATCATGCTGTGCTTGCCTTTGACGACAAGCATGTACTGAAACCCTTGCGCTTCCGCATAGGTTTTGATCGCTTTCCAGACGGCATCCGGCGCGGATGCGCGGCCGATTTCTTCCACTGTTTCAACGATCGTCGTACGTAGTTCGCTCATCATTTTCCTCTTACGCGCACGCAGTTCAGACGTGCGGTTCCACGAATTGTTGTTGGTTGGGTGCGTTGTCAGGCCGCGATTGCGTGAAGCCTTAAGCCCTCGGCGACCGCTTGGACGCGGGTTGCGACGTTGAGCTTTCGCTTGGCGTTCTCGATGTGGAACCGCGCGGTGCGGGCACTGATCGAAAGGATGACCGCGATCTCAAGGTCGGTTTTGCCGGCCGCGACCCAATGCAGACACTCGACCTCGCGATTGGTGAGGTTGTGCGCCTTAGACGCCGTGCCGTTCGCGATGTCTTGCGACCGTGTGAACGCTGTGTGCGAGGCCAAGTGCAGCATCGAGCAGGGCAGCGGGGACATGTCGGGCTTCAAGCCGCCCAGCATGACAATGCCTTCGAACTGGCCCTCGCGCGCGATCGGGAACGTCCAGCCGTCGCGCACGTTCAGCGAGACGCTGACGCGTTGGAGTACGCGGCGCTGAGTCACGGTCAGGAGCGTCGCGTTCGTTTCTGCGTTCGAGAACGGTTCCAGACGCAGCAACGCGCGGGTGATCAGAGGGTGGTCGGGGCCGAAACCTTCGCGGTCGAACTCAGCCGCAAAGCCTTGCGGCGCGTCGATGTAGACGATCGCGTTCGCGATGCGGCGCGGCAGGTCGACCGTGCGCTTTAAGACCGTCAGGTGTTCGAAGCCGAATGGCGTGGCAAACGCCTTCAGGTGACGCCAAACTTCGTTACCGTTGGTGACAGAGTTTAAGGTCCGCGCGAAACGCGCGGCGTCGTTAGAAGGCCCGTGCATGTGGGAGTCCTCGCAAAAACACAGAGCCTGACGGTTGCTTTAGTCAGGGTGGGGTTGTTACGAAGGCTGTGCTTGCGCCCTGGAGAGCCTTCTCGGTCGCCCGAAACGCCGGTGCGAACACCGACAGGGATAATAATAATAGACCC
>JBJXEH010000159.1:0-3833 GCA_046153995.1 Micropepsaceae bacterium
GGCCGCATCGTTGAGAAGAAAGCACGCGTCGCCTCGTTCAAAGCGTTCGGCCCCACCTGCGACACGCTCGATGTCTTGCACTATCTGATCGAACTTCCCGAAGACGTCGCCGCCGGCGACTGGATCGAGTTCCAGCAGCTCGGCGCCTACTCCTGCGCGCTCCGCACGGCCTTCAACGGCTTCTATCCCGACACATTCGTCGAGATCCGCAGCTAAAGCAGTACTTTCTTTACCATCGCTCCTGACCGAATGTTTACGCCGCACGCGCGATGATGCCCCGGGGTTCTGGGGGCCTCATCAAGCGTCATGCTGCCACTCGCCAAACAACGTGAGCTCAGCCGTCTGCTGGCAAGCCTGCCGGGAGCCCAAGCGCTCGAACTCGCGGCGCTGGCCGAACGCAAGCGCATCGCGGGCGAGAACGACTTCCCCGCCGACTTGATCCTCGATGCCTTGCGCCCGGCACTCGCCGAACACGAAGCGCTACGCACGCCGACGCCGCAGCGCCTGTTCTGCGAACCGTTCGCCGACTTCCTCGTCGACGAGCGCGACCACAAGCAACCGGGCCGTATCGCCCGCTCAAGCGTCCGCGTCCTCTGGCGCTGGCTTGCGAAAGATGGCTTGCGCAATACGTTGAACGAACTTGAAGCGCATATCGCGGACGCCGTACTAGCCGAAAACCTGCGCCAGCAGGATCATTTGCTGCAACGCCTGCGTCGCGAAGTCTTGAAGGTCCTGACCGGCGCATTCAGCCTCGCGAACGAGAACCGCAACACGCGCTACGATCTCGCCGCCCGCCTCGGCGGCGAAGAGGTCTTGATCGACATCGAAGAGATCGCATTCCTGCTGAAGTCCGGCAGTGACCTTGCGATGCTGCGCGAGTCGCTGCCGAAACGCATCGACGCGCTCACCGACGAACACATCGACCATGTGCTTGTCACCCGCTCGAACCTCAACGAAAAGAACCGCGAACTGGTCCCCTATCTGGGCCTGCTCGTGCTGGCCCGCCTCGACCAACCCTGGCAGGCGCTCCGCCTCACCGGTACCGGCCGCCGCGGCCGCACGGACTTGACCGTCGTCGGCGACCTGCTGCTCGCGGATGCCGAAAGCCTCGCCGTGGATATCGCCGCAACGCAAGTTGAGATGCTCGACCCCGACGCGCTTGGCATCAAGCTGCGCCACTTCGACCGCCTGACGCGCGGCCTCACGGAAGAAATCCGCAGCCGTCACGGCGAACGCTGGGGCCAAGCGCTCACGCGCACGAAGCAACTCGCGTTCGAAACGATGGAAGGCCTCTACGGCCAAGCGCCGCGCGAGATCGCGGCTGCCCTGCCGCTGGCGAAGCCCGGCACGTTCAGTATCCGCCGCCAGCGCCAGCCCGATCTCGCGCACGACCCCGATCCGATGAAACTCGACCGCGCGCTACGCTGGGCGTACCTGCTGACGAACACCGCGACCACTGCGCGCCAAAGCGCCTTGCAAGGCGCGCATCAAAAAGCGTTTGATGCCGTCTCGAACTACCTGCGCACCTACGCCGAATGCGCCGCTGCCGAGCTGCGTTCGACCGACCTCGAAAAGCACGCGCGCGTTCAAGCGTACCTCACGCACGCGAACGAACTGTTGAACCTGCTGATCGGCGCGTCGGAAGACGACCTCCCCGGCGAACAAGCCGCAAAAGTCAGCTAGGCCTTGGTCAACCCCAAGCGCTGCGCAAAGTAGCGGTCGATCATCCGCCGCGGCAACAAGCGCGGGATGATCCAGTCGAACAGCATACTCGGTGCCAACGCATAGCGCACCTTCGGCCGCGCTACCGTCAGCACATGATGCACAAGCTCGCCGACCCGCTCGACCGGCAACCCATCGCGCGCACCGCCAGCCATGAAGTCGGAAAGCTTCTTCATCGCGGGGCCATAGTCCGTGCGCGCGTACGCCGACGTGTCCATCGCCTCCGCCTTGTCCCAGATCGGCGTCTTCACAGCCCCGGGCCCAACGATCACGACATCGATGCCATACATCAAAAGCTCGCGCCGGAGGCTTTCCGACAAACCTTCAAGGCCATGCTTCGCCGAACAATAACCGGCCAAGAACGGTGACCCAATCTTGCCGCCCAGCGACGTGATATTGACGATCCGCCCCGGCGCACCTTTCAACGCACGGTCCGCACCCAGCAACGGCGCAAACGCCTGTGTCACCGTAAAGGCGCCGACGAGGTTCACTTCAATCTGCTTGCGATAGTCGGCGAGCGGCTGATGCAACACAGGCCCCGGCGTCGCGATGCCTGCGTTGTTGACGAGCCCTTTCAGCGTTTGTCCCTTGAGCAACTCGCGCACGCGCGCCGCTCCAGCGCGCACCGCAGCTTCATCCGTCACATCGAACAACAGCGGCGTAAACGCATCGCCGAGCGTCGCCCGCAGCCGCTCCGCATCGCTCTCTTTGCGCACGCTGCCGAACACATGGAAGCCGCGCCGCGTCAGCGCATCCGCAATTCCACGCCCGATACCCGTGGAAGCACCCGTAACAACGACCGCGTTCATGCGACTTGCTCCTCAACAGGGGGTATACGGATTGATCGGCGAATTCGATCAATCGCCAAACGGGGGTTGCGATGAGCTGACCCTACGTGCTCCCGCAAAGCAACAGAGCCGCATTACGATTCCGCAATTACGGCTCGCAGCGTTGCGCCGCGAAAGCGACGGTGCATCCTCTCGCCACCCGAAGATTCGTTCCCCCCACGAAGGTACGGAGTTCCCCCAAATGACGCGCACAATTCTATTGGCGACGACCGCCCTCGTCGCGCTCACACTACCCGCCCTCGCCGACGGCAAGGGCGGCACAAGACTCACCGGCCTCGGCGACGTCGGCTACGACAACGTCGATATCGACCCGTCGTTCGATCAATTCCACGGCACCGGTTCCGCGCTTTGGACGTGGCCGAACAAATGGAATGTTCAAGGCAACTTCGACTTCAACACCTTCCAAGAAGGCGGCGAAGGATTCTCAAACTCGAAGTTCGGTGCCGGCGTGTTCTGGCGCGACGCGAACGAAGGCGCACTCGGCGGCGAGCTTCGCTACCAAACGATCGAAGGTACCGATGGCTTCGACCTACGCGGTCGCGGCGAACTATTCCTGGATCACCTGACCATCGGCGCCTTCCTTGGCTTCGGCAACTACGAAGACCTCGACGGCTGGCACCTCGGTGCCTATGGCAGCTACTACCTTCAATCAAATCTCGCGCTGAACGTCACGACGAAATACTCGAGCTGGGACGACGACGGTCTCACAGACTTCGATGACTGGTCGCTGTCGGGCGAGGCTGAGTACCTCTTCGCGGATTGCGACACGTCGATATATGCCGGGCTCGGCTTCGGGTCCCTCGACGGCAGCGGGCCGGGCGGTAGCGAAGATTACTGGAACATAGGCGGTGGAATCCGGCTGCATTTTGGAACCGACGGCTCGCTCGAAAGCCGCAATCGCGTCGAGCCGTTGCGGACGGTGCGCGACCACTTCTTCTTCTAACGTTACCTCACCGCGAGCGGCGCTTAATGCCGCCGCTCGCGCGTCGCCGTGAACTTGATCTTCGGCCACTTCTCGGCCGAATAGCGCAGCTCCCACCCGCTCTTCGCCATGAACACCGGCGCGCCGTCGCGGTCTTCGGCGAGGTTGCCCTGATGCGCAACGAGAAACTTCTTCAACTCCGCCGGCTCCTCCGCATCGACCCAGCGCGCCGTCTCGTACAATCCCTGCTCGAACCCGACCTCAAGACCGTACTCTGCCGCAATCCGGCTTGAGAGCACGTCGAGCTGCAGCTGACCGACGACACCGACAAACCACTGCGA
>JBJXEH010000160.1:0-17292 GCA_046153995.1 Micropepsaceae bacterium
GAGGCGGACAGGCGCGGGCGCGACGGTTTTGACGAGCCCGTCTTCTACCGGGGCGAGCAATGCGGCGTTAAGCACCGCTACTCCGACAACTTGTTGCTCGCACGGCTGAAGGCGCTGCAGCCCGAACTTTATCGCGACATGCCCACCTTGATGGCGCTCCCAGATCAGCCGGTCACGGACCAACCGGACCCGCTCGGACTCGAGCGTTTGTTGCGGGACGCGCTGCAACGCAAGTTGATGGCCTTCGACAAGTCTTCGCCGCAAATTCGCGCCACATCCAACAACGCCCCGCCGGACTCGGTTTCGTCAGATACCCCCGACTCCTGTGCCACATGTGCCACTTCATCGGACGCGCCACTTGTGGAAAAGCCCGAAATTGCGCCGCCGAACGATCACCCTGCGCAGGCACGGGAGTCGCTATAGTCCCGCTCCGATTCAGTTAGCCGAGTACCCCCATGGCAAAGCCCGCCACCAAAGACGACCTGTTCGACGGCGCCGACGACGACCGCACCTCGAAATCCTACTCCGCCAAGGACATCGAAGTCCTTGAGGGGTTGGAGCCCGTCCGCCGCCGTCCCGGCATGTATATCGGCGGCACGGACGAGCGCGCGCTGCACCATCTGGCGGCCGAGATCATCGACAACGCGATGGACGAAGCTGTGGCGGGCCACGCGAGCCGCATCGAAATCACGCTTGAGCCAGGCAACATCTTCGCCGTGCGCGACAACGGCCGCGGCATCCCGACCGACCCGCACCCGAAATTCAAGTCGAAGTCCGCGCTCGAAGTGATCCTGACCACGCTCCACTCCGGCGGAAAATTCACGGCCGGCGCATACGAGACCTCGGGCGGCCTACACGGTGTCGGTGCATCGGTCGTGAACGCGCTCAGCGAATGGTTGGAAGTCGAGGTTGCCCGCGACCGCAACCTCTGGAGCCAGAGATTCGAACGCGGCAACCCGGTCACGAAGCTGAAAGACTTGGGGAGCATCAACAACCGCCGCGGCACGACCGTACGCTTCAAGCCGGACGTGAAAATCTTCGGCCCCGACGCGCACTTCAAGCCGTCGCGGCTCTACCGGATGGCGCGCTCGAAGGCCTATCTGTTCCGCGGCGTCGAAATCCGCTGGTCGTGCGATGCGTCGCTGATCCACGGCACCGACACGACGCCCGCCGACGAAACGCTGCACTTCCCGGGCGGCCTCTCCGACTATCTGGAAGCAACGATCGGCAAGGCCTCCACCGTCACGCCGCGCGCGTTCTCCGGCCGAGTGGAATCGACGAAAGAAGGCAAAGGCATCGTCGAATGGGCGGTCTCCTGGTCGCCGACGCTCGACCCATTCATGAACTCCTACTGCAACACGATCCCAACGCCCCAAGGCGGCACGCACGATAACGGCGTGCGCTCGGCGCTGGCGAAGTCGCTGCGCGCTTACGGCGAACTGACGAACAACCGCAAGGCGCCGCAAATCACCGCCGAAGACGTGATGGCCCAAGCGCAGGCGATGCTCTCCGTCTTCATCCGCGACCCGCAGTTTCAGGGCCAGACGAAAGACAAACTCTCGAACCCCGAAGCACAGCGCCTCGTCGAAGGCGTCATCAAGGATCACTTCGACCACTGGCTCGCGGACTCACCGGTCGACGCGAACCGCCTGCTCACGTTCACGATCGAGCAGGCCGAAGACCGCATCCGCCGCCGCCAAGAGAAAGAGGTCAGCCGCCAAAGCGCGACGCGCAAACTGCGCTTGCCCGGCAAACTCGCCGACTGCGCCTCGGGCGCGACCGGCGACACGGAACTCTTCTTGGTCGAAGGCGACAGCGCCGGCGGCTCGGCCAAGCAAGCCCGCGACCGCAACACGCAAGCCGTGCTCCCCTTGCGCGGCAAGATCTTGAACGTGGCAAGTGCGGCCGCGGGCAAACTCGCCGCAAACCAAGAACTCGCCGACCTTATTCAGGCGCTGGGTTGCGGCATCGGAGACCGCTTCCGCGAAGAAGACCTGCGCTACGACAAGGTCATCATCATGACCGACGCCGACGTCGACGGCGCGCACATCGCCTCGCTCCTCGTCACGTTCTTCTACCGCGAGATGCCGCTGCTCATCGACAAGGGCCACCTCTATCTCGCCATGCCCCCGCTCTACAAACTCGCCCACGGCGGCAAATCGTTCTACGCCCGCGACGACGCCGACAAAGAACGCGTGCTCAAAGCCGAATTCAAAGCAAATGCCAAAGTCGAAATCAGCCGCTTCAAGGGCCTGGGCGAAATGAACCCGGCGCAGCTCAAAGAAACGACGATGAAGCCCGGCCTGCGCACGCTGCTAAAAGTCATGATCGCCGACGACGACAAGGAAGAAACCGAAGACCTCGTCGAACGCCTCATGGGCAAGAAACCGGAGCTCAGGTTCCAATACATCCAAGAACACGCGCAATTTGCGAAGGATATTGACCTGTAGGTACGCCGCAGTGGCACGGATGCGACAATAATCCCCGCGCAAACGTTCAAGTCCCAGCACATCCGCTTGGCAAGCCTTTGTTCACCTTTGGTTGACATTCTGGCAAAGCACATTAACTTGCAGTGCATTGGCTGATCGCGCGATTCCGCGCGGAGCCGCACCGTTCCGCGGTTGGGTTGTCTCAGGCGAGAGGCGTGTCCAGCCAGACAAGCAAGCCCATCTCGCCGGAGTCGAATGAGTCTCAATGTCGTTTGAAAGTCTCGGCCTTTCGGCCGAATTGCTCCGCGCAATCGCGGAAGCCGGTTACACCACGCCTACGCCTATTCAGGAAAAAGCGATCCCGTCGGTCTTGGCCGGCCGCGATGTCATGGGCATCGCGCAGACGGGCACGGGCAAGACCGCGGGCTTCACGTTGCCGATGCTGCAGCGTCTGTCCACCGGCCGCGCGAAGGCGCGCATGCCGCGCTCGCTGATCTTGGAACCGACGCGCGAACTCGCGGCGCAGGTGGCGGAGAGTTTTGAGAAATACGGCAAGTACAAAAAGCTCTCGATGGCGCTCTTGATCGGCGGCGTGTCCTACGAAGATCAGGACATGAAGATCACGCGCGGCGTTGACGTTCTGATCGCGACGCCCGGCCGTCTGCTCGACCATTTCGAACGCGGCAAGCTGCTGCTGAACGGCGTGCAGATCCTCGTGATCGACGAAGCCGACCGCATGCTCGACATGGGCTTCATTCCGGACATCGAGCGCATCTCGAAGATGCTCCCGTTCACGCGCCAGACGCTGTTCTTCTCGGCGACCATGCCGCCGGAAATCACACGCCTCGCCGATCAGTTCCTATCGAACCCCGAGCGTATCGAAGCCTCGCGCCCGGCGACGGCCGCCACCACGATCACACAGAAGATCGTGGCGTTGCCGTCAAACGACAACAAAATGAAGCGCGAGGCGCTGCGCCGCCTGATCCGCCGCGAGACGATCACGAACGGCATCATCTTCTGCAACCGCAAGACCGACGTCGACATCGTCTACAAGTCGCTTACCAAGCACGGCTTCTCCGTCGCGGCGCTGCACGGCGACCTGCCGCAGCCGGTGCGCACCAAGACGTTGGAAAGCTTCCGCGCCGGCCAAGTTCAATTGCTGTGCGCCAGCGACGTCGCCGCACGCGGTCTCGACATTCCGGCGGTGAGCCACGTCTTCAATTTCGACGTGCCGATCCACGCCGACGACTACATCCATCGCATCGGCCGCACCGGCCGGGCGGGCCGCGAAGGTCACGCGCTGATGCTGGCGGGCCCTAGCGATCATAAATATCTGGGCGCGATCGAGAAACTGACCGGGATGCCGCTCGTACGCGAAGAAATGAACGACATCGAGGTCACGCCGGATCGCCATCGCGGCGAAGGCCGAGGTGACCGCGACGGACGGCGCGGCGGACGTGATCGCGACAAGCGCCGCGGACGCGACCATCACCGCGGCGACCAACCCTACCACGACCAAGTGGCGAGCATGGCGCCGGTCGAAGCCGGCGCCGCTGCAATCCCGGCCGCACCTGCACCTGCACCTGCACCTGCAACCGCCGAACAGCCCGCAAAGCGCGAAGACAAACCGCACCGCGACCGCCAACCGCGCCGCGACGGCGGCCGCCAAGGCGGCGATCGCAACCGCGATCGTGGACCACGCAAACAAGAAGCTCCACGAGCGGAAGCTGCCAAAGCCGAACGGCCAAAACATGAAAACGTGCGGCAAGAAAAGCCGCGCAACGAGAAACCGCCGCAGGACAAACGCCGCCACCGCGAAGATCGCGACGACGCGGCCGCCCCAACTGGCCCAGGCATGGGCCCAAACACCCCGGCGTTCCTACTGCGCCCAGTGCCGCAACACTTGCTGAAGCGGAAGAAAGAGAGCGAGCCGGTTTAGCCGGCTCGCGTCAACCTCACCGCTTAATCGAACCCGTCAACTGCTTCTGCAGCCCGTCGCCGTACGGCGCGCGCAGGTTGGCGAGTTGTTTCTCGACGAAGCCCGACGTCGGCTGGCTGTACACCGCTTTGCGGTGACTGAACTGCCGGAACCCGTCGATGCCGTGATAGGCACCCATGCCTGACGGTCCCACGCCGCCGAATGGCAGGTCTTCCATGGCGACATGCATAATCGTGTCGTTGATCGTGACGCCGCCTGAGGTGGTGCGCGTCAACACCCGCTCCTTTTCGCCGGTATCCTCGCCGAAGTAATAAAGACCCAGCGGCCGCGCCTTCGCGTTGATGTAACCGATCGCCTCATCCACGCTCTTATACGTCTTCACCGGCAGCACCGGCCCGAAGATTTCATCCTGCATCACCTTCATATCGTCGGTCGGATCGAGAATGAACGTAGGTGCAATCTTGTGATGCGGCTGCTGCGAGAGGTTTTCCTTCGCGGGGTTCACCTCTACGACCGTCGCACCCTTGGACTTGGCTTCGTCGATGTAGCCGCGCAGACGGTCGAAGTGCCGTTGATTGATCACCGACGTGTAGTCGGGATTGTCCTTCAGCGTCGGGTACATCTTCGCTACCGCAGCAGTCGCGTTGGCGACGAACTCGTCACGCTGCGCCTCCGCCACAAACACATAGTCGGGTGCTAAGCAAATTTGCCCCGCATTCAGTGTCTTGCCCTGCATCACGCGTGCTGCGGTCAGCTCCATGTTCGCGCTCTGCCCGATCACGACCGGCGACTTGCCGCCGAGCTCCAGAGTCAGCGGCGTCAGATTCTCAGCCGCCGCCCGCATCACATGATGCGCGATCGAGGTGGCACCGGTGAACAGCAGATGGTCGAACGGCAAGCGGCTGAACGCGTCGCCCACATCGGGCCCGCCCAGGCAAACTGCGATCTCCGCCTCGTCGAACGCCTTGCGGAACATCTTCGCCATCAACTCCGACGACGCAGGCGTGAACTCAGACGGCTTGATCATGCAGCGATTACCCGCCGCCAACACGCCCGCAAGCGGCGTGAACGTCAGGTTCACCGGAAAGTTCCACGGCGCGATCACACCGACCACACCAAGCGGCTGATAATGGATCTCGGCCTTCGCGCCGAACCAGCCCAAGATCGCAGGTGTGGGTTTGCGCTTCTCCATCTTCATCCACTTGCGAAGGTTTTCCTTCGCGTGCTTCAGCGGCCCGATCGACCCGGAAACGTCCGTGAACTTTGTCATCTGCGGTGAACGGCTGCCGAAATCTTTGTTCAACGCATCCGCGATCTCGTCCTGATGATCGACGAGCAGCCCGATGCAGCGGTCCAGCCTGTCGATCCGGACGTCCGCGCTCGGCGGTCCGTCGCGCAAGTAAGCGGCACGTTGCTTGTCGAGAAGCGCGCGCATCGATTGGGCCGTGGCGTTCGTCATGAGAGGCGTCCTTTCAGTCGTGAAGTTCGAATGCGAGTTGCCGCGTTATAGACGAATTCCGCAAGGGCAGGAATTACCTCGAAAGCCAATGTCCCAATGGGCCGGACAAGTCGTTAACCGCCGCCGCTCAGGCGAAGGCGTGACGTAGCGGAACACGCGGACAACCGCATACACGTTATTGCCAGCGCGAGGCAGCTGTGATCGCTTGGCGTCTCACCAACCTCGGACCTCGACGCATGGCTTACGAGAACATCCTAGTCGAAACAGCGGGCCACGTCGCCACGCTGACGCTCAATCGCCCCACGTCGCTCAACAGCCTGAACAAGGGCCTGATCGACGACGTCCGCAACGCGCTCCGCGCGCTGCGCAGCGACGCAAACGTGAAGGCGCTGATCATCACCGGTGCGGGTCGCGGCTTCTGCGCTGGCGCGGACCTCGCGAACGCGGGCTTCAACGACGGCGTCCAACGCTCGGTCGGCGAAGGCATCTCGCACTCGATGGAGATCGGCTACAACCCGCTCGTCCGCGACCTCACCGGCTTCCCGAAACCGGTCATCGTCGCGGTGAACGGGGTAGCAGCGGGCGGCGGTGTGGGCTTGGCACTTGGCGGCGATATCGTAATCGCCGCGAGGTCCGCATACTTCGTGCAAGTCTTCGGTCCGAAACTCGGTCTCGTACCCGACATGGGCTGCACCTGGTTCTTCCCGCATCTCTTGGGCCGTGCCCGCTCGCGTGCGCTCGCGATGCTCGGCGATCGCTTGCCGGCAGATAAAGCTGCCGAATGGGGCTTGATCTGGGCGGCCGTCGACGACGCAAACCTGATGACGGAAGCGCGCGCGCTGGCCGAGCGTTTGGCGAAAGGCCCGACGAAAGCATTCGGCGAAATCAAACACACACTCGACGCGGCCGGCGAAAACACCTTGGACCAGCAACTCGAACTCGAACGCCGCACGCAGCAAATGCTCGGCGACACCGAAGATTTTCGCGAGGGCGTCACCGCCTTCCTGACCAAACGCGAACCCCAATTCAAAGGCAAATGAGAGGGACGACGAAAATGGATTTCGAACGCGCGAAAGTCGACAAGGTAGGCCGCGTCGGCGTGCTGACGCTAAACCACCCCGAAGTGATGAACGCTGTCAGCCCCGAAATGCTGAACGGCCTCATCTCGGCAATGACCTACATCGAACGCCCCGACAGCGGCATCCGCGCGCTTGTGTTCACCGGTACCGGCCGAGGCTTCTGCGCGGGCGCGAACTTGAGCGGTGGCCCCTCGTCGGGTGCGTTCAAACCGGAAGAACGCGACGCCGGTGCCGCGCTTGAGACGATGTACCACCCGTTCCTGCGCCGCTTGCGCAATCTGAAGATTCCGCTCGTAACCGCCGTGAACGGCGCAGCAGCGGGCGTCGGTATGAGCTTCGCGCTGATGGGCGACATGATCCTGGCGTCGAAGTCCGCGTACTTCCTGCAAGCGTTCCGGCGCATCGGCCTTGTGCCCGACGGCGGCTCGACCTGGTTGCTGCCGCGCCTTGTCGGCAGCGCGCGCGCCAAGGAACTGTCGCTACTCGGTGAGAAGCTGAGCGCGGACAAAGCGCTCGAATGGGGCCTGATCAACCGAGTCTACGACGACGCCGACCTGATGCCGCAAGCGATGACGCTCGCCGAAGAACTGGCGAGCGGCCCGACCGTCGCGCTCGGCCTCATCCGACAACTCTATTGGCAAAGCCCGCATCACACCTACGAAGAACAACTCGACGCCGAACGCCAAGCCCAAAAAATCGCCGGCCGCGCCGAAGACTTCACGGAAGGCGTCAGCGCGTTCCTGCAAAAGCGGAAGGCTGAGTTCAAGGGCAGGTAATCGCGCCTCGAAAGTATCTCACGCGAAGCCGCGAAGACGCGAAAAAGAAGCGTAGACTTAGCGCACGAGTTGGCGCGAAGCGCCCATGTTAATACCGAAGCGCGCCTGCGGCGCGTATACTCTCTTTTCGCGTCTTCGCGGCTTCGCGTGAGATACTTACTTGCAGCGCCAGCACGCCGCCGAGCGCCGACGGTCAACCCGCAAGCCTTGAGCAGCACACTACTTTGGTTTGTCGCCTGGCACTTCTGCGAAGCGGACAACGAAGCGCGCTTGGCCCGATTTCGGTGCGGTGAACTTCTCCGTCTTGACGATCCCATCATACGTCGCCGCAAGAACGTATTTGCCGGGCTCGAGATTGGCGAGCACCCACGGGCTGTCGCACGTGACCTCGAACAATTGCTCACCCGCCGCCGTTGCGACCGCAAGCGAAGCGTCGCTCAAATACTGCGCGTCGGCGTTTGCGAACTCGATACGTACGGGGTAATCGCGCCAGCGCGGATCGTTGCGCGCATCTTCGCCGACGCCGGTGCACACGAGATCGAACCCGTTGACGACGACAGGCTCGTCCGGCGGCAGCTTGCGAATGTCGTCGGCAAATGCCGCGGCACACCCAAGAGTGACCGCAGCTATCAATCCAAGCGCTCTCAACGAACTCATGAGACGTCTCCTCTCGTTACGAGTAGTGCCCCAAGCCGTTCGTAGACTATCAGAAATTCACCCGCTGCGTGATAGCGCCGTCGACGATCAAATTTGCGCCGGTTGTGAACGACGACAGAGGGCTCGCCAGAAACACGGCCGCATTCGCGATCTCTTGCGGCGTGCCCATGCGGCCCGTCGGGTTCGACTTCATCGCCGCGTTGTAGCGGTCGGGCATGTTCTGCTCGATCATGTTCCAGACGCCGCCCTTGAAGTAGACCGTACCCGGCGACACGACGTTCACGCGCACCTTGCGCCTCGCGTACTCCCGCGAGAGTCCCTTGGCATAGTGGATGAGCGCGGCCTTGATCGCGCCATAGGCGTTCGCATTCTGCGCCTCCGCCGCCGAAACGGACGAGATCATCACGAACGCCGCATCGCCGCGCTCCGCCGCCGACTTCTCGAGATGCGGCCGCGCCGCTTCGAACGAATTCATCGCACCCAATATGTCGATCTTGAGTAGCGACTCCCACGCCTCCGCATGCGCGCCCATGGTGAGCGCACTCGCGTTCGAAACGAGAATGTCGATACCGCCGAATGTCTTCGCAACGCCTTCGACCCAAGCTTTAAGCTCCGCCGGCTTTGCGATATCGACCGCAGCACCCGTCGCGCGAACGCCCTTCTTGGACAACGCCGCAACCGCTTCTTCGACTTGTTCCGGATTGCGCGCACACACGCCGACATCGGCACCCTCGTCCGCCAGCGTTTCGGCGATGGCGCGTCCGATCCCGCGCGTACCGCCGAGGACGACCGCACGCTTTCCTTTGAGTTGCATATCCATGAGAGGGCTCCTGTTTTTCTCGCCCTCATTTAGGCACTGACGCGCACAAGCGCTATCGAATCTTGGTGAACGTGCCCGTTTTCAACGCACCAAGACCGGCAAGTCTTGCTCAACACCGGGTTCGCGAGAGCGCAGAATTTTCGTCTGTCAACCCCGCAAAAGTACAGTCACAAAACCATTTATTTTGGCTTGCGTGCCCGCGAACGCTTCGCCATCTTTCTGCCCGCGACTGGCTTTGAAGACGAGTGCATCAGACGTGCCGCAGTATTCCGAATCCGGGTTTGCGTCCCGCCCAACCCTCAACCACGACAAGTCATGCGCATTGGGTACGCCCGCGGGCAGTCCGCGGCGCGGCCGTGTATCTATGAAGGAATGGACTGAGCAATGACGATTGGCGTTGTCAAATTTTTCAACACCTCAAAGGGCTTCGGCTTCATCGCGCCCGATGGCGGCGGCAAAGACGTGTTCGTGCACGTGACGGCGCTGCAGCGTTCGGGCATCCAAGATTTGGCCGAAGGCCAGAAGGTGAGCTTCGAGGTCGCGCCCGGCCGCGACGGACGCATTACGGCCGACCGGTTGAAGCTGATCTCGTAAAATAACGACAATCGACGTTCCAGACTATGTTCAAGCGGCGTGCGGCGTAAAGCCCACGCCGCTCTCTTTTTGTGCACCGCTTGCAACGGCATGCCGTGATCGCGCACCATGGCCGCGATGAGCAAACCCGAAAACGTCATCGTCCTGCTGCTGCTCGACAGCTTGAACCGCCATATGGTGGGCGCGTACGGCGGCAAAGAGTTCGCGACGCCGAACATCGACCGTTTGGCGCAACGATCGCTCAAATTCACGAAGCACTACACCGGCTCGCTCCCCTGCATGCCCGCGCGCCACGACATTCTTTGCGGCTCGTGGGATTTCCTGTGGCGCGCCTGGGGCTCGGTCGAAATCTGGGAAGATGCGATCACCTATCCGCTGCGCCGCACCGGTGTGGTGACACAGTTGATCTCAGACCACCCGCATCTGTTCGAAACCGGCGGCGAGAACTATCACGTCGACTTTACAGGCTGGGACTATCAGCGCGGTCACGAAGGCGACCCGTGGAAGACGCGGCCCGATCCCAGCTGGGCGGGCGCGCCGCTGTTCGGCCGCACGCACATGCCCTACGACAACTCCCGCGGCTGGTTCCGCGGTGAGGAAGATTTCCCAGGCCCGCGCACGATGGCATCGGCCGCCCGCTGGCTCGACGACAACGCCGGCCATCACAAACGCTTCATGCTGTTCGTCGACGAGTTCGACCCGCACGAACCGTTCGACACACCGGCGCCTTATGCGAAGATGTACGATCCCGATTGGGAAGGCGCACACCTGATCTGGCCGCCTTACATGAAGGACGCGCTTAAGAAAGGTGTGCTCACCGAGCGGCAGGCGCATCAAGTTCGCGCGCAGTACGGCGCGAAGCTGACGATGATCGACGCCTGGCTCGGTCGCGTGCTCGACGCGATCGACCGGCACGATCTGTGGGCCAACACGGCGGTGATCCTGTGCACCGATCACGGACACTATCTGGGCGAGAAGGACATCTGGGGTAAACCCGGCGTGCCGATCTACGACACGCTGGGAAAGATCCCGCTCCTCGTCGCCTGGCCCGGCCAAGCCGCACGCGAGGTCGATGCACTGACGACCAGCGTCGATCTGCATGCAACGCTCGCCGACATCTTCGACGTGACCCAGCGCCAGCGCACACACGGGGCTTCGCTACGCCCGCTGATCGAAGGTGCCGCAACATCGATCCGCGACCACGTTCTCATGGGCGTGTGGGGCCGCGAGGTTCACATCACCGACGGCCGCTGGAAGTACGCGCGCGCGCCGGTCGGCAAGAACGAGCCGCTGGCGATGTACTCGAACCGTTGGTCGACGATGCCGACCCACGTCCTTGCGCGCGAGCAGGAACTCCCCCTGCCCGATCAGCGCGCGATACTCGCACACATGCCCGGAAGCGCGGTGCCCGTGATCAAACAAGTGTGGGACGCAAGCGACCCGGTGCCCTTCTGGGCGTGGACACGTTGGGACGAGCCCGGCGCCCATCACATCTACGACACGGCAAACGACCCCAGCGAATCCGAAAACCGCCGCAACGGCCCGGATGAGACGCGCATGGCCGAAATGCTCCACGAAGCGCTGCGCACCGTCGAAGCCCCGGCGGAGCAATTTCAGCGGCTGGGCCTCGCCTAAATTTCAGCCCGCAGCGGATTGCAAATAAATCCGCCGCTGCAGTTGCACCTGCGCCATAGCCACGATGCGTTGCATCCCGCCGCGCGCGACAGGTTTGCGCTCCGTATTACAAATCAGAATGCAGCACTGCGCTTGACGCGGAACCCCCGGTTGCGCTTGCCGCTATTTGGGTACGGCACGCTCGTTAACACGTGCGGGTTAACACATTCTTAAACTTCAAATCACGACTCAACGAACGCGAAGCACAAGAGGTGCGTGATGGCTGGGGAAGCAGAACAAGGCGGCGGCGGCAAGCTGCGGCGGCGTGCGACGATCTTGATGACTGGCGCCGCGCTGACCGGCTTCTACATGTGGATGCAGCCGGCCGCCCTCGGCACGCTGGAAACGAACTCAGCGCAAGCGGCAGACGGCACCGGCGGTTGCCTGATGAAGCTCGGCAACGAAGAGGTTCGCGTCCACTCGCGCGAGCTCTGCGGCACGGTGCAGCCAACGCCCGTTGCCTTCGTGACGCCGGAAGAACCGGCGCCACCGGCGGCTGAACCGCCGGCCGATTTGCTCCGGACAACCGCGCCGGTCGATGTCGTCCGTGAACCCGCGCCGAGGGCAAACAGATTTGCTACGGCCAAACCGCGCGTGAAGCCCGACATGCCGGAGCTAGCCTCGATCGATGATCGTCCGGAATCAGATACGCGCGAGACGGCAGAGCTCATCGAAGACGAAGACCGCTCGCGCAACGAAGGCAGCGAGCGCGAGAATGGACCCGAGCGCGAAGACCGCGAGACGCACGACGGCGGCGAACGCGACTACTGCGACCGTGATGGTTACGGCGGCGAGGGCGGGGAACGCGGCGGCGGTGGCGAAGGCCGGGGCCACTAAGCGGCTTTATCTCGCCTGTGGACGGGATCGATCTCTCGTCTTGACAGTCAGGAACAAATAAAGAACGATGCTGGGCCAACTGCGAAGTGGCCAAGCGAAATGACCGTGATTCACTGGAAGACCCGCCACCCTGAGCGGCACGAGAATGCCTCGGCGCGCGAGACGCAGCGCCTGGCTCAAAAAGTCGTCACCGGACGGGCGGGCAAAGACATCCTGATGCCCCGCGCGCGCGAGGCCGCCGCCTCCGGCCGGCACGACGGCTGGGTACAGGTTTTGAACGCGCTGGAACTCGACGACGTAGACGTGTCCCCGCTCCGCATCTGGGGCACGACGAAAGACAAGAGCGAGATCGACCGTATGTGCGCACGGGCCCGCGGCCGCGGCTCGCGCTTGGCGTCAAGACCGTTCGGCAAACGAACGGGACCCGCTTAAAGCCGGAACGGACACAACAGAGCACATTCGGCGCGACCGGGGATGAGAGCGGGATTGTTACCGCGGCGTGCGCCATGCAGACTTCGGGCATGGTCAAACCGTTGCGTAGCCCGCCGTCACTTGAAATTCCCGCGCGCGGATTCTCGGTGGAGCGCAAGTCCTACCCCGGTGGCGAAATCAAAACCGCAGGTGCGCCGGTCCACACGGTATCGCTGATCGTCGGACCGCCGGTGCGCGTCGACAGTCTGCGCGGCGGACGCCACCATATCGGACTAATGCGCCGCGGCGACATGGACATCGTGCCGAAAGGCGAAGTCGCGCGTTGGATCGACGACGGGCCGGTTGAGCTGCTGGTCATGCGCATCGACCCAGGCTTCTTGAACAAGGTCGCCGTCTCGCTCGGGCTCGATCCGAAGACGCTGGAGCTGCTGCCCCGCATACAGGCGCGCGACGCGCAGATCGAACATTTGGGCTGGGCGCTCGAAGCGGCGCTCAGCGAAGGCAAAACCGTAGAGCCGATGTTCGTACAAGGCTTGGGCGTTGCGCTCGCGACGCGGCTGATCACGGAGCACGCGATCGTCCGTCACGCGCCGGTGAAGCGCGCGCTGAGCCGGCGCCAGACGGCGGAGGTTTGCGACCACATCGACACGAACCTGAACGAGCCGCTGACGCTCGCTAGGCTGGCGCAGGTTGCGGGCGTCAGCGCCTCGCACTTCAAAGGCTTATTCAAGGCGGCGACCGGCCTGCCCGCGCACCGCTATGTCGTGCGCCGGCGCGTCGCACGTGCCGCGGAGCTCATACAAGCGGGCGGCATGCCACTCGCGAAGGTCGCGACGGCAACAGGCTTCGCACACCAAAGCCACCTCGCCCGCGCGATGCGCGCCGTGATGGGACGCACGCCCGGCGAACTACAACGCGAAGCGCGCTAACGGCCGAGATAGTGCCGCGCTGCGAGCGCAATCGGAACACCCACAAAGGCGGCATGCGTGAAAATCGCACCGGTGAGTTGCCAAGGGTCGCTCGGACGCAGGGCGCTGAACGCAGCTTGGAGCCGCGCCGAAACGTCGGCAAAGCCAGCCGCAAAGTGGCCGGACGCGTGCGCGGCCGACAACGGCACCACGACGTAGTTCATCGCGATATAGAGGATGAGACCGTAGAGAAGCCCCGCGACGACCGGCTCGGCTGTCAAAGTCTTTACCCGCGACGCGGCAGCGACGAAGACTGCCGCCATAACCGCTGCGATCAGAAAGTGTGAGGCAAGGCCGAGGGCTGCCGTCGCGAAGCCGCCTGCGCGCGAAGCCTCACGGCCGATCCAGCCTGCCGCCACCGACTGCAACACCTGCGTGGGCGTTAAACCGTAGCTCAGGCCGTAGACGACGAACGCATAGACGATGTCGAGAACACCGGCGATGACGCCGCCGGCCAAGATTGCACGCGCTTCCCCGCTCACGATACCGCCCCGTCTCTCGCCGTTGATCATCGGCCTCAAAGGACGGCGCGCGGCTTGGGTGAGCAAGACGACGAGCCGCTGCGCAGGCTTGTTTGCCGTCCGAACGTGCTTGTGTTCGTCTCTTGGGGCTTGAACGAACTCTGTGCGGGTGATTGGGTCCGTGGCGGCGAATACGGATGACACGATGACGATCAAGATCTGGAACTTTCCGCGTGGAGCGCGCGGCGTGCGTCTCTTCTGGCAATGTGAGGTGATGGGGCTTGCCTATGAAACGGAGGCGGTGACGTTTCCGGTGAGCGAGTCCTATGCCAAGCTCAACCCGATCGGCAACGTACCGTTCCTGCAAGACGGCGATGTCGCGATCAACGAGTCGATCGCGATCATGCTTTATCTTGCGGAGCGTTACGGACCGACGCCGCTGCTGCCGACGAACGACCCCGTCGCACTCGCACGTGTGCTTCAGCTCACCATCTTCAGCGAAGCCTCGCTCGGCGCGTTCGTCAACACGTTGCTTATGGCCAAATTCGGCGCACCCGAAGCCGACAAGCAAAACTGGTCCAGCCGCGCTCAGGATGGCCGCGTCGATCAGTTCGTCGACTACGTCGTCACGACGCTTGGCGACCGTGCTTACTTGGTGGGCCCCAGTTTGACGCTGGCCGACATCGCGATCAGCACGTCGCTGGGCATCTGGGTCGGCGCACTCGGCAGAACGCTCCCGCCGCCGCTAGCCGCGTACCAAGAACGTCTTCACGCCTTGCCCACCTATCAGCGCGCGCGGGACAAGCAACAGCGATGACGCAGCCCGCAACATCAGTCGCCGCCTACTTGAAGGCGCTTCCGGCCGAACAGCGGGCGACGCTGGAACGGTTGCGCCACTCGATCTTGGCCGCAGTGCCGAGGGCGACCGAGCGCATCAGCTATGGCATGCCGGCCATAGTACTCGACGGACGCGTGCTGGTGTACTACGGCGCGGCGGCGAAGCACTGCTCGTTCTATCCAGGATCGGTGCTCCAGCGTCTCGGCGTTGATATCAAGGGTTACGACACGTCCAAAGGCACGATCCGCTTTCCGATTGGCGGCGCCTTGCCGGCAGCGCTGGTGCGCAAGATCGTGAAGGCGCGTATTGCCCAGCAGGCCGCAAAGGCCACGCAACGCAAGGCGCGCTAACCTCGACATCGTTTCGCGCTGCTGGTAGTCAAACTGAACCACCAGGACCGGACGTCAATGAAATACCTGCACACGATGCTGCGCGTCGGCAATCTGGACAGCGCGCTCGATTTCTTCGTCAACAAAATGGGCCTGACGGAAACGCGGCGCGCCGAGAACGCGGGCGGGCGCTTCACGCTAGTGTTTCTCGCAGCGCCGGAGAGCCCGGAGGCGGAGATCGAACTCACCTACAATTGGGACGAACACGAGTACGCGGGCGGGCGCAACTTCGGGCACTTGGCGTTCGCGGTCGACGACATCTACGCAACGTGCGAGCGGCTGATGAAGGCGGGCGTCACGATCAACCGCCCGCCGCGGGACGGCCGCATGGCCTTCGTGCGTTCGCCGGATCAGATCTCGATCGAATTCCTGCAGAAGGGCAAGGCGCTGCCGCCACAGGAGCCATGGACGTCAATGCCGAACACCGGGGTTTGGTGAGCAGATGTCAGATATCAAGCCGCGATCTGGTCTCTGACATCTGCAACTACGCCGCCGCGCGCTTCTTCACTGCCATCGATTCTTCCTCCGCGTCCTGTGCCGGGCCTAACCATTCGGCGACCGTCTTGCCGTCTGCGACGCGCTTGTCGCGCAGGAAGAAGCTGATGATTTCGTGGAACCACACGCGGCGGCCCATCTTGTAGTACCAGCGGATCGCGTGGCGGATTTTCTTGTCCGGGTGCCAGACCAGACGGGCGAGCGCGCGCGGACGTGCTTGCGCCACGACTTCGATGAACTTCACCCAGAGAAAGACGCGCCACGGCGGCATGTGGCGCATCGAGAGCACCTGGTGCTTGTAGTCCCACTTGCTCTGGTCTTCCTGGATCACGCGGCGCTGCTCGACAAGGCGGTAGTACGGCGTCCAGCGGTGCGGCGTCGCGTAGAGCGTGATGATCTGGTCGGGGTCGTAGGACACAAGTTGGCGCAGGCCCTGCCAGAAGTCGCGGTCGGTCTGTTCGTCAAAACCCGCAACCCATGTCGCCAGCGATAGGATGCCGTGTTGGCGCAGCAGCTTGATCGCCTCACGGTCGTCCGACGTGGTCGCGCCTTTCTTGATCAGATCGAGCGTCGCCTGGTCGGTGTTTTCCATGCCCATCAGGAAGCGTTCGAAGCCCGCCTTCTTGTAGAGGTGCAGGATGTCGGCATCGCGCACGATATCGCCGGCGCGGGTAGAGCCGATCAGCGTGACGTCGACATTCTCGGCGACCAGCGCTTCAAGGAACGCTTTCCACGGCTTGCGGCCGGCGCTTGGATTCTCGTCGGCAAAGTTGAAGACCTCAACACCGTGTTCGCGGTGCAACCGTGCGATCTCTGCGGCTAGCTTCTGCGGGTCGCGGTGGCGCCAACGGGTCCAGAAGCCGCGCTGGCCGCAATAATTGCACAGATGCGGACAGCCGCGCGAAAACTGGATCACGACCGCGCGCTTGTTGCCCCAATACGAATAGCGCTTGTGGTCGATTAGTTCCCAACCGACGCGATAGGCGTCCAGGTCCTTGATCACCAGCGCCGAGGGCGTTGCACGGACCTCACCGTGGACACGGAAAGCGAGGCCGGGGATATGCGCATAGCTTTGTTGTTTGCTAAGCGCATCGAACAGGCGTGTTACAGTCTCTTCGCCCTCGCCGCGGACGATAACGTCGAACTGCGGTTCAGCGGTCAGAATGTCCCGCCAAAAATAGGTCGGATGCACGCCGCCGTAGACGATCAGCACGCGCGGCATCAGCGCGCGGATCATGCGCGCGAGCTTGACGATGATCGGGTGGCCGGAGGTCGAACCCGTATGCCCGAACAACACGGCGTCCGGTGCATGCGCCAGCGCCTGTTCCGCGATCACCTCAAGCCTCATCGGGCCGAACTCGCCGTCGATGAGACTGACATCGTGGCCGGCGTCGATCAGTGGTCCGCCGATGCTGAGGAGGCCGAGCGGCGGCAACTGCTCCTTC
>JBJXEH010000161.1:0-4700 GCA_046153995.1 Micropepsaceae bacterium
TCGCCTTGGTAGGCACCCTCGGCTTCCGCCGAAACGTCAACGCAGATTTCCAGACCCTTCGCGTGTGCTTTCGCGGCGAACGTCTGAGCGGCGCCTTCGACCAGCGGCGTCAGGTCGAAGGGCACGCTTTCGAGCGAGAGCGAACCTGCTTCGAGCTTTGAGATATCGAGAATGTTTCCGATGACCTGCAGCAACTGATCGGCAGAGGCGCGGGCGGTTTCGGCCTGAACGCGCTGCTCGTGGCTCAGCGTCGAATCCAGAAGGATCTCCACCATGCCGACGATGCCGTTCAGCGGCGTCCGAATTTCGTGACTCATGTTGGCGAGGAACGCCGACTTTGCCGCGCTCGCCTGTTCTGCCGCCAGCTTCGCCTTTTCAAGCTCAGCCACGTAAATCTGACGCTGCTCGTCGTTTTGGCGCGACAGCCGGTTTGCGGAGCGCGCGTAGAGGAAACTGGCCAGAACGAGCAGGATCACTAGGCCGACGAAGGCGTATTCGGCAAGCTGCGCGTCGTTGATCGAGGCGCTGACAACGGCCAGATCGTCGTTCTGATCGGCGATGATCAGCTGCATGATTTGCGTGATTGCCGTGCTTGCCTGTTTGTAGAGCTCGTCGACGACGACCATTTCCTTGGCTGCGTCCGCGCGGCGGCCCACTGCGAAATAATCGAGAACGACGTGCGTGCGGCTTGCCATCTCGGTGGCGGCGTCACGAACCTTATTGAGTTCGAAGCGAAGCGCCTTCTTCAGCGAGCTCTTGCGCGTGGTGAGTTGGTCGTCTTCGGCGAACTTGCCGAACGCGATGCCGAACGCACTTTCGGCGCGCGCCAAGCGGCTGCGCTCCAGTGCAACGTCTTCGGTTTGGAACACGTTGTTGGCGGGAACGTCGAGCTCGGCCAGCGTATCGCGCAGGTGAATGAGTTGCGTGTTTTGCTCGTTCCACGCTTTGTTCTGCGCCTGGCGGTCGCCGAGAAGCGTGAGCGTGTAGTGTCCGACGGATAGGCCGCCGAGCGCGGTGACAACGTTCAGAATTGCCAGAATTGCAAAGATGCGCGCGAGGCCGCTCCGTGATTGGGCGGGATTCAGCTCGCCATCGGCCGGCTTTTTTCCGCTCACGCGCGTGTGTCCCAAGCCTAGACGGCGATTGATTTTTGTTCGTTGCGGGCCTTGGCAAGGAGCGCGTCCACGCGCTCGCGCAAGGCACCGGGGCGGAACGGCTTTTGGATAACGTCGTTCGCGCCAAGGGCGGATGCGGCAACGAGCAACGGCTCCTTCAGCGACGCCAAGCCCGCCGTCATGGCGAGGATCGGCGTCTTTGTGGTGCCATCGCGGATCGCGCGGATGACTTCGAGGCCGTCTTTGTCCGGCATCAGGAGGTCGGTCACGACGAGATCGTAAGCGCACGCCTTGAGATGATTGAGCGCTTGCACGCCGTTTGCCGCAAACACGACCTCATGCTCGCCGCCGGCGAATGCCGCTTCGGCGATCTGCTGGTAGAGTTCGTCGTCTTCGCAAATCAGAATCTTCGCCACGTTGGTTGCCCCACCAAACGTTGATCATTTGTTTGCAATATCCCGTAGATATGCGAAGGAGCCGTTAAGGCGGCTGCAGATAATCATTTACAAACCGTGAATCCGCTTCGAGCGATGAGCGATCAAACACCAACGCAAAGCGGACTTCGGCCTACTTCATCTTGACCGTCAGCGTTCGCCAAATCGCGCTCGACCCTGATGTCCGGGCGCGCGCGGGCGATATTTCAAATGCTCCCCATTGGGGCATTGATTGCGGGGCCGCTCGCCGAGATTGTGGGGCCTGGCGCGGTACTGTGGATCGCGATTGCGGGTTCGCTCGCACCGCTTCTGATTCTCTCGTTTTCCAGGCTTTGGCGGCTCAAAACGCTTGAGGATTCCAGGGTTGCTGCGTGACGGGGCGCACTTGACCCGCTGAGCCGCGCCCCTGCACATTCCGCCGCGAATGCCGGACGAGGACTAAAGTCCGCCGGAGACCGCTCTCAACTCTCAAGGACCAACACGATGAACCGTAGTCGTATGGCGCGGCGTTCGACGCCCGCGCTGATGTTTGCCCTCTTTCTGACCGCTTGCGGCGGGTCGAGTTCAGGTCCGCCCGTCGATTCGAAATTGCTGCAGCAACGGCTCGACCAGTTCGTCGCCACGGTGACGAAGCCGGAAGCCGGCTCCGAGATGGTGGCGAAGGCAGAGGGTGCCGCGAAGGTCGAGACGCAGAGCGACGGAACGGTCGTCGGCACCCTGCCGCGCTTGACGTTCCAGAGTAAGGACGGCGAATCGGCGGTGCTTGATCCCATCACGGTCAAGTTCTCGAATGCGGGCGACGGGCTCGTGAACGTCGAGGCGGTGCTGCCGAGTACGATGTCGGTCAAGGACAAGGCCGGCAAGGTCGAGGGCGAGATCAAGATCGGCAGCCAGACGTTGAAGGGCGTTTGGGTGGAGAAGCTTCAGTCGATCGACAAGCTGGATGTGCGGCTCGGCAACATCACGATTACGTCCCCGGGTGAACCGGGGCTCGCCAAGATCGAGCAGATCGCGATGACGGGCGGGCTGACGTCGAAAGGCGGCGGGCTTTACGACGGCCGCTACGATATGACCGTGAAGAATTTTGTTGCGGACGATCCGTCGGACAAAACGGTGATGAAGATGGCCGCGATCAACGTCGTTACGACGATGGCGGGTGCCAAGATGGAAGACTGGGCGAAGGCCGCAAAGGAAGCGGGCTATACGCTGTCCAACCCCGATATCCTCAAAGCGTGGACTGGCGGCGAGATCGACCCCAAGATGATCGCGTTCATGAAGCGCATGCCGGACTATATGGGTACGATCGACTATTCGTACTCGCTCAGCGGGCTCGAGATGGTGCAGGACGGCAAGCTGCAGTTCGCGTTGAAGAACACGTCGTTCGGCATGGGCGTCGGACCCGACAACGCAGGAACCACGAAAGTGAAAATGGCGTTCGGTGTCGGCGGCGTATCGGGCGCGCCGGAAGACCCGTTGCTACCGCCGGAGGCGGATGTAAAAGACGCGTCGATGGAACTTGAGGCTTCTGGCGTACCGGGGCGCAAGCTTTGGGAGATCTACATGGACGCGCTACCGCAGCTTCAAGCCGAAGCCAAGAAGGCGGCCGCAGACACTGCAAAGGGTGGCGATGCGACGGCGGCGGGTGCGGCCGTTCTCGAGCAGATGGGCACCGATATGTCGGCCAAGGCGATGGAGGTTTTGATGGCCTCTAAGCTCTCGATCGCGCTCAATAAGCTCAACCTGTCGACGCCAACGGCGAAGATGACGGGCAAGGGGCTTGCGAGCTATCTGCCGGCCGAGAACATCATGCCGGAAGGCAAGGTGTCGCTGCGCTTTACGGGCATCGACGCGCTCGCCAAGGCGATGGAGAAGCGCGGCGCCAAGGACGAAATGGCGCAACAGGTGATGGGCGTGATCGCCGGGGTGCGCGCGATGGGCAAGCCCGATCCGGCGTCGCCGAAAGACGACCGCGCCTACATCATCGACATACAGATGACGAAGGACGGCAAGGTGTTGGCGAACGGCCAGGACATGCTGGCGCAGTAAGTTTAACTCTGCGAATTCTCTGACGGCGGGCCCGGCGATGCTGGGCCCGTTTCGTTTGGAAGTGCGCCCTGCTCCGCCGTCAGCACGGCATCGATGACGTGCATGATGCCTGCGATGTCGTCCACGATGGTTCGCACGCGCTTGATGTCGTCGAGGTTGGCGAACATCGATCCGATCTCGAATTTGTCGCCGCCTTCGATGGCGATCAGCAAGTCGCCGTCGACGAACGCGCAGCGCAGGTTCTTGCCCTCGAAGCGTTTCTCGAGATCGAGCAGGCGTTCCATGAACACCGGGTGGATGAGGTAGCGAGCCTCGACCTGGTCGTCCGAATAGACTTCGAACGCCTTCTCCAGGCGGCTGTCGCCGAGGCCCACGCGCTGCAAGCTTGTCATCCAGCGCTGCATGAAATTGAACATACCGGCGTCGCGCTTCACGATCGTCTTGCCGTGGAATTTCTTCGGGAACGCAATACGGATCAGCTGGCCGCGAAAGACGGTCTGCCAGGAATGGCCGTTCTTCGTCTTGACCTTGCGTTCCAGGTGGCCGTCGTAGAACGCGTATTCGCAGCCGCTGTGTTTGCCGTCGAAACAGTCTTCATACGTCGAGCGATCGCATGAAGGCAGCAGCTGGAGTTCGCTGAGTTGCTCCGCGCCGGCCGGCTCGAACCCGTTGAGTGCGAAGTTGCAGCCGATTGCGTCCGCGATAGCGGTCAACGATTGCTGCTTTGTGTTCGTCGCCACCTCCTGCAGCGGCTGATACGCCCACCAATGCGCACCCGCAAACGTCACGCCGCCGAAGATCAGCATGTTCCATACGTCGTTCTCGCTGATCCATGCCGTAATGGCGCCGACTATGATTGCAGCCATAACGCCCAGGATGACGCGCATACGGTACGTGCCCATCGCCGCACCGCGGCCCTCCTCCTGGGCGCGCAGAATGGGTTCGATGCGTTCGGCGTAGAGGGTGTTTAGACCGTCACCGGCCAGCGACATGACGTCGACGGTCTTTCGGTCCTGCATTGCGTTCTCCCTCAAACCTTGCCCGATCAAAAGGCTTTGCCGTTTGGCGGCGTTTCCTGCAAGTTCGGTTCTAACAAAGAAAACGT
>JBJXEH010000162.1:0-3136 GCA_046153995.1 Micropepsaceae bacterium
CTTCTCGGCCTCAGCTACATCCACCCAATCGCCGAGCTGCGTCCACTTCCCCTTCTCCAAGTCTTTGTAGTGCTGGAAGAAGTGCGCCGTCTGATCGCGCAGGATCGGCGGCAGGTCGCGGTACGACTGCACGCCCGCATAGAACGGATGTAACGCATCGACGGGAACCGCGAGGATCTTCTCATCCTCCCCCGCCTGATCTGTCATGATCAGCGCGCCGACCGGCCGGCAGCGGATCACCGCGCCGGCCACCACCGGCACCGGCGCGATCACGAGCACGTCGATCGGATCGCCATCGAGCGACAGCGTATGCGGAATGAAACCGTAATTCCCCGGATAATACATCGCCGTATGCAAGAACCGGTCGACGAACAGCGTCCCCGACGCCTTGTCCATTTCGTACTTTACAGGCACACCGCCGAACGGAATCTCGATCAACGCATGCAAGTCCTTCGGCGGGTTCCGCCCGGGCGTGATTTTAGAAAGGTCCATGAGGTGCGCTCCTCTAAGCTGCGGTAACGGTCAGCTTACTGCCTCGCGCATCGCGCCGCTCACGATGCACAATCTCCACGTCGCGTCCCAAAGCAACCAAAATCTCCAGAAGCTTTCCAACGGAAAAGAGTCCCGGCCGGCACCGCATCAGCACCGACACCTGTGGCTGATGTAGCCCGAGCAGTTTAGCCGCCTGAGCCTGCGTCAACTTCCGCCGCTTGAGCTGCTCGTAGATCGCATAGGTCAACTGCGCCTTCAGAAGCTCTTGTTCCGGGTTAGGCAAATCGAGATCAGCGAACACGTTTCCGCTGCCTCGAACAACCTGTTCCGTTTTCCGCTTCGTCATCGTTCACTCCTTCCTCGCCGCTTTCTCAAGCCGATGCTGCTCTTCGGCGAGCTTCAGCCGCTTCTTGATCAGTTCGATATCGGCCTTCGATGTCGCGATGCCTTTGGTCGACTTCTTCTGGAACGCATGCAGCACATAGATCGCGTCTTCAAATTTCACCGTGTAGACCGCGCGATAAGTGCCGTCGGCATCACCCGCCACAATCTCGACGACGCTACGCCCGCCGAAGCCCTTGAGCGGTTTCGCACTCGGATCGATGCCGCCTTGTTGCGCGGCGTAGAGCGCGTAACCGACATCCTTCCGCACCTGATCCGAGAATCCGCGGACGGCATCGTGGGACGTGCCAAGCCAAATCAAGGGCTTCATAACAAAAGAACTATAATGATATAGCACAGCACCGGCAACTTCCCGATTGCCCACCCCGCGTCAAAGTCGCGCAAATCCGCCATGTTGCGCCGCACTGGGGCCCATGGTATTCCCCGCCCGCGGCGTCGCCGGGGGTGGATTTCGCGTCGGCCCCAAACGCAAAAACTGTCGCAAATTCAATGGCTTAAGCCTCGCCTACTCCGGGCGTCCAAGGGCTTGGGCAGACACTCGTTTTGGAGCCTCATCGTGGCAAGCGAAAACGTTTCCGTTGCGGGTCTAGCGGGCCGGTATGCGACCGCTTTGTTCGAACTCGCAACCGAAGCGAAAGCGCTCGACGCGATCGCGTCCGATCTGTCGCGCCTGAAAGCCCTCGTCGACGGCAGCGCCGACCTTGCCCGCCTCGTCCGCTCGCCCATCTTCTCGCGTGAGGAACAGGGCAAGGCGATGGACGCGGTGCTGGCGCGCCTGAACGTGAACGCGCTCACGAAAAACTTCGTCGGCCTCCTCGCACAAAAGCGCCGCCTGTTCGCGCTCAGCGGCATCGTCGCAGCATTCGACGTACTCGTCGCCCGTCAGCGCGGCGAGATGACGGCCGAGGTGACGAGCGCGCAGGCGCTGAAACCCGAACAACGCACCGCCCTCATGGGCACGCTGAAAGACGCGATGAAGCGCGAGATGCGCTTGACCGAGCGCGTCGACCCAACCCTTCTCGGCGGACTGATCGTCAAGGTCGGCTCGCGGCAAATCGACTCAACACTCAAATCGAAACTCGTGCGTCTCGAGCGCGCGATGAGAGGCGCATAAAAACATGGATATCCAAGCCGCAGAAATCTCCGCGATCCTGAAGAGCCAGATCAAGAACTTCGGCGCTGAAGCCGAAGTCTCCGAGATCGGTCAGGTTCTCTCCGTCGGCGACGGCATCGCGCGCATCCACGGCCTCGACAAAGTTCAGGCCGGCGAGATGGTGGAATTCCCCGGCGGCATTAAAGGCATGGCGCTGAACCTCGAAACCGACAACGTCGGCGTCGTGATCTTCGGCAACGACCGCGACATCAAAGAAGGCGACACGGTTAAGCGCACGGGCTCGATCGTCGACGTGCCGGTGGGCAAGGGCCTGCTCGGCCGCGTCGTCGATCCGCTCGGCAACCCGCTCGACGGCAAGGGTCCCATAACTTCGACCGAACGCCGCCGCGTCGACGTGAAAGCGCCGGGTATCATCCCGCGCCGCTCGGTGCACGAACCCATGCAGACGGGCTTGAAGTCGGTGGACTCGTTGATCCCGATCGGCCGCGGCCAGCGCGAGCTCATCATCGGCGACCGCCAAACCGGCAAGACCGCGATCGCGCTCGACACGATCATCAATCAGAAATCGGTCAACGCGACCGGCGACGAAAAGCAAAAGCTCTACTGCATCTACGTCGCCATCGGGCAGAAGCGTTCGACGGTCGCGCAAATCGTCAAGACGCTCGAACAATTCGGCGCCATGGAATACACGATCGTCGTCGCGGCGACCGCGTCGGACCCCGCGCCGCTGCAGTTCCTGGCGCCGTTTGCCGGCTGCACCTTCGGCGAATTCTTCCGCGACAACGGCATGCACGCCGTCATCATCTATGACGACTTGTCGAAGCAAGCGGTGGCTTACCGTCAGATGTCGCTGCTGCTCCGCCGCCCGCCGGGCCGCGAAGCCTATCCTGGCGACGTATTCTATCTTCACTCTCGCTTGCTCGAACGCGCCGCGAAACTGAACGACGCGAACAAGGGTGGCTCGCTAACCGCGCTGCCTATCATCGAAACGCAGGCCAGCGACGTGTCGGCCTACATCCCGACGAACGTCATCTCGATCACCGACGGCCAGATCTTCCTTGAAACCGAATTGTTCTATCAGGGCATTCGCCCGGCGGTGAACGTCGGCATCTCGGTCTCGCGCGTCGG
>JBJXEH010000163.1:0-12371 GCA_046153995.1 Micropepsaceae bacterium
TCGGGGATCACGCGCACGATCTCGACGTGCAGCAATCCGTGCTCAAGCCGCGCGCCGCGGACCTCCATATGGTCGGCCAATTGAAAGCGCCGCTCGAACGCGCGTCCGGCGATGCCTTGATAAAGGAAATGCGACCTCGGCTCTTCCGCGTCGCGCTTTCCCGTGATGGTCAAAACGCCTTCCTTGACCTCGAGGTTCAAGTCCTTGTCGCCGAAGCCTGCGACCGCCATCGAAATCCGGTAGTCGTTTTCGGCCACCTGCTCGATGTTGTAGGGCGGATAGCTTTGCGCCCCGGGCTCGAGCTGATTGACGGTCTCAAGAAGATTGGCGAGCCGGTCGAACCCGACGGTGGAACGATAGAGGGGACTAAAATCAAAACGCATGTCGTGTCATCCTTGTTCATAGCGATGATGTCGAAAATCCGCCGGAATGGCCGGATTTTCGCGTCTGGTGCCTGTCTGCGAGCCCCGTCCGGGCACCCGCCAAGCAAAGGGGAGATGGGGATAGAATTTCACCGCTTCAAGCCCGCTGCGGCGCCAATGTGCTAAGGCTAAAACCTAGCGATTCCCGATCAGTCCGAGAGCTCAACCGATGTCCAATCCGCAAGCGCCCCGCCTCCCCGGTCTAGGCGTCCCGATGCAAAAGGGCGGCGCGCCCGGGTGGAACTATCCCGTCAATCCGTTCGAGCTGCAGAAGCAGCTTGAGGTCGGGATCGAACACCACAAGGCCGGCCGCGGCGAAGAGGCCGAAAAGGTCTACCGTTCGGTTCTTGCCAAGGTGCCGAACCAGCCGGACGCCCTGAATCTGCTCGGCGTGCTCGCGATGGAAGCGGGCAGCCACGACGCGGCATTCGATCTGTTGGAGCGCGCGGTCGCGCAACGGCCGAAGGATCCCGTCTGCCTCAACAACTACGGCAACGCGCTGTCGCTCGTGCGCCGCTTCGAAGAAGCGATCGCGACGCTGGAACGCTCGCTCGCCATCAAACCCGATATGGCCGACTCCTGGCTGAACCTAGGCCGCACGTTGAACCTGGCAGGGCAGGGCGAGCGCGCGCTGAAATGCTTCGACCGCCTGCAAAAGCTAAAGCCCGATAGCCAAAGCGCGAAGTCCGGCGTCAGCCGCGCATTGCTGGGCCTCGGCCGCACGAAGGAAGCCGAAGAAGTCGCGGAGTCGCTGATCGCGGCGGCGCCGGAGGTTTCCGCTGGCTACGTCAACCTCTCGAACGCGCGCAAGTTCAAAGCTGGCGACCCGATCATCGACAAGGTCGAACAACTGATCGCGGGCAAAGACACCAGCGCCAAGGAACTGCGCGGCCTCTATTTCGCCGCCGCCAAAATGAACGACGACATCGGCCGCTACGACGACGCATTCCGCTATTACGATCTCGCGAACAAGGCGGCCGGTGGCAAGTACGACACTAAAGCGCTCGAACAAAGCTACGCCGACTTACGCCAAACCTACACCCGTAAGTTCTTCGAAGAACGCCGCGAATTCGGCCTGGACAGCGAACGCCCGGTCTTCATCGTCGGCATGCCGCGCTCCGGCACCACGTTGACCGAAACGATCATCGGCGCCCACCCGAAAGTTCACGCGGCGGGCGAGCTTGAGACCGTCAAAAAGTGCGAGCGTGAGATGGCGGGCCTCGTCTTCCGCGACGACGGCATCCACAAAAACGCACGCCAACTCAGCTGGGTCGGCGCTGAGGTGCTGGCCCAGCGCTACCTCGACGCGATCGACGTGAAGGCCAAGAACGCCAGCGCGACGCGCGTGACCGACAAGATGCCCCACAACTTCCAGGCCGTGGGCTTCATCGCGACGTTGTTCCCGAAAGCCCGCATCGTCCACACGCGCCGCAATCCGTTCGACACCTGCATCTCGATCCTGCAGCAGAACTTCAACGACGCGCACAGCTACGCGCGCAATCTGGCCGACCTCGGCCACCACTACGCCCACTACCTGCAACTGATGCAGCATTGGCGCGACGTGTTGCCGGGCCGGATGCTCGAAATCGACTACGAAGACCTGGTCGAAAACCAGGAAGAGGTTTCGCGCAAGCTGATCGACTTCGTGGGCCTGCCGTGGGACGAAGCCTGCCTCCGTCCGCAAGACGTCAAACGCACGGTCCTGACCGCCAGCGTCTGGCAAGTCCGCCAACCCGTCTACAAGCGCTCCGCCGGCCGCTGGAAGAACTACGAACAACACCTGGGCCCGTTGCGCGACGCGATGAAGGCGGCGGGCGCCATTATCTGACGCTGCGTTCCTTAAATACGGAATCGCGCTCACGACCTGTGACTCGAAAAGCACGTAGGTGCACAGATCGGCGCGAACGTGCCCTCGCCACTGTGTTCCCGAATCTCATTTTCCCTATATTCCGGCCGTTGGTTAGCCAAAAAGATTCGGGCCGCTAAGGTCTCGTTAACCACGGGGTGTCCTTCTGAGGAAGACGAAGGTGCAGAGGCGTCTCTGCAGCCTACGGCGATATTCAGGAGGGACTAATGAACTTTAAATCGATTGCGCTCGCGACGACGGCCCTCGTGGTGATCGCCGCGGCACCGGCTCAGGCCGGCCAGTACATGGGCAAAGTGAACCTGGGCTTGGGCTATGCCTCGGAAAACTATGACACGAACAGCCCGCCGGATGAAGAACTCGAATACACGACGCTGCATGGCAGCGCGTCGGTCAACGTACCGTACAGCGACCGTGTAAACGTTCAGATCGACCTGTTCGGCAATGCGTCGATGGATGAAGCCTACGACCCTGGCCCCGGCCTAAGCGGTTCGTTCTACGGCGGCTTCGGCGCCGGCTTGCACCTCAACTACCGCGATCCGTCCATGGGTGCCTTGGGTGTGTTTGCGGCGGTGGCTCGGGCTAACGGTGGCGGCGACAGTTCGTCGGATGCCGTCGTGTTCGCGGGTGGTCTCGAAGGCGAGTACTACTGCAACGCTTGGACGCTGAGCGCACAGGTCGGCTTTATGGACAGCGACTCGTCGTTCTGGGGCCTCGTGAAGGACGCGGGCTTCGTCCGGGCGGGCGTTGCTTACTATCCGAGCAGCAGGTTGAAGCTCGCGGGTAACGTTGGCTACCTCGACGGCGCAACATCGCACACCGACAACGCCTCCGACGTTCGCGAAGTGAACTGGGCGTTTAGCGTTGAGTACCTCTTCGGTAAATCGGTCCCGGTCTCGACCTACATCGAGTACAAAGGTCAGTCGCTCGAAGAGTTCGACCCGAATACTTACGAGCTCGATCGTCACGAAGTGCGCGCCGGCGTGCGCTTCTACTTTGGCGGCGGCGACGACCTCCAAAAAGCGGATCGTGAAGGGGCAGGTATGGAATCGCCCGACCTGATCACATGGCCGCGGCACCAGTATCCGTAAGGTCAACGGCGAATTGAGTTCTTGGAACGGGCGGCGGGCAACCCGCCCGTTCCTAAGACGAAACCCAAGTCTGCAGCTTGGAACACAACGAATTCTCAGGAGGCATGCATGCGAATGAAACGGATTTTGCTGGCGACATCGGCGCTGGCAGTGCTCGCGGGGGCGCAGCAAGCCCAAGCAGCGAGCGATATGTACGTCAGCGTCTTCGGCGGCGCGAACTTCCAACCAGACCAATCGCAAAGCTTCTATAGCTCGTCGTTTACATTGGATCCCGACACAGGGTTTGTGTTGGGCGGCACGGTTGGTACGCGCTTGACGAATTGGGCGAAGGGCCTGCGCGCGGAAGTCGAATTCGGCTACCGCCGTAACGACGTTGCCGGCGCTTGGACCTCAAGCTACGGCACCACAGGCGGTTACATTGACGCGAACATGTCGACGTTCGCGATTATGGCGAACGCTTGGTACGACATCGACATCGGCAGCAAGGTCCGTCCTTATGTTGGCGGTGGCGTCGGTTGGGCCCGTACAAGGCTTGAGATCGCGCAGATCGAAACATTCTCCACCAGCGGCCCTGGCTTCCAACTTCGCGAAGACAGCGAGCACGAGAACTCCGGGTTCGCTTGGCAGCTGGGCTTAGGCATCAACTACGAAGTGGCGCCCGATGTCGACGTTGGAATCGGATATCGCTACTTCGTTGGCCCGAACATCAGCGACGGCGGTGAGGGCTTCTTGGATTTCGACGAGGGCGGCAATATCGACAACGAGAATCACGCCGTTCAGCTCCACCTGACGATCGGCATCAACTAACGTTTCCGGCCGGCGATCACCCGATCGCCGGCCTCCTTCACATAACTGACATTCGTCGACACCAGTCGGTTCCCGCGCAGGCTCACGCGGTTCGGTTTCGTATCCGGAGAAATAAGCCGCATGCGTATCAAGCACATCTTGCTCACGACAACCGCGCTGGCATTGTTCGCCACGGTTCAGCAGGCGGATGCCGATGGCCTCTACGTCAGCTTCGTCGGCGGCGGTAACCTGCTGCAGGACGAGTCGAGCGCCGGAACCGCTGGCTACTATAATGGTTCGGGCAGAAATTCGTTCGATGCCGACACCGGGTTCGCGCTTGGCGCCGCCGTCGGCGTCGGCCTCGACAATTGGCTCAAAGGTCTGCGCACGGAAATCGAGGCCTCTTACCGTCGCAGCGACGTGAGCGGCAATTGGTTCGAGTATTCAGGCTTCTACGACACCAGCGACACCGGCACGCTCGACGCCAACCTCTCCACGTTCGCGGTCATGGCCAACGTCGCCTACGACTTCGACGTCGGTATGAAAGTGAAGCCCTACGTCACCGTTGGCGCCGGTTGGGCCCGCACGCACATTGAAGGCTTCCTCAACGACTTGAACCTTCCGTTTGCAAACCCGAACTTTCAAGCCGACAACAGCGGCTTCGCTTGGCAATTGGGCGCGGGGGTCAACTACGAGGTTGCACCCGGAATCCAAGCCGGCATCGGCTACCGCTATTTCGACGCGCCGGAAGCATCGTATTTCGCCGGCAAAAACGATGGCGGCGACCGCCACGAAAACAACAGCCACGCCGTCATGTTCAACGTGACGATCGACACCAACTGATCCGATCTGTTTCCTGATGCAAAACGGGCCCCATTTTGGGGCCCGTCTTCGTTTTAGTGCAGACGCTCAGCTTGGCTGAGCCGCCGCTTCGCGCGCAAGGCGCCGCGCGCGCGCCGCAGCCCACGCTTCCCTCGTCACCCGGTAGTGATGTAACGCGACAGGCTCGCCGCCCGCTGCCGAAGGCTTGTGCGACGTATGCTCATGAACGGCACCGTTGAACGTCAGCACGTGCAACACCGGCGCGTTCGTGGACAGCACCGAGCAACGCATCGCCTCAAGGCCAAGCTCGCCGAAGAAGTAGAAGGTGAGCGCATTCTGCGTCTCCTCGCGCGCGCGCAAGCCTTCGCGCGGCCGCTCGCCCAACATCACGTTCAGCAGAAACTCCCGGTGGGTCCAATCGACATAGACTTCCCAGAACCCCAGCATCTGGCCCGTGTCCCGGTCGAAGATGCCCAGGCAGTGCGCCTTCACTTGATCGAAGTTGGCGAGGTACTTGTGCAAATCCGCGACGCTCAGCGTTATCGGCCTCGCGTTCAGCATGCGCGTCTTCTCGGGGTCGGCAAGCCAGGCCGCCCATCGCGGCGTCACATCTGCGGCCTCGACGGTGCGCAAAATGAAGTTCCGTGTCTCGACGCGTATCTTCTGCGGGGAACGGGCCTCGGCCATGGGTGCGTGCTCCGACTCAACGGCTAAAGCCTGCCGCGTCTAATCGTGCACCCGCAACCAACCCCTGCGGTGCCTTAGCCCTATCCCGCCGCCTTCGCGGCCAGCCGGTCGCGCTCAAGACGGGCCGCCCGCATCGCGGTCCACTCGTCTTTGGTCAGCCGGAAGTGCAAAATCTCGACCGGTGCCCCGCCATCCGCCGCCGCTTTGCTTGAGGCGTGCTCATGAACCAGCCCGCGGCTGTCAAAAATGTGGCGTATCGGCTCGTTCGTTGAAACGACGGCACAGCGCATCGCCTCAAGACCCAGTGTTTGGAAAAAGTAGGGCAGCAGCGCGCGTTGTGTTTCCCGGCGCGTGGTTATCCCCTCGTGTCTGCCGCGGTCCTCGCCGACCAGCACGTTGATGAGCACTTCGCGGTGGGTCCAATCGATATAGACCTCCCAGAATCCGATCATCGTGCCCGAGCCCTTCTCGAAGATGCCCAGGATGTGGCTCTTCACATGATCGAACCCGGCGACGTAGCGCCGGATGTCTTCAAGACTAAGCGCCAGCGGCTTTGTATTGAGATGCTTGACCTTCGCCGGGTCGGCCATCCACGCGGCCCAGCGCAACGTGACGTCGTCCGGCTCTATCGTCCGTACGTCATACCGCGGCGTCGTCAGATGTATTTTCGTAGGGCACTGGGAAGCGGTCACGGGCTCATCTCCGACTCAAAGGGAGTAATCGGAATCGTGCGCCGCGCTGAGGCCTGGGGCAATATCGCAGCCCCCACAACCCCTACGGTATCTTGGGGGTTGGCGCCCCTAGTGCGCGGCCCGCGCGCCCTGCTATAACCCCGCCCGCCGATGGGGTTGGGTGCCGCTTTGACGGGCACCATGCCCGTCACTATCTGTTGGATCACCCCAACTACAAACGAAGGCCAACCCTTAAACGAAGGAACGACTGGAATGAGCGAAGTAGAACAAATCGCCGACCGCATGCGCGAAGCGATCGGCGGCGGCAATGCCGGCCTGAACGCCACGTTGAAATTCGACTTTGAAGGCCAAGGCAACGTCTACATCGACGGCAAATCGACCCCGAATACGGTGTCGACGGAAAACAAGCCGGCCGATTGCACGATCACCGTCGCGCTCGACACGTTCAAGAAAATGGCCGCGGGCGAACTCGACGGCACGACCGCCTTCATGCAGGGCAAGCTGAAAGTCGCGGGCGACATGTCGGTCGCGATGAAGCTCGGGCCGATCCTCGCCAAGGCGCGCGGCTAGTCTTAACGATGGCCCCCGAAGGGCCACTACCCGATCTGGTGACGGTGCCGGGTAATCCGGCACCGCCCGGCGCTGTTGTCGAGTGGCTCTCGCTCACCGACGGCACGAAGCTGCGCACCGCGCGCTGGCTCTTGCCCGCACATGAAGCGCACGGCACCGTCGTCCTCATCGGTGGCCGCACCGAATTCATCGAAAAGTATTTCGAGGTCGTGGGCGAGCTGCTCGCGCGCGGCCTGTCCGTCATCACGTTCGACTGGCGGGGCCAAGGTCTGTCCACGCACGCGCTGCCCGAACGAACGAAGGGTCACATCCGCGATTTCTCCGAGTTCGATTGCGATCTCGCAGCCGTCATGAACCGCGTTGTACTGGTGCACGGCAAGAAGCCCTATATCGGCCTCGCGCATTCGATGGGCGGCAACATTCTGCTGCGCTATCTGCACGACTTTCCGCACGAGTTCGATTGCGCCGTGTTGACCGCACCGATGCTGGCGGTGAAGACCGCGCCTTATCCGCAGTGGTTCGCACGCGCCATGGCGACCGCGTCGACCGCGGCGGGCCAGCACAATTCCTTCGTCTTCGGCGGCGCCAAACAAGACCCGTTCGCGCAAGTGTTCGAAACGAACGGCGTCACGACCGACAAGGGCCGCTTCGCGCGTTTCATGGATTGCCTGAAAGCAGAGCCGCGGCTCGCGCTCGGCGCGCCGACATTCGGCTGGCTTGAGGCCGCCTACCGCTCGATGGAACTTGTGGCGAGCGAAGAGTTCGCACACGGCATCGAAACGCCGGTGCTTCTCATCGGCGCCGCGCACGACCAACTCGTCAATCCCGGCGCCGACATGACGCTGATTAAGCGCATCAAACGCGGCATGTACGTGATGCTGAAGGCCGAGCACGAAATCATGATGGAACGCGACGACATCCGCATGGCGTTCTGGGGCTGCTTCGATCCGTTCGTGCGCGGCCTAACGCCGGTCGCTCAGCGCGCAACCGCGGCCGCCAGAACTTCGCAAACCGCCGCGTGAAGCGAAGCGTCGCCGCAAGCGACGACCTGCCCCCCGTCCATCGCAGGCTTGCCGTCCCACGTGGTCACGATACCGCCTGCATTCTCGACGATCGGGATCAGCGCTTGGATGTCCCACGGCTTGAGTGTCGCCTCGACGATCACGTCGATAAAGCCCATGGCAAGCAAACCATACCCGTAGCAATCGCCGCCAAAGCGCGTCAGCCGCGCTTGGTTTGATAGCGCCCAAAACGCACGTTGTTCGGCGTCATCGAAATACCCGACCGGCGATGTCGTGGTCAGCACGGCGTCTTTCAACGAGGGGCAGGGCCGCGTCCGCAGCACCGTCGCTAGCCCCCGTGCATCGCGAAACGCCGTCACGCCATTCGCCGCCACCCAACGTTCGCGCGTGTAGGGCTGATCGAGCACGCCAACGACCGGACGCGTCCCGTCGTTCAGCGCGATCAGCGTTCCCCACTGCGCCATACCGCATACAAAGGCGCGCGTGCCGTCGATCGGATCGATAACCCAGGTCAGCGGCGAAGATCCGGCGTGCGCGCCGTGCTCTTCACCCACGATGCTATGATCGGGATAGCGCGCATTGATCGCGGCAACGATGACGGCTTCGGCCTCACGGTCGGCCGCAGTCACGGGATCGAACCCGCCGCCATCCATCTTATTGTCGACGGCGATGCCCGCACGAAAATGCGGGAGGATCGTCTTGCCCGACAAATCGGCAAGGTCCTCCGCGTACTTCGCGAACGCTGAAATCTGCGAGGACGAAAGAGTTGCGGTCATGCACGACATGTCGCGGACCGCAACGCCTCGTGTCAATCCGATGCGAGCCTAGGCGCGCGGGCTATGGCTTTCCGAGGAGGAACTGCTCAACGCCTTGGCAAGTTCGAGCAGCCGCCTGCGCGGTCCCTCGTCCAAGCCGTAATAGGCGCGGACCAAATCCATGGTCTCTTTGTTTTGCAGCAAGCCGTCGTCGGCCATCGCCGCGGCGTCCTTGTCGCCTGCCAGTCCTTCAAAGAAGAACGACACCGGCATGTCCAGCGCGCGCGCCAAATCCCAGAGGCGCGAGGCCGAGATGCGGTTCGCGCCGCTCTCGTATTTTTGGATCTGTTGGAAACGAATCCCAACCGCCAGCGCCAATTGTTGTTGCGTCATCCCCAGCAGCCAGCGGCGATGGCGCACGCGCTGACCGATATGCAAATCGACCGGGTTCTTCACGAGCCTTCCCCCAATGCTTCGCGACGACCGGGTTGTGCCGGTCTCGAACTACCCCAACTTTAAGTCTAAACGCAGCGCGTGCAACCGAAAGTTGGCGATACAAACAGGACACCACCATGTTTGGATAGTTGAGGAAAAGCAATCGCTTACACGCAGAAGTACACCTTTATCCTCCGCCAATTCCGGCAGGCGAAGCTCAAATCGCACACGGATGTTGCAAAAAGGAGGCGTTACGTCTCGGAAGCACTCGCCTTCGCGTACTTCTTGCGGTCGTTCGGGTCCAGCCAGCGCTTGCGCAAGCGGATCGATTTCGGCGTCACCTCGACCAACTCGTCGTCACCGATATAGGCGATCGCCTGCTCCAGCGTGAGCAGCTTCGGCGGCGTTAACCGAACCGCTTCGTCTTTGCCGGACGCACGGAAGTTGGTGAGCTGCTTGGCCTTCAGCGCGTTGACGTCCAGGTCGTTCTCCCGGCTGTGCTCGCCGATGATCATGCCCTGATAGACCTTGGTGCCCGACTCGATGAACATGAAGCCACGCTCTTCCAAATACCAAAGTGCGTAGGTCTGAGCCTCGCCGTCGCGATCCGCGATCAGCACACCGACGCGGCGCCCCTCAATCGTGCCGCGATGCGGGCCGAATTGATGGAACACGCGGTTCATGATGCCGGTGCCGCGTGTGTCGGTCAGGAACTGGCCGTGATAGCCGATCAAGCCGCGCGCCGGCGCGTTGAACGTGAGACGCGTCTTGCCACCGCCCGACGGCCGCATGTCCGTCATCTCGCCTTTGCGATTGCTCATCGCCTCGATCACGACGCCGGAGTAGGCATCGTCCACGTCGATGGTGACTTCCTCGATCGGCTCAAGCTTCTCGCCCTTTTCGCCCTCGCGGAACAGCACGCGCGGCCGTGAAATCGAAAGCTCGAACCCCTCCCGCCGCATCGTCTCGATCAGAACGCCAAGCTGTAACTCGCCGCGGCCCGCCACTTCGTAGGCGTCGGCGCTTTCCGTTTCGCGCACCTTGATCGTGACGTTGCTTTCGGCTTCGCGGAACAGGCGTTCGCGAATGACACGGCTCTGAACCTTTTGCCCTTCGCGGCCCGCGTAAGGGGAATCGTTGATGCCAAGCGTGATCGCGATCGTCGGCGGGTCGATAGGGTTTGCTGGGATCGGCGCCGAAACGTCGGGATCGCACAGCGTATCGGCGACCGTCGCCTCGACAAGGCCCGCAATCGCCACGATGTCGCCGGCCGCCGCTTCGTCGACCGGCACGCGCTGAAGCCCGCGGAATGCCAGCACTTTCGTGATCCGCCCGCGCTCGACAAGCGTGCCGTCGCGCGACAAAGCCTTGATCGGCCGGTTCGCCTGCACGATGCCGGATTCGATCCGCCCCGTCAGAATGCGCCCCAGATAAGGATCAGCCTGCATCACCCGGACCAACATCGAGAACGGCTGATCTGCGGTCCCCTTGGCGGCGATGATGGGCGCCGGCACGTGCGAAATGATCGTCTCGAACAGCGGCGTTAGATCCTTACGCTCGTCTTTCTCAAGGTCACGCACCGCCCAACCCGAACGCCCGCTCGCATAAAGCGTCGGGAAGTCGAGCTGATCGTCGCTCGCATCCAGCACGGCAAAAAGGTCGAAGACGTCCGTATGAATCTCGTGCGCACGCGCGTCCTGCCGGTCGATCTTGTTCACGACGACGATGGGCTTTAGGCCCAGCTTAAGCGCCTTCGATGTCACGAACTTCGTCTGCGGCATCGCCCCTTCGGCGGCGTCCACCAGCAGCACGACGCCGTCCACCATCGACAGGATTCGCTCGACCTCGCCGCCGAAGTCCGCGTGGCCCGGCGTGTCGATGATGTTGATCCGCGTGCCCCGCCACTCGACGCTGGTACACTTGGCCAGGATCGTGATCCCGCGCTCGCGCTCAAGCTCGTTCGAATCCATCGCGCGCTCGGCCACCTGCTGGTTCTCGCGGAACGTTCCGCTTTGCTTCAGCAGCTGATCGACGAGCGTCGTCTTCCCATGGTCGACATGGGCAATAATGGCGATGTTGCGCAGGTTCATCGGGGGTTTCGTGATTGGCGCTCTAGGCGCGTGAGGGCGGGGTATAGCCACTGGCCCACCCCCCGGCAAGCCGCGAAACCCGCGCGAAAAGACGCGCCTTTAACCCCGCACTAACGCTTTGCTGGGGCGATTCTTAAGCGATTCCCCCTAGGCTGATCCGTTCTTGGACTTGGCCGGATATGACCGCAAAGCTTCCATTGCCGACCTATGGTGCCGACCGCTGGCTGAAAGCCAGGCTCGACCTCGTTGTCGCATCGATGCCGGTCAGCGCGGTTTTGAACCCGATCTGGGCGGCGCTGTTCTTGATCCCGTTCGGCGGGGCGTTTCCCGCCTTTGGCGTCGTGCCGATGGCGGCGTTGCTCGCAATCGTTGCCGTACACATGGTGATCTCCATGCTGGCCGGCGTCATCGCGCACTGGGCACCCAAGCGCAACCCGCCGTCCGCGACGTTATTCACCGTACTGTTCGCGTTCCAAGCAATCACGGCCGCAGCCTGGGCGATGACGGCCTACCTCTGTTGGGTCGAAGGCAACGACGCCAACAACACGCTGGTCGCCCTCATCATGATCGCGAACATGTGGGCGCTCGTCCTCACGCGCGGCTACCACGTGTGGCTGTTTGCCGTCGGTTTGGGTGTGCTGCTCGCCTCATGCTGGACGCTCTCGATCGTCAGCGAAGGCCAAGCGGCGAACTTGTTCGTCTTCATCGTACCGATCTTCACGGCCTACGCTTGGTTCATGGCGACCTCCTCGCGCGACCGCGTCGACCAGCTTTTGAGCGCACAGTTCGCGCTTGAAGACGCGGCCGCAGCGCTCGAAGCCGCCCGCATGGACGCCGTCGCCAAGACGCGCGAAGTCGAAGCGGCCAGCGCCTCGAAGTCGGCCTTCGTCGCGAACATGAGCCACGAACTCAGAACGCCGCTGAACGCGATCCTGGGCTTTGCCGAGATGATCGAAGCCGCAGCCGTCGGCCCCGACATCTCGCAGCAATACCGCGGTTACGGCCACGACATTCACGAGTCCGGCAGCTACTTGCTCAGCCTCATCAACGACATGCTCGACGTGGCAAAGATCGAGGCCGGCAAGATGGAACTCGACAGCCAGTATCTCGACGGCAAAAACGTGATCGAGAGCGC
>JBJXEH010000164.1:0-3653 GCA_046153995.1 Micropepsaceae bacterium
GGGTGATGTTGGTCAGCCGCGTCCCGAACAAGAACGTATGCGTCGCACCGCCACCAACGCGCCGCGTGTGGGTCAGTCCGTGCAGAAAGTGCAGGCACATCCGTGCATAGCCGCTCATCGACCCCGACACGTCACACAGCACGACGAGCGGCGGCTCACGGAACTGCCGCCGCCGCCGTTCCAACCGCACGACATTGCCGCCGGTCTTAAGCGCCTTGCGCAGCGTGCGCCGGAAGTCGAACGCGTGCCCGCGCGCCGCAGCCTCCGTGCGCCGCGTCAATCGCTGTGGAAGCGTCCAACGCATCCGCGCGAGAACACCCTTCGCGCGCGCAATCTCCTCCGCCGACATCTGTTCGAAGTCTTTGGCGGCCAGCAGTTCGTCGGCCGACACCGTCTCGCGCGCATCAAGCTCAAGCTCGAGCCGGCTCTCGCCATCGCGCGCGTTGCCTTGACCGCGCAACGCCTCCGCTACACGCCGTGCGCCGGCATCCGGCTCCAGCTCACGCGGCGGCACCAGCGTCTGCGGCAGCAACGCCGCCAGCGATTTCTCGAACAACCCCGGATCGCGCCAGAACGCTTCGAACGCCTGCTCGAACAGCGGTCGCTGCCCCGGCTGCGTCACCAGCGTCGCAAACAACGCCGCCCGCAAGTCGCCGCGCCGTCCAACACCCGCCGCCTCGACAGCGCGCAACGCCTCGTTGATCTGCCCCGTGCCGAGCGGAAACCCGGCACGCCTTAGCGTGCGGGCGAAGTGAACGATATTGTCGGCGAGGATGCTCATGGGCCGTCAATACAAGCCATAGCCGTCTTTGTTGCCGTACGCGCTCTGAACGCGATTCAGCCAGGCGTCCTCAGAAGTCAGGATCGGCTCGAAGCTCGCGGCTGTGTAAGGCTCGGGCAAAACAACAAGGTAGTTGATTCCGACTTCAAAATACGGCGCGTACTCGCAATACGAAGGAGCATCGGCAGGGTGAAATCGTTCCCGCGGCGGTGGATATGATTCTTCGGTCAAGGTTGCCTTTGCAAGGAATTCGGCATGACGGTAAGTGGCGTCCAGCAATGCTGGATCGAAAGCGAATTCAAACTTTGGCTTCACGCCGGCAAGCTCAATTTGCTTCGGGACGCCTTTCCCCTTTACGACCATAACAACATCGAGCGTGTAGATAACGTTGTTGCCGATCCACAAATTCTTCGGGTTTGGCCTTACCGAGTGAACCTTTGCGAGGACTATGCGATTGGCCCGCTTTAGCACATCGTCGATTTTCGGTATTCGGGGCGCGTAGGGACTGCAGTGCCTTGCATCAGGCCGCAGCAGCGAGCCATGGCGCGCCTGACGTGGCACCTCAGGTCGCGCGTTTTGCGCCCACTCCCACGCCCCGTGCCACCACTTAAAGTGCGCTGCCACTGGAGCAACAGTGAAGCTCGCCACGACAAAGCCGGCAATGAACCATGCAGCGCGAGGATGTTTCATCATCACTCCGCCGCGCTACGCGCCTCGGCGACCATGCGCGCGAGTTCGCCGTCTCGGACCTTCGCCAGATCGTCCTGATACTTGAGCAGAACACCCAGCGTCGATTGCACGACCTCCGGCGACAGCGACACGGTGTCGAGCGCCGTCAGCGCTTGCGCCCAATCGAGCGTTTCGGCAACGCCTGGCATCTTGAAGAGATCGCCCTTGCGCAAGCCTTGCACGAACGCAACCACCTCGCGCGACAACCGCTCGCTGACGCCTGGCACCTTGCGCCGTACGATCGCGAGTTCGCGCGCTGCGTCTGGGAAGTCGACCCAATGATAAAGGCACCGCCGCTTGATCGCGTCATGAATCTCGCGCGTACGGTTCGATGTAATGATCACGATCGGAGGCTTGGCTGCTTTCACGACGCCGAGTTCGGGCACCGAAACCTGAAAGTCGGCAAGCACCTCAAGCAGAAACGCCTCGAACGGCTCGTCCGCGCGGTCGAGTTCGTCGATCAGCAGAACAGGCGGTCCTTCGACGTGCGGCTCCAGCGCTTGCAGCAGAGGCCGCTTGATCAGGAATCGGTCTGAGAAAATCTCACTCTCGATCACGCCACGATCATGCTGGCCCTGAACCTCAGCCAGCCGGATCGCCGTCATCTGCGCGGCGTAGTTCCACTCGTACACCGCGGATGAAACGTCGAGCCCCTCATAGCACTGCAGGCGTATCAAGCGGCGGCCTAATGTCGCGCTCAAAACCTTCGCGATCTCTGTCTTGCCCGTGCCAGGTTCGCCTTCGACGAACAGCGGCCGTTCGAGCTTCAGCGCAAGATAAAGGACGACGCCAAGATCGCGCCCGGCGACGTAACCGCCTTGGGTCAGCAGCGCGAGCGTGTCGTCGATCGAAGCGGGCAGGGGATGGATCATCAAGCTGAAGTTAGGCCAGCCGCGACCCCAAGGGAAGGCTTGGGATGGTTAGCGCACGGCCCCATCCTCGGCATGGTTTGCATTTTGATCGCGACGTTCTTCTTCTCCACCACAAACGCCATCATCCGCGCGCTCTCCAGCGAATTGCCGCCGGTCGAGATATCGTTCTTCCGTTCGCTTTTCGGCGTCTTGTTTTTGCTGCCGCTGGTCGTTTGGTACGGCCTCGGCTCGATCAAGACGCAGCGGCCAAAACTGCACCTCGCGCGCGGCGTGTTGCACGCGATTTCGATGATCCTCTGGTTCGTCGCGCTTTCGATGGTGCCGCTTGCCGAGACGGCGGCGTTGGAGTTCGCAGCCCCCATCATGGCCACGATCATTGCGATCCTGTTCTTGGGCGAGGTCGCCCGGATGCGCCGCCTGATCGCGCTCGCCGTCGGCATTGTGGGTGTGTTCGTCGTGGTGCGTCCGGGATTTGACGCCGTCTCGTGGGGCCAGATCCTGATCTTGATCTCCGTCGCTCTATGGGCCGGGTGCCAGCTGATCATCCGCGAACTCGGCCGTACCGATAGCGCGTTCGTTCAGGGCTTCTACACGGTCGTCGTTTTCGTGCCGATCACGGCGGCGGTGGCGATCCCCGTCTGGGTATGGCCGACATGGATCGAACTTGCCGTGTGCATGGTGATCGCGGCGTCCTCCACGATCGGCATATGGTTCTACGGCGAGGCGTTCCGGCGCGCAGAGATGACCGCTATCCTGCCACTGGAATCGACGAAGCTGTTATGGGCGGTTCTCTACGGCGTGGTTTTCTTCTCGGAGCAACCCGAAGTGCTGACGCTCGTCGGCGGCGTCGTGATCTTCGCGGCGGCCGCATACATTACAATTCGTGAAGCTCAACTGGCACGACAGGCAGTGGTTGCACCCGTTACAGGCGAGTGAGCGTTTGCCGCCGCGCGCAACAAGCGCGCCGTCTTGGCATCGGCTACCAAGCTGTGCCATGTCCCTGGCCCCACGCGAATCCGTGGGTCGCTATTGAAATCAAACGCTCAGGAAGGAACCTCCATGAAACGCATGCTTCTTGCGTCGGCTATCCTCGCGCTCAGCGCCGGTGCCGCCTTCGCCGATCCCTACGCCGGATACTACGGCAACACTGTCAACGTGACCGGCCCCAGCGGCACGACGGACAAGGCATACGTCAACGCCGACAAATCGTGGGAACGCAAGAACGCCGACGGCGCAACGATGAAGGGCACCTATGCAGTCGCTGCCGACGG
>JBJXEH010000165.1:0-8178 GCA_046153995.1 Micropepsaceae bacterium
TCGCTGGAGCCGTTCGCGGAGTTACTGCACGCCGCCACCGCGTGGTTTCGCCGTTTCGGCAGCGACAAGGGTGGGATGATCGTCGAGGCCGTGGGCCTTGATGCTGCCGGTGAGCGTACTCGTGCGCGCTGGACGTTGGTGGCGGCGGCCGGTGATGGGCCGAACATCCCTGCCCTGCCCGCGCTCGCACTGGCGCGCGCATTGGCGGCGGACACGGTTGCCAAGCGTGGCGCCAGCGCTTGTGTTGGCTTGATCACGCTGGACGCCTTCACGAAGGAGTTTTCGCGCTTTGAGATCAGCACCGCCGTCGCGACGGAGCGGTTGACGCAAGCGCCGCTGTTTCAGCGGGTGCTTCCTGGGTTTGCGCAGATGCCGCAAGCGGTGCGCGAGGCGCATGCGCCGGACCCGGCACGTGAGCTTGTGGGCGAGGTCGATGTCGACGGCGCGGAGAACCCGTTTGCGCAGGCGATCGCGTGGCTTGCGGGCTTCCCTCCGGCGGGGCGGAACTTGCGCGCGGCCGTGACGGTCGAGCGCGACGGCAACGGCGAGGTTTGGGTGCGCCGGTTCGGCACGAAGACGTTCGCGAGCCACCTCAACGAAGCTGGCGGCAAGCTCACCGAACGCTTCGGCGCGATCACGTTCGATCTCGACGCTGCTGCCGACCCCCAAGGGTTTCGTTTGAGCATCGTGCGCGCGCGGCTTGGCGAGTTGCCGCTGCCGCGCTTCCTCACCCCGCAGACCGATGCATCTGCGGGGATCGACGAAAACGGACGTTATCGTTTCGATGTGGCGATCAGCCTGCCCGTGATCGGTAGGCTTGTGCGCTATCGCGGCTTGCTCACGCCGGGGTAAGGTGGCGCCGGGGTGAATAGCGCCGTTATTTCGGCGCCATCACCATGATCATTTGGCGGCCTTCGAGCTTTGGTTCCTGCTCGACCTTGCCGATCGTGTCGATGTCGCGCTTGACCTTCTTCAAGAGCTCCATGCCGATATCCATGTGCGCCATCTCGCGGCCACGGAAGCGAAGCGTCACCTTCACTTTGTCGCCTTCCTCGAAGAAGCGTTTGATGGAGCGCATTTTCACGTCGTAGTCGTGATCGTCGATCATCGGACGGAGTTTGATCTCCTTGATTTCGATGATCTTCTGATGCTTGCGGGCTTCGGCGGCTTTTTTCTGTTCCTGATATTTGTACTTGCCGAAGTCCATGATCTTGGCGACGGGCGGCTTCGACATGGGCGACACTTCGACCAGGTCCAAGCCTTCGGATTGCGCGAGTTTGAGAGCGTCGAACTTGCTCATCACGCCGCGCTTACCGCCTTCGTCGTCGATCACCAGCAATTCGTGCGCGTTGATGAACTCGTTGATGCGCGGGCCGTCCTTGGACGGGGCTGCAGTCGATTGATGCGGACGTCTAACGATTGGGCATTCTCCTGTTGCTGTGAACAGACAACGCGCCGGGCGTTGGCGGCCCGGCGCGTCGGCTGATGGGTCAAGCATAGGAAATCAGTGGGTTAAAGCAAGGTCTTTGCGTGGATGCCGCACCAACCGCACCACACCCCACGCTCACTCTTGTTTGTCATCCCGGCCAAGCGAAGCGCGAGCCGGGACCCAGGGGAACGGCCGCTTACGTCGACAAAGCTGGGCAAATCCCCTGGGTCCCGGCTCGCAAGCTGCGCCAACGCTGCTTCGCAGCGGGCTTCGCTAGCGTCCGGGATGACAGGTTTATTTATTGGGTGCGCAAATCCGGCGGCGTCGCCTCGCCGATCAGCAGCTTCGTCAGGGCGTCCAGCGACATTGTTTCCTGCTTTTCGCTCCCGAGGCGCCGGATCGACACGGAGCGGTCGTCCGCTTCCTTGCGGCCAGCGACGAGCAGGAACGGAACTTTCGCCAGCGAGTGTTCGCGGACTTTGTAGTTGATCTTTTCGTTGCGCAGATCGGCCTCAACCCGGACGCCGGCGAGCCTTAGGTGCGCGACAACCTCTTTCGCGTAGGCGTCGGCGTCGTTGACGATGGTTGCTACGACCGCCTGCACAGGCGCGAGCCAGAGCGGGAACTTGCCGGCGTAGTGCTCAATCAACACGCCGACGAAGCGTTCCATCGAACCCAATACGGCCCGGTGGAGCATCGCAGGGCGCTTACGCGTTCCGTCCTCCGCCACGTATTCGGCCTCGAAGCGCTCAGGCAGATTGAAGTCGATCTGCACCGTGCCGCATTGCCAGCCGCGGCCGATGGCGTCGAACAGCGTGAACTCGAGTTTGGGGCCGTAGAAAGCGCCGTCGCCCGGACTGATCGTGTAAGGACAGCTCATCCGCTTGCACGCTTCGGCCAAGTACGCTTCGGATTGATCCCATACTTCATCGCTGCCGATGCGGTTTTCAGGACGCGTCGCGAGTTTCACCTGCACGTTCTCGAAACCGAGTTCTTTATAGGTTTCGAAGATCAGGCGGCTTGCCGCGATCGCTTCGTCGATCATCTGGTCGGGGCGCATGAAGATATGCGCGTCATCCATGGTAAAGCCGCGCACGCGCATGATGCCGTGCAGGGCGCCTGAAGGCTCATAGCGGTGGCAGGCGCCGAACTCGGCCATGCGGATCGGCAGATCGCGATACGATTTCAAACCTTGATTGAAAATCTGCACGTGACCGGGGCAGTTCATCGGTTTGACGGCGAGCGTCTTTTTCTCGTCCTCGACTTCGGCGATGAACATGTTTTCGCGATACTTCGCCCAGTGGCCCGAGCGTTCCCAGAGCTGCCGGTCGAGCAGCAGCGGCGTCTTCACTTCGACGTAGTCGGCGCGTTCGATCTTGCGGCGGATGTAGTTTTCCAACGTGCGGAAGAGCGTGTAGCCCTTCGGGTGCCAGAAGACTTGGCCCACAGCCTCTTCCTGGATGTGGAAGAGGTGCATCTCTTTGCCGATCTTGCGGTGGTCGCGTTTCTCGGCCTCTTCCAAACGTTGCAGATAGGCGGCGAGTTCCTTTTCGTCGCGCCAGGCGGTGCCGTAGATGCGCTGCAGCTGCGCGTTCTTTGCGTCGCCGCGCCAGTAAGCGCCGGCAATCTTCGTCAGTTTGAAGCCGAGGCCGATTTTGCCGGTCGACATCAAATGCGGGCCGCGGCAGAGGTCGTGCCAGTCGCCGTGGTAGTACACGCGCACTTCTTCGTTGGTCGGCAGATCCTGGATGATCTCGGCCTTGTACTGTTCGCCAAGCCCGCGGAAGTGGGCGACAGCTTTGTCGCGCTCCCACACCGTGCGCTTGGTCGGGAGATCGGCCGCCACGAGCTCGCGCATCTTCGCTTCGATCTTCGGTAGATCGTCGGGCGTGAACGGTTCGTTGCGCGCGAAGTCGTAGAAGAAGCCGTCTTCGATGTTCGGGCCGATCGTCACCTGCGTGCCCGGATAGAGCGCCTGCACCGCCTGCGCCAACAAGTGCGCGGTGTCGTGGCGGATGAGGTCGAGGGCCTCCTCGCTCTTGCGGGTGACGATTTCGACCTTCGCGTCTTGCTGGATCGGCCAGTCGAGGTCTTTCATTTCGCCATCGACTTTGACGGCGAGCGCGGCCTTGGCGAGGCCTGCGCCGATAGAGGCCGCGACGTCCGCGCCGGTGGCGCCGCGCGTCGTCGTCCGCACCGAGCCGTCAGGCAGGGTGATGCGGATTTCGTTGGCGGGCGACGACACGTGCGAATCTCCATTGGTTAAGGCGTTCACGAAGGGGCGGCAGATTGGTGGTGCGGGGCGCGCTAGTCAAGGAACGCGGGTTGCGATTCATGCGGCCCTGTGCCACTTCCCGCATCCGCGCGCGCGTGGCGGGGGAGATGAGCCTTTATGCTGAAAGCGGAGACGGATTGGATCGTCTCACGGCTGGCCGGGATCGATGCCGCCGCGCTGTCGCCGATGCTCAACGTCGGCTCGTCGACGCTTGAGTTCCGCACGAAAACGCAGCCGTGGATCGAGGACGGTCTGATCAAGCCGTTGGAGGCGCGCGGGATCAAAATCGTGCACTCGGATTTGAAGACGGGGCCGGGTGTCGACATTGCGGCGGATCTGACGACGGCGGACGGGTTCAAGACGCTGGCCGCCGTGGGCGCGCGCAGTATCATGGTTTGCAACGTTCTGGAGCACGTTCTGGACCCGCGGGCCTTTGCGAACCGGTGCCTCGACCTTGTGCAGCCGAACGGGTTTGCCGTCGTCACCGTGCCGCACAGCTATCCGTTTCATCGCGATCCGATCGACACGATGTACCGGCCGACGCCGGAGGAGGCCGCATCGTTGTTCGACAAGACCGAGATTGTGGCGCGCGACATCGTCGATGCGGGGTCCTATCGCGATCAGGTTGCCGCGCGGCCTTGGATCATCTCACGCCAGATTTTGCGGGCGCCGTTTCCGTTTCTGGGGTGGACGAAATGGAAGCGATCGATGGCGAAGCTCTATTGGCTCGTCTATCCGTATCAAATGACCTGCGTCTTGCTGCGCAAGACGAATTGAACGGAGGCCCCCGCCGTGCCGCGCCTGCCCGTGTCCTGCTTCATCATCGCCAAGAACGAGGCCGACCGCATCGAGCGGACGATCTTAGCCGTGCGCGAGTGGGTGGATGAAGTCATCGTGATCGATTCGGGCAGCAGCGACGGCACGCAGGACACGGCCACGAAGGCGGGCGCGCGCGTTGTCTTCAACGAATGGCCGGGGTTCGGGCAGCAGAAGCGGTTCGGCGAGGCGCTTTGCCGCCATCCGTGGACGCTCAACATCGATGCGGACGAAGTGATTTCGCCGGCACTCGCGGCGGAGATTCAAAACTTGTTCGCGAACGGCGAACCGGCGGCTGCGGCGTTCCGGCTGCGCGTGAACAACGTTTATCCGGGCGATGAGCGGCCGCGGCTTTGGGCGAACGACCATGTGGTCGTGCGGCTCTACGACCGGCGCAAGGTCAGGTTCAAGGATTCGACGTTGCACGACTCCGTCGACACGGCGGGCTTTAGCGTACCGACGCTGCGCGGCGAGGTTTATCACTTCTCGATGCGCTCGTTTGCAGAGATGGTGCAGAAGGCGGACGAGCGTATGCGCTATAACGCCGATCACGCGAGCGACAAACCGTTGTGGCAGCTCAGGGTGCGCGCGCTGTTCGAGTTTCCGATGGCGTTCTTGCGCTACTATTTCGTGAGGCGGCATTTCACCGGCGGGCTTATCGGGTTTGAGACGGCAATGGTTGCCGCTTATTCGCGCTTTATCCGTATCGCGCTGATGCTGGAAGCGCGGCGCAATCCGGGCGCATCCGCGCCGATCGCCGCGGCCGAGTTGAACGCGAACCGGAAGTCTTCGCCGACCGCTACGCCTTGAAGGTGCCGCTCGCTTCGGCGACGGCGATCAGACGGCGCTCGAGCTTGCGCGATTGGGTGACGGCGTTCAGGTTCGCTTGCGCGATGGCTGCGGCTTCCACGCCCATCTGAGGCCAGAGGTCCGGCGCGGCGGCAATTTTGGCAAGCGCTGCCGCGAGGCCCGCGACGTCGCCCGCACGAACGATGCCGACTGCGGCGCTGCCGTTCGCGACCTCGCCGATGCTGGCCGCATCGGAGCCCACGACCGGTACGCCCATCGCCATCGCCTCGCCCACCACGCTGGGCAAGCCTTCGGCGTCGCCGCCTTTGCCGATGACGCTGGGGACGACGAGCGCGATCGTTTCGCGCAGTAGCGCTTGCAGACGATCGGTGCCGATCCAGCCGGTGAACTCGACGTTCGAGAGGCCGTCTGCCTTTTCCTTCATCGCGCCCAAGAGCGGGCCGTCGCCGGCGAGCACGAACGGCGTCGATACTTGGTTGGCGCGCAACCGGCGGATTGCGGCAATAAGAACGTCGATGCCCTTTTTGTCGACGAAGCGGCCGACGAAGGCAAAGTGTTTCGGTGCTCGCGCGCCGACGGCCGGCGGCAGCTCCGTGCCGATGTGGATCGTCTCAAGCTTCTTCGGCGATACGCCGCGTTCGACGAGTTTGTGGCGCACGCGATCGGAGACGCAAACGAAGAGCGAGGCATAATCCTTGAGCTCGACCCAGCGGCGTTGGAAGATCGTGGGGATGATGCGCCGCTGGTAGTGCTTTTCCTTGAACGCATCGCCGCCGTGGAACGTCACGACCAGCGGCAAGCGCAGGTGCTTGGCGAGCGGCAACGCCAGCGCGCCGCTCACGCCGAATTGCGCATGCACGACGACCGGATTCAACGCCGCCAGGTTTGGTTCGCGCGGCACTTTGCCGAACTGTTTGAACAGTGTTTTCTTGAGAAGACCCGCCGGGCCCGGCCCGCCGATCAGATTGGGATCGATGCCAGATTCCTTCAAACCGTCGACGATCTTGGACCCAACCCAGTGGCGCGTCAGCTGTTCGAACCCGACATACTGGCGCTTCAGGAAAGCAAACTCAGACTTGGCAAGCAAGTGGTCCCTGTAGATCAGGACGCTTTGCAATCGTTTCTCCATCAGCGCGCGGCCATCAGCTTGGCATAGACGTCGAGCGTCGCCGCACACATTGCATCGACCGTGTAGGATTTCAGGACGCGTTCGCGGGCCTTTGCTTGCATTGCGTGGCGCTGTTCCGGCGAGAGCGACAGCGCTTTCATGATCAGGTTTGCCAGCGCCTCCGCGTCGCCGGGCTTGAACAGGAAGCCGGTCACGCCGTCGGCTACCGTTTCGGCTTGTGCGCCGAGGTCTGAGGCGATGAGCGGTCTGCCCATCGCTTGCGCTTCGACCGCGACACGGCCGAAGGCTTCGGGCTCGATCGAGGGCGTCACGATCACGTCGGCCGCCATGAACGCCGCCGGCATGTCGCTGCAGTGGCCCGGGATGCGCACGTTCTGCGAGAGGCCGTGGCGGTCTACGGCGGCCATCAGTTCCTGCACATAGGCGTCGCGTTGCTGCGCGTCGCCGACCATGACCGCTTCGAAGTCTTTGTGCGGCAGTTTGGCCAGCGCTTCGATAAACGTCAGCTGGCCCTTCCAGCGCGTGAGGCGGTTTGGCAGGACGAGCACGGGTTTGCCGGGCCGCAGGCTCCACGCTTTGCGGATGGCTTCGATGCGGTCGGCGGTGACGTTCTGGGGCGTGAACGCTTTGATGTCTATGCCGCGCGGGATGACGTGGAGCTTGATCTCGGCGACCTTGTGTTGGCCACGCACGTGATCGGCGGTGAAGTTCGAGTTCGCGATCACCGCGTCTGCACGCGCCATGATGCTGTTGTACCAACGCTTCGGTGCGCTCTTGGCGTTGTAGATGCCGTGATAGGTCGCGACGTATTTCGCGCCTGTCTGCCGCGCGGCGCGGTAGGCGCTCCACGCGGGCGCGCGGGAGCGGGCGTGGATGATGTCGATGCCGTGGTTCACGATCGCGTCGCCAAGCGTTTTTGCGTTGCGCCAGATCGTGAGCGGGTTCTTGCTGTCGAAGGGGCCCAAGATCATCTTCGCGCCGGTGGCTTCGGCCTCACCCTGAAGGCGGCCACCCTTGGTCGCGATCCAAGCCTTGCCGCCCGACGCCACGACCGCACGCGCGACGTCGATCGCCGTACGCTCAGCCCCGCCGGCGTCGAGGGCCGGGATGACTTGCAACACGGAAAGCGGTTGGGCCGGGGGCATGGGTGATGCCTAGCGCAAAACTTAGCGGTCGGCCATATCGACTTCTGGCGGCGGTGCGGTGACGAATCAAATCTAAACACGAAGAAGAACGAAGGTTCACCAAGAGCCACGAAGGTACCGCTGTTGCTACCCGTCTTGCCGGCTAATCACCTAGCGCAGTTCCTACGGGCGCGAAGCGCCCATCGGATGCCCGGCGACGGCATAGGCCTGGGCGCTTCGCGCCCGGAGCAACGTGCGCCGGTGACTAGCCGGCAAGACTCGCCGCAGCAGCAGTGCCTTCGTGGCTCTTGATGAACCTTCGTTCTTCTTCGTGTTTAAATCTGACCCGGTGACACCACAACTGTCAGAGTAACGCCCTCAACCCCTCGCGGTAGGTTGGGTAGAGTAGCTTCACGCTGAGTTCGGTTTTGATGCGATCGTTCCGCACGCGTTTGGACTCCGCGTAGAAGCTCTGAGCCATTTCGGACATTGTTGGGGCGGCGTCTTCGTAGCGTTCCAGTCGCGGCGGCGGGACACCGAGTAGCTTTGCGGCGAATTCGACGACCTCGTGCGGCGGGGCGGGTTCGTCGTCGCA
>JBJXEH010000166.1:0-3457 GCA_046153995.1 Micropepsaceae bacterium
TCCGGCCACTTCCCGGGTATATTACCGACAAAGCTAAACGCGTGCCGAATCCCCTACGCGCCGCCCTACAGCTCAATTCGAGCATGCTAGGCCGTCACGGATCAAGAATTCATTAATCGCGGGTGTACCGGAGAAACCGCGCAATCTGCCCGGGAATTAGTCGGTCTTCCCGATGTCCATGCCCGCCGGGCGTTTGGTGAATACCTGATCGATGAGGCCGAAGGTCTTTGCCTCCTCAGCGGTCAGGAAATAGTCCCGATCCAGGGCCTTTTCAATCGCCTCAACCGCCTGTCCCGTATGACGGGCATAGATCTCGTTCAGGCGCCGTTTCAGCTTAACGATTTCCTGTGCATGACGCGCAATATCGGTGGCCTGGCCCTGAGCGCCGCCGGACGGCTGATGCAACATCACTCGCGAATTCGGCAGGGCGAAGCGCTGCCCCTTTTCGCCGGAGCACAGAAGCAGCGACGCCGCCGAAGCGGCTTGGCCGATGCAAAGCGTGGCCACGGGCGGGCGGATGTATTGCATCGTGTCGTAAATCGCGAGGCCCGCCGTCACCAACCCGCCCGGCGAGTTGATGTACATCGAAACTTCTTTCTTCGGGTTTTCAGCCTCAAGGAATAGCAGCTGCGCGGTCACCAGCGTTGCGATCGTGTCTTCGATAGGACCCGAAACGAAAACGATCCGCTCCTTCAGAAGCCTTGAATAGATGTCGTACGAACGCTCGCCCCGCGCCGTCTGCTCGATGACGAAGGGCATGTAGTAATTGGCGTAGGTCTCGCGGACGTCTTTCATGGGGCTGCCTCTGGGGCGGCGCTGATGCCGCCGTTAGTCACTTAGTTCGCCTTCAGGATTTTGGCCAGGTCGTCGGGATCCTTGAACAGGTCTTCCCGACTCACTTGCTTGTCGGTGATCTTTACCTGGCCACAGAGGAAATCGACGACCTTGTCCTCAAAAATCGGCGCGCGCAGCTGGGCCAGCGCGTCCTGATTGTTGCGGTAAATCTCCACTATGCGCTGCTCTTGGCCGGGGTATTGGCGAGCCTGCATCATCACGGCGCGGCTGAGTTCTTCTTGGGTTACCTGAACGTTGTTCACGCGGCCGAACTCCGACAGCACCAGACCCAACCGGACGCGGCGCTCCGCAATCGCGCGGAACTCAGCTTTTAGGTCGTCTTCGGACTTCGACTTGTCCTCATCGGCGAGGTTGCCGGATTTGATATCCTGTTCGACCTGCGTCCAAATTTGTTTGAACTCGGCCTCCACCATGCCCATTGGCAGGTCGAAACTGTGCGAGCTGTCTAGTGCGTCGAGCAGCGCCCGCTTCAGGTGGGCACGGCTTGCTTGACCGAATTGGTTCGTGAGCTGTGCGCGCGCGGCGTCGCGAAGCTTGTCCAAGCTGTCGAGGCCAAGCTTCGTCGCCAGCGTCTCATCCACCTCAGCTTCGATGCCCCGGCGCACTTCTTTCACAACCACATCGAAGTCGGCGTACTTGCCGGCCAGGTTTGCCGCCGGGTACTCCGCCGGGAATGTCACCGCGACGACCTTTGCGTCGCCCGCTTTCGAACCTTTCAGTTGCTCCTCGAAGCCCGGGATGAAGCTACCTGAACCGATCACAAGTTCGGCATTCTCCGCCGTGCCGCCTTCGAAGGGGATGCCGTCGATCTTGCCGGTGAAATCGATCACCAACTGGTCGCCGTCTTGCGCCTGCGCGTCGTCGCCTTTCGGCTCGAACGTGCGTTGTTGCGCGGCGAGGCGCTTTAGCGATTGGAGGACGTCGTCGTCGCTAACGTCCGTCATCGGGCGCATGAGCGAGATCGACGTGGCATCAGCCAGCTTGAAGTCGGGCATCAGGTCGATGCCCATCGTGAAGACCAGGTCTTCGGCGCCGGCGATAACCTCTTCGACTTTGCTGACGAGCTGAATCTGCGGCGACATCGCCGGGCGCAGCGAGCGATCGTCGACGGCCTTCTGGCTGAACTCGGCCACTGCTTCTTGGACGATCTCACCCATCATCGATTTGCCGAACGTCTTGCGCAGGTGAGCGACCGGCACTTTGCCAGGGCGGAAGCCCTTGAGCTGAACCTGGTCCTTCATCCCCTCAAGCCGTGTCAGCAGCTTTGCGGCGAGGTCGCGCGCTTCGACCGTGATGCGGAATTCGCGGCGAAGGTGATCGTTGACGGTTTCGGTAATCTGCATTGGCTTATCTAGTCCTGCCTCAATCGATGGCGACGGCGCCGGTGATCAGGGTGCGCGATGGTGCGGGCGAAGGGATTTGAACCCCCACGACTTTCGTCACTGGAACCTAAATCCAGCGCGTCTACCAGTTCCGCCACGCCCGCTTGGTGCCAGCGTGCGTACCCAAATCTGACGCCGACGTTAAGCGCCGGGTGCCTGTTGGAAAACAAGGCGCGCTCTATAGCAGGGCGATTCAGAAACTCAAAGGCCGGAAACCCCTGGTTTCTGCGCCATTTCAACGGCCTTCGGTAGCAGTTCGGGCAGGTCTTCGGCGATGAGGCCGGGCCCCGCGATTCTGCCGCAGAGGCCGTGAAGGTACGCGCCGGTTCGCGCAGCGTCGAACGGCGGCATGCCTTGCGCGAGCAAGCCGCCGATGATGCCCGCGAGCACGTCGCCAGAGCCTGCGGTCGCGAGATCTGGCGGTGCGTTGGTGTTCACGACCGTCGTGCCATCGGGGTTTGCGATCACCGTGTCGGCGCCTTTGAGCACAACGACCGCCCCTGCCCTTTGCGCCGCGATCCGTGCGGCTTCGATCTTGTTCGGCGATTGTTTGAGCAGGTTCGGGAAGATGCGGTCGAACTCGCCTTCGTGCGGGGTTAGAACGGCACGCGGCGTGAGCTGCTTGATCAGGGCTTCGGGTGCCTCCGAGAAGGACGTCAGAGCGTCGGCGTCGAGCACGACGGAGGCGAGCGACGACAGCGCAACGGCGACGCGGTCGCGCGTCGCTTGGCCGATGCCGTTGCCGGGGCCGATGACGACGGCGTTGTAGCGCTTGTCTTCGAGCAGCGTATGTAAGGCTGCCGGTGTCCCCGCTTCGCGCACCATGATCGAGGTCAGAGCGGCGCTCAGGACCGGAATGGCCGCCGCCTCGCCGGCGACGGTGACCAGCCCTGCACCGACTCGGAGCGCGCTGCGTGCAGCGAGGCGGGCAGCGCCTGTTGCGCTTGACGGTCCGCTGACCACAACGCAGTGGCCGCGCTGGTATTTGTGTGTTGCCGGCGCGAGCGGTTTGATAGGCGGCGGCTCCAGATTCTCCAAACACGCGCTGCGGCGTTGTGTTGCCACATCCGTAAGCGCGTTCAGCATGCCGTCAGAGATGCCGATGTCCACGCACACGATCTCGCCGCAGTTTTTTCGCGACGGGTAGAGAACGTGCGCGGGTTTCTTGCGGAAAAACGTGACAGTGAGCGCCGCGGTCCATGGCTGTCCGCCATCGATGA
>JBJXEH010000167.1:0-2615 GCA_046153995.1 Micropepsaceae bacterium
GTCTGGTGCAGCAAATCGAGCTCACGCAAAACGCGATCGCGAAGGCCGAAGGCGAGGTGACGAAGATTCGCGACGAGACCCGCGAAATCGCCCGCCGCCGCAGCGAACTCGAAGGCGTGCGCGACAAGGTGCGCGCCAAGAACTACGACGGCCCCTGGGGCCAGTTCCAGATCAACAACAACGACATGCTGACCGACCTGATCGGCGGCATCGTCCGCGGTGCACTCCAAGGCGCGGTACTCTGGGACGTCTTCGAACGCGGCTACAGCAAACGCCGCGACTGGGACGACGATGACGACGACGATGATGACGACCGGCGCTCAACCTCCTGGGGCAAAAGCCCCCGCTTCCGCCTACCCTCAAGCGGCTTCCCAAAAATCGGAGGCATAAAAATCGGCGGCAGTGGACGCAGCGGCGGCTTCAGGACGGGTGGCCGCTTCTGACTCTGACAAGCACATCGGGCTGAAGGGAGGCACTTGCCCTGGGAGCGCCGGCATCCTGCCGGCTCTTGAGCGATGAAGAGTCAGAAAGTGCCGGCAGGATGCCGGCGCTCCCAGGGATTGAGCCTCATCACGGAATCAGCAACACGCGTCCCACCGCCTGCCGACTCTCGATATAGGCATGCGCAGCAGCGGCGTCTTTCAGCGCAAACGTCTTGTCGATCACGACCTTGAGCTTGCCCCGCGCCACGTCGTCGATGTGGCGTTGGATCATGTCGTGCACGCGGTCGGTGAAAATCTCGGCGCCCAGGAACACGCCGGTCAGCGAGCGGTTGCCTGCCATCAAGCTCGACACGTCGAGCTTGATGGCTTCGCGGCCCGCATTGCCGACCATCGAGCAACGCCCGCGCGCGCCGAGCGATAGCAAGCTTTTTTGCAACGTCGATCCGCCGACCGGATCGACGACGACGTCCACGCCCTTGTTGTCGGTGAGCTTCATCACCTCGGCAACCACGTCGTTCTTCGCATAGTTGATGCCGTGATCCATGCCGAGCGGCTTCAACCGCGCCAGCCGCTCGTCGCTCGACGCCGTCGCAAGCACCCGCGCGCCTGCGCGCTTTGCGAGCTGTATCGCCGCGATCCCAACCGCCCCCGCGCCCGCCTGCACCAGCACCGTCTCGCCGGCCTTCAGCCGCCCGAACTCGAACAAGCAATCGTCGGCCGTGCCGAACGGCACCGGGATCGCGGAGGCCTCTCGCACGTCGAACCCATCAGGAATCGGCCACGCATTGCGCGCCGGCACCGCGCGCAGCTCGGCGTGGCTGCCGAACGCGTTCACGGTCACGACCTTTTGGCCGACGTTGAGGTGCGTGACCTCCTTCCCAACCTGAACGATCGTCCCCGCCGCCTGATAGCCCACAATATGCGGGTTCGTGATCAGCGCCCCGCCAAGACGGTTCAACGTGTCCCCACCCTCGATCGACACGGCCTCGACCTTGATGACGACGCCCGGCGCGTAGCAAACCGGGTCCTCCACGTCCTCATACTTGAACACGGACGGCGGCCCATTCTCGTAATAGACGGCGGCTTTCATGGCATCCTCATTTCTTCGGTAAAATATCGTGCACCGTTTCCGACGGCCGGCACAGCTTCACGGCGTGCGCCGTCACCACGATTGGCCGGTTGATCAAGATCGGATGTTCCATCATCGCATCGACGATCTTCGCGTCGCTGACCTTGGAATCGCGAAGCCCCAGCTCCGCCGCCAACGCCTCCTTCGCGCGCAGCATATCGCGCGCCGTGCCGCCGGACCGCTTGACCAGCGAGAGCAGCTCGCTCCGCGACGGCGGGTCCTTCAGATATTCAATGATCGTGGGCTCGATCCCCGCCGCGCGGATGAAGCCGAGCACGTTGCGCGACGTTTCGCAGCGCGGGTTGTGATAGATCGTGACCTTCTGCGCCATCATGCAACCTCCGTAGGCACCTTGCGCAATCGCCGGGCAAGCTTCAAGCCCACTAGCAATTCCCAAACCCGCCCGGCAAAGTCGGACGTCCCAAGTACACGCGTGGAACCACCAATGAACCTCTTTGCCCGCCTCGCCCTCGCCGCTATCGTCGCCGCGAGCGTCCCCTTCGCCGCACACACGATCATCGCGCAAGCCGAACAGACGGCCACAGCCCCGCGCACAGAGGGCGAAGACCTTTACCGCCGCGGTCTCTACGCCGAAGCGCTCGCCTGGTGGACGGAGCGCGCGGGCACCGGCGACGTCGAATCCGCCCGCCGCCTCGGCGTCGAGTACATGGACGGCAAACGCGGCGTCATCGACCGCGACTTCGAGAAAGCGCGCAAATACCACCTGCAAGCCGCGATGGGCGGCGAGCGCCGCTCAATGATGGATTTGGGCACGATCTACGACAACGGATACGGTGTCCCCGAAAACCTGATCGAAGCGGCGCGTTGGTACGGTTGGAGCGCGAAATACGGCCACGGCCCCGCAATGTACAACACCGGACTCATGCTCGAAACCGGCGACGGCGGCCGCACCGACCTGGTCGAGGCGTATATGTGGTACGTCCTGGGCGCGCGCGAAGGCTTCAAGATGCTGCCCGAAACGAAGTTCGACATCATGAAACCACCGCCCGACTCCGCCATGGGCGCGCTCCACATCAAGCTAA
>JBJXEH010000168.1:0-3624 GCA_046153995.1 Micropepsaceae bacterium
CAGCGTGCCGAGGTGATCGAGCAGAAGACGGGCTTGCGCGCGCGCCGGTTCTTTGGGCCGGAGGAGATGCCGGTCGAGGTCGGGTTCGCGCTGCTTGAGAAGATGATGGACGAGCACGCCTGGGCGACGCTTGACGCGATCATCGTGTCGTCGTCTTCGACGCAAGGGTTTCCCGGCATTTCGCAGCAGGTCGTGGCGGTCGCGCGCGAAAAGTACGGCGCGCTGGCGCATCCGTTCGTACTCGACATATCGAGCAACGCGTGCACGGGGTTCATGTATGCGCTAACGGTGGGCAAGAGTCTGATTCAGGCTATGGGCTACCGGCGCGTTGCTTGCCTCGCCATAGAGTTCTCTTCGCGCTGCATCGCTTACGATCCGAAGGCGTTCGGGATTTCGACGTTGTTCGGCGATGCGGCGGCCGGCGTGCTGCTGGAGCCGGGTGCGGAGGGCCTCGCCACGATCAAGGTCACGCGCGCGACATCGATGATCGATGCGGGGACGATTGGCCTGATCAAGGGCGCCGGCATGCAAGCGAGCAACCCCGCGCTTGAGGTGCCACAGGACGTGCGCTGGTATATGGCGGGACCGCCGGTTGCGGTCGGCGCGACGCGCATTTTGGTCGACGAGATCCACCGATACATGAACGACGGGCATCAGATCGACTGGCTGATTCCGCATCAGGCCAACCTGACGCGCATTCTAATCCCGGCTTGCAAGTCGGCGGGGATCGACCCTTCGAAACTTTGCGCCTCGTTCGCCGAAACCGGCAACACGTCGAGCGCCAGCATTCCGCTGCTGCTCGATCAGCTCGTCGCCGAGGGCAAGGCGAAGAAGGGCGACAACGCGCTGATGATCGGGTTCGGCGCGAGCTTTGCGGTCGGCTCGACGCTGATCACGTTCAACTGACACCAACTGAGAGTAGGCGCTTTCGCGTTAAAGCTGTGGCGCGATGCCAATCGTCCGGGGACGGACGGGTCGGCCGTGCCTTGAAGATTCGTTGCGTCTGGTAAACTCCGTGCACCGATGATTCGAAAATACGAATCACGACAAAAGAAAACGGTGCGGGTGCGGGCATGAGCAATATCCACTTCAGGACAAAGATGCCGTTGACGGTCGATGCGTTCGCGGCGCCGGAGCAGGACGTCGTGCCGCTGCAGTGGAGCATCCCGGCGTGGATCACGCTCGCCGCCGCGTCGTGGGCGGGCGTGTATTTCGTGTTTTCGCTGATCTTCTAGATCGCCAGCGTTCGCGGTAGCGTGGTCCCTAAGCCCCCTTCGGGCACATGGGAGCCGCGCGTGACAATCAACATCGGCGTCATTGGGGCGGCACGTGTCGCGGTCTACGCGATGATGGTGCCTGCGCGCGAGGTTGCGCGGGTCACGGTGGCCGCCATTGCGGCGCGCGACCCCAAGCGGGCGCAAGCGTTTGCGGCGGAGCATGGGATCGCCAAAGTGCATGCATCGTATGACGCGCTGATCGGCGATCCTGCGATCGATCTCGTTTATGTGGCGACGCCGCCAGCGTTCCATGCGGGGATCGCGATCAAGGCCCTTGAGGCGGGTAAGCACGTGCTTGTCGAGAAGCCGTTTGCGATGACCGCGGAGGAGGCGCGCGGCGTTCTTGCGGCGGGTGAGCGGGCCGGACAGCGCGTTTTTGAGGCGTTCCACTATCGCCATCACGCGCTTTGGCATCGGATTGTCGAAATTTGCCGCAGCGGCGCGTTGGGGAAGATCGCGTCGCTCGATGCCGCGTTTCACGTGCCGATCGCGAAGTCCGCGGACGAGTTTCGCTGGAACGCGAGCCTCGGCGGCGGTGCGTTGATGGACCTCGGCTGCTATCCGCTGCAGTGGGTGCGGGTTGCGACGGGCGAGGAGCCGGCTGTCGAGCGCGCGTCGATGCGCATCGTCGATGGCGTCGATGCTGTGACGGAAGCGGTGCTGCGGTTTCCAAGCGGGGCGAAGGCAACGGTTGCTTGCAGCATGGATGGCAGCGGGTTCGCCGCGTTTCTAAATATCATCGGCGAGCGCGGTGCGATCAAAGTGCTGAACCCGCTTGCTCCGCAGATGGGGCACCAGCTGGACGTCGATATCGGCGGCAAGACGCGCTCGGAAACCGTCGAGGGGCCTTCAACGTTTGCGGCGCAACTTCAGGCGGTCGCAGCCACGCTACTCGACGGGGCGCCGTTTCCGCTGGCCGCCGACGATCCAGTGACGTCGATGACCGTCATCGATGCGGTGCGGGCAGGGGCGCTGGCTTAGCCGCTTGATCGCAAGAATCTCTTGTTCGCAAACGCTTTGCCGGAACCCGACTTGAAGTACTTCTCGAGTTCGCGCGCGATCGGCTCCGATTGCACGGCGACATAGGACATAAGCTTGGTTGGTGTGTGCGCCCTCGTCGAGACCACGTGCCCTCGTTGATGGGCTTCGAACCGACGTCTGAGATCGCTTGTCGATCCCACATAGATGTCGCCGTTCGATAATTTCAGAAAGTAGACATACCACACGCGTCCGTCTCCCTACGCTCCGAAGAGGAGCTTCGGGAGACACTCCTATGCCTAAGCGCCTTCGCGCGGCAGGGCCACGAAGGGTGGCCTGCCACCCGAAGCCGAAGGCGTAGGGTGGCGGATGGGGTGAGATTCGAACTCACGGTACGTTGCCGTACTCCGCATTTCGAGTGCGGTGCGATAGACCACTCTGCCACCCATCCGTGCTGAGGTAAGCGTGGTCGTTTGAGGGCGGGATGAATAGCCGAGGAGCCTTTCGGCTGCAAGAAAGCCGCTAGTCGCCCGTTAACGCCACGGTTTCGGCGCGGGCGCCCTGCCCTTGCGCTAGTTTTTCCGTGAGCCACGCCAGAGTAGCGCTCCATTCGGAGCCGAATGTGAAGGGGGCGTTGCAGAGGATGAGGCCGGTCTTGCTCAGGCCTTCCGCGCGGGCGACGTTGAAGGTGACCAGCGTCAGCCTCTTGATCCCGGCGCTTAATAGTTCGGCTTGGAAGCGATCGAGTTCGCTTGGGTGTTTGACCGGGAACCAGAGGACGTAAGTGCCGGTCGGCCATTTGCGGTGGGCGGCGATGAAGGCGCGGGCTAGGCGTTCGAATTCGTCCGGTTCTTCGAACGGCGGGTCGATCAACACGAGGCCTCGCTTTTCGCGCGGCGGGACCAGCGTCAATAGGCGTTCGTAGCCGTCGCCGGTTGTCACGCGCAGGCGCGGGTCAGCGCCGAGCGAGCGGCGTAGCGCCTCGCTGTCTTCCGGGTGGAGTTCGCAGGCGAAGACGCGGTCGTTCTCTCTGGCCAGTGCCAGCATCAGCGCGGGGGAACCTGGGTAGGATTTGATCTCGTCGCCGTTCATTTCGCGAACGACGTCGAGGTAGGGCTGCAACGCCGGCGGGGCATCCTTCGATACGATGCGGAGGATGCCGCCCTTCGCTTCACTGGTCTTAGCGGCCGCCACCCCGGTCAGGTCGTAGACGCCGGCCCCCGCGTGGGTGTCGATCAGGCTTAAGGGTGCTTCCTTTTGTTGCAGGTAGCGCACGACCCACGCCAGCACGCCGTGCTTGAGCACATCGGCGAAGTTTCCGGCGTGATAGGCGTGGCGGTAGTTCATGAATTTGGCCGATTCCCAAGGC